>NZ_JAPWDU010000004.1:0-300000 GCF_027257155.1 Cerasicoccus sp. TK19100
CGTAAGCTCATCATCATGCTCAACGCCATCATCAAAAACCCAAACTATAAAATAGCATGAGCCAAAACAAAGACAGTCGCTCCAGCGCGCAGGATGAAACATTGAAACGGCAGGGCCAGCTTACACATACGCGCTCGTCATGCGGCGCCAGTAGTAGCCGCGGTGGGCTTCTTCGTTCCAGGTGTGGAGGTTGTGCGGGATGCCCTTGCGGCGGAGGCTGGTGCTGAAGTCCACGTTGTGGCGATAAAAGGCGTCGTCTCGGCCAATGACGATTTGGATGTCCATGCGACGCATAGCTTCGAGGATGTCATGGTCGCGCAGGTTCGGAATGAAGTGCGCCGGCGTATGGTAGTAAATGTCCTGGTCGTAATAGCCGTCGAAGAGGTCGCGAAAGCCATTCATGTGCGTGGTCAGATCGAACCGACCGCTGAATGAGCACAGCTTGCAGAACAGGTGCGGATGGCGAAGCGCAATGTTGGTGGCGTGGTAGGCACCCAGGCTACAGCCAAACGAGATGACTGGCGTGCCCGGATTCTTATACTCCATGAGCGGGAATACCTCTTCGAGCACGTATTGCTCGTATTTCATGTGGCGCTCGATGCGGCCACGCGGCTCAGCCCACCAGCAGTAGAAGCTCTCGCCGTCGATGGAATCGAGGCAGTAAACCTGGAGATGGCCGTCGGCAATCTTGTCGCGCAAGCGGTCGATGATCCGGAGGTCCTCGTATTGATAAAACGTGCCGCCGGCGGTGGGAAACATCAGCACTTTCGTCCCCGAGTGGCCAAAGACAAGTAGCTCCATTTCGCGCTCCAGACGCGGGCTGTGCCACTTGTGATATTCACGGTGAATCTCGCGCAACTCAGGAGCTGCCGGAGCTTTGGCCTTGGGCTGTTTCTTCATTGCAGACGTTTTATGCGCGGAGCGCTTGTCGCGTGTGATGGTTTTCGCTCTGGTAGCTTTAGCAGTGGTGCTCATGAGTGGATTCGTGGTCGAGTGGTGGTTGTTGAAGGGTGGCTAAAGGTCTTCAAAAAAGGCTTCGATCGCGTCCATGATTTCCTGGCCTTGCTGGGCCTCGTTGTCATACGAAAAATGCCCGGCATCCTGCACGTAGAGCTTCTTTTTCTTGCCGGGGATGGCATTGTAGACCGCGAACTGGCCTGGCGGACAGACGTTGGGGTCAAACAGAGCGCAGGCGCAGTGAACGGGAATTTTGATGTGCGTCGCGGCGATGGCGGCGTCGTAGTAAGGCAGTGTCCGCTCAGCGACCCAGGGATGTTTCTGGTGAAACTTGCGGACGGACTCACCGCTGCCCTGCCCCACGCACTGGAGCCGGATCGGGTGGTGGCCAAAGGTCGGTACCCTCAAGTGCGCCTTGCTGATGCGATCATCCCACGGAAGCGCCAGCGCGCCCAGCCCCCCGCCGAAACTACCGCCAAGGTAGCCCACGTGGCCCTCGACCTGCGGGAACAGGTTCAGCATCGCCGTAACGGCGACCCAGATATCCTGCACGCAGCCACGAAGGACGTATTTGTCCGGCTTGTCGATGTCGTGCAGCACGTGATACTGCGACTCGTGCGAGATGGGCGGGTTCATACTGCGCGACCACTGCCCCCGCATGCAGGGGTAAAAGATCACCGACTCGCGCAGCGGATAATGCGTGTCGCAGCCACCGCGACCACCGTAACCATGGCCAATGACGAAGCCACGCCGGATGGGGCCCTTGACGGGGACGCCAACCCAGCCACCGATCTTCATGCCACCGGTCGAGGTGTAATTAAGGTCGTAGATACGCCAGCCGTTCTCGGTCTTGCCGGTGTCGGCAAGCCGCGCCATGGGCTGGGCATTTTTAGCCTCTTCGTAAGCACGCTGCCAAAATTCTGCAAAGCCCTCGGGCTCCGCTGGCGGGGTGATATCCAAGAGCGTCTCCAACGTGTAACCATACGTTGGGTCGAAAGAATAAGGATATTTCTTCGGTACCATAGTGACAGGAAACTGACAGTCCCGCCAAGAACAACGCGCTTGGCAAGACAAACGCCCACCGAAAGCAATTATGCTACCAAATCGTCAAATTTGCATGAAAAGATTTAATGACGAGCCGAGGGTGAAGCTGAAATACCTCTCTCTGAGTCCACGTGTCTTTAATAAGTGAAGCATTACTCGGAAGATTTCCTATATGCCGACTTGACCGTGTGCCTGAAAGGCATACTATTATTCAGTAGTGAAATTCGACTGGAACCCGGAGAAAAACGAATGGCTAAAAGCGGAAAGAAACATTTCATTCGACGAAATCGCACTGCTGCTTTCGGAAGGCCTACTTTGGCGAGTCATGGAACACCCCAATCAGGAGCGCTACCCCAATCAGCAGATATTCTTAGTCCCGATCGATGATTATGTTTACTTAATCCCATTTGTAATGGATGGAGAAACCATCTTTCTGAAGACCGCAATTCCAAGCCGTAAAGCAACGCGAGACTACCGCAAAGAGATGGAGGACATGTAATGGACAGTGAAGAAAAAGAAATTCTCGATAGCTATGAGAAGGGAGAGGCAACACTCTCGCGCCCCTCGCCGGAGCTAATGTCTCAATTAAAAACGGCGGGTGAAAATACCTTCAAAAAGGACAAGCGCATCAACATTCGACTCAGCAGCCACGATCTATTAGGCATACAGCGTAAAGCGATTCAGAAGGGCATCCCCTACCAAGCGCTCATCTCCGGCTTAATTCACCAATACGTCGAAGGCAATCTGACGGAAAAGCGATAACCCCGGTTGCGTCTAGCGCCAGAAGGCTGGCGCACTCCATAACTGAGGCAAAAATCGTGGTATAATACCCGCTAAATCTGTAGGCGGCCTGAGATCGGTGCATCGATGTCGGTTTCGTGGGCGGCGCAGGCTTCGATAGCGGCTTTAAGGCCGGCTACTTGCGTTTCGAGAGCCATGCTGGGGAGGCCGACATTTTTGTCCAGCGCGGCGGTTTCCGGCAGAGAAGGCAAATGGACCCAGCCAGCGCGCACAGGTAAGTCATTCACTGAAATGTGGTGCAACACGCCGAACATCAGCAAGTTACACCCAAAGGTAGCGGCGGTGTCCGAGATATCCGCCGGGACGCCTGCATCGCGCATCGCTCGGACCATGGCGCGCAGCGGAACCGTGGCCGGGTAGGCATACGGGGCACCGGGGACGACGGGCGCGTCCTGCGGCATGTCGCCAACGTCGTCGCTCATGTTGTAGCGTGTGGCGTCGATGATGTTCTGGGCAATGCGCTCCACGGTGATCATGGTGCGGCCATTGTATTCGCCCATGGACAGGACGATGTCGGGCTGATGCTCGTCCATTGCGCGGACCACGCAGGGGATCATTTCCTTGAAAATGGAAGGGGCAATGACACTCGTCACGATTGCCCCGTTGAGCTTGGCACCGTCAAGCGCCTTGGCGACCTCGCCTGCTGGATTGGCGCAGCTGCCGGCCCAATCGCCGAAGCCGGTCAGGAGAACTTTTTTCATGACGCAGAATGCTAGCAAAGCCCGGATTTGCATCAACCTCATTCATCTTTGAGAATAAAGTTATCTTATCGGTGTCCGATGCAGTATTTCCCATTGAAATTCAGCTACGGGTGTGCGTCTTTTTATCAACACTTGAACAAGCGATTACAGGACCCATTATTTAGACGCATCCGCCTGCACGCAGATAAGCGGCTGACCTTTGGTCCCGATACGCCGTCGGGTGAGCGCCTGAAGCAGCTCAAGGAATATCAGCGCCTGGAGCACGAGATGCTGCAGCGCTACCACGACAAAGGCGATGGCGGCCTGCGCGTCGCCAAGGCGCACACCATGATGGTCGATGTGCTGATCGAGCGGCTGTTTCTGAACGCCTTGGCCGTGTATGAGAAAAAGAAAGGCCCGCCCCCCTACTCCGTCGCCATGTTGGCGCTGGGCGGCTACGGGCGTGCCGAGCTTTGCCCGCTGAGCGACATCGACATCATGTTCCTCTACCCGAAGAAGGCTAAGCCGGAGCTGCTCAAGCCGCTACAGGAGGTCATGTCCGATGAGATCCTTTACCCACTATGGGACCTCGGCCTGAAGGTCGGGCACTCCAGCCGGACGGTTAAAGAAACCGTTTCCGAGGCCAAGGCGGACGTCCAAACGCTCAACGCCCTGCTCGAAGCACGTCACATTTGCGGCGACGCCGAGCTATTCGACGAGTTCGAGAAAAACTACCGTAAATATTACCGCCGCACGGATCAGCGTGCCTACGCCAAGCAACGCCTGGCCGACCAGGCGGAGCGCCGCGAAAAATACGGCGGCAGCGTCTTTTTGCAGGAGCCCGACATCAAGAACGGCGTCGGCGGGCTGCGTGATTATCAAAACATCCTTTGGATGGCCGAAGTGCGCATTGGCGACGGCTCGCTGGACGCGCTGGTGGAGAAGAAATTCCTGAGCCACCAGGAGCGCGACCACCTGATCGCTGCCTACGATTTCCTCCTGCGCGTGCGCAACGAAGTCCACTTCAACAGCAAGCGCCCCAATGACACGCTGAGCCTGGAGGCGCAGCCCAGCATCGCCTGGGACCTCGGCTACAAGCAGCACGACATTTTCCGCCGCGTCGAGGCCTTCATGCAGGACTACTACCGGCACGCCAATTACATTTACCAGACCTCGAAGCTGCTCGAACAGCGCCTGGCCTTTAGTAACCTGGACGCCAACCGCGGCTACACATTCCAGGCCGTAATCGACTCCCGCCGCCAAGACCGGCAAAAGGACCTCGATGGCTTCCTGATCACGCCCAACACGCTCTCGGCCGAGTCCAGGAACACCTTTAAGGAAGACAAAACGCGCATCATTCGCGTCTTCCGCTATCTCCAGCAATATGATCTGGAGCCCGATCTCGACCTGCGCGTTCTGATCAGCCAGTCCCTGGATTTGATCGATGCCAAGCTGATCCATAACGAGTCGGCCAACCGCACCTTCCGCTCTATTTTGCAGACGCGGGGCAACGTTTATCCAACGCTCTTGCTCATGCACGAGACCGGCGTTTTGGGGCGTTTCGTGCCGGAGTTTGGCGATATCACCTGCCTCGTGCAGCACGAGTTTTATCACCGCTACACAGCCGATATCCACACACTGAACACTATTCGCAAGCTCGACGAAGTCTTCCGTGAAGAGGGCAAAAACGGTGCCAAATACCACCAGGCGCTGATCAAAACCGAGACGCCGGCGCTGCTGTATCTCATTCTCCTCGTGCATGATCTGGGAAAATCCGACGGCGTCAGCGGCCACTGCGAGAACGGGGTAAAAGTCGCCGAGCCCATCCTGCGCCGACTCGGCATCGACGACAAAAGACGGAAAATAATTTTAACAATCGTCGAAAATCATTTGGAAATGGCACGATTCTGGCAACGGCTGGATATTGATGACCCAAGAACCATCGCTTCTTTTGCTCAATTGGTGGGAGACGAAGATACCCTTCGCTACCTTTACGTGCACACTTATTGCGATGCTTCGGGCACAGCCAGTAGCCTGTGGAACAGCTACAAACAAACCCTCCATGAGAATCTTTTCCATGCTACCCTTGAACACCTTCATCACGAGCCGGATGCGATGGTCAAACGCAGGAAGGAGCGCAAATCGATGATCTACCGCGAAATCATTGAGCGACGCCTGCCCGACATCGAGAAGGACCAGATCGACGCCCACTTCAATCTGCTGCCAGAGCGGTATTTCATCCATAACGACGCGGACGACATCATCCTCCACGTCCAGATGGTGAACGAGCTGCTGGAGACCATTTCGGAGGCGGATAGTATTGGCTCTCTGGTGCCCGTCATCAACTGGCGCACCGATGAGGACCAGGGCATGACGGTCGTCAACGTCGTCACCTGGGACCGCGCCGGTCTGTTCTACAAGCTCGCTGGTGCCCTCACGGTGGCCGGGGTCAACATCCTTAGCACCAAGGCGATTTCCCGCAACGACCACATCACCATCGACACCTTTTATGTGGTCGCCGCTGACGGTGGACCCGTGCAAGACGCCAAGGCCGAAGCCAAGTTCCGCGAACAGCTCGAAAAGGCGCTCCTGCACAATACCGACCTGATGCCAGCCATCAAGGAGCAAGCCCGTAAGCTTGCCTCCGCCTTTGGCTCCGGCAAGATGAACCGCCTGCGCGCACCGATCCCGTCCAAGGTCGACGTCTACCACGAGCTCTCGCTCAAGCGCACCATTGTCGAAGTCCAGGCAAACGACCACCTGGGCCTGCTCTACCAACTGGCGCACGCGATTTTCAAACACGGCTACGACATCAGCTTCGCCCGCATCTCCACCGAGCGCGGAGCTGCGCTGGACACCTTTTACATCGAGCCGACACGTCCATTGGCAATCAGTAACACCGACACCCTCGTTCCGCTCCGAGACGAGATCGAGCGCATTATTTCCCACGACGAGTTCGAAGCCGCTGCGGGATAGCCCGGCCTGTGGCCGGGCGTTCGAAGGTTCGAAAAGTTTGTAATGTTCGAAGGTTGAGAGTTGTAGTCGACATTTGGAGGTTTCCATAACTCGGCACGTCACTTAAGGTTTTCATTTCCAAACCTTCGAACCTTTCGAACTTTCAAACCTTTCGAACCTTAAAAATTCCCCATGGAAACAGCCGCGCCTGAACGCTCCGTTATCGATTCGCTTTACCGCATTAGCCGGCTGGTTAGTGAAACCGATGATGCGCGCGAGGCCCTGGAAGCCATTTTGCAGGAGTTGGTCGATGTGCTCGGTGCCTCCAGTGCGTCCGTTGCGCTGACCAACCCGGACACGAATCTGCTCGAAATCGAGGTTACCCGTGGCCTGCAGCTGAAGAATAAATTTTCACTACCGCTGGGCATCGGCATCACGGGCTGGGTTGCCCTGCACGGTAAGCCGCTACTCGTACCCGACGTCCACCGCGAGCCGCGCTACATTGCGGTCAAAGATTCCGTCCGCTCCGAAATGGCCGCACCAATGCTGATCGATGGCTCACCGGTCGGAGTGGTGAATGTCGACAGTGACCGCGAAAACGCCTTTAGCGAACAGGACCTCAAGCTCCTTTCTCTGCTCACGATTGAAGCAACATCGGTGGTCAGCCGCTTGTGGCTGATCCGGCAACTCAAAGAGAAAAACCACCAGTTGCAGACCCTGCTGCGCATTGGCCAATTACTTGGCGGCAAGCGCGAACTGCGCGACGTGCTGAAGTCGCTCACCCGCGAATCGCGTAAGCTCATGCATTGCAGTATTTGCGCGATTTACCTGCTGACCGAGGACCGCAAACGCCTGAAGCTGGAGGTCGTCTCCGGCACCGAAGGCCCGATCGATTATCAGGAGGAGCTGCCAGTCAACGAAACTGCAGTCGGCGTGGCGATCGACCGCCGTAAGCAAGTGGCGATTCAAAACCTGCCCCAGACCGAGGAGCATCATTTTATCGAGATCACGCAAAGTGCCGGCCTGGCCTCCCTGCTGGCGACGCCCATCATCGTCGACGGACGCGCAATTGGCGTGCTCAATGCCTACACCGACACCCCCCACCGCTTCAACAACGACGAGCGCCAGCTCTTCACCTCCATGGCGTCCATGGGGGCCGTGGCTATCCAAAACAGTAAGCTTTACGCCCGCGTTTTCCAGAGTGAGGAAAGCCTGCGCAAAAACGAACGCCTGACCACGCTTGGCTTGCTTTCGGCGGAGATCGCGCACGAAATCCGCAACCCGCTCACCGTGATCAAGCTGCTCTTTGAGTCGCTCACTCTGGACTTCGACGACGCCGATCCACGCCACCAGGACACGGTGGTGATCAGCGAGAAAATCCTCCAACTTGAGGAAATTGTCGGCCGCGTCTTGTCCTTTGGCAAAAGCCGCACGGGCATGCATTCGCTCTACGACCTGAATAAACTCGTCGAGGAAACCATCCTGCTGGTGCGCCTCAAGGCGGAGCAAACCGGCGTCGAGCTCGTCTGTAAAACCCACAAGGGTCCGCTCAGCGTCGAGGCGCACAAGGGGCAAATCCAGCAAGTCCTGCTCAACCTGGTGCTCAACGCATTTCAAGCCATGCCCAATGGCGGCAAGGTGGAAGTCTCCATCGAGTGCAGCGGCAGCGAAGAAATGCCCGTCGGCCAAGTCAGCGTGCGCGACAACGGTCCCGGCATTCCCGCCAATCTGCGCGACCGCATTTTCCAGTCCTTCCTGTCCGGCCGCGAGGAAGGCTCCGGCCTTGGTCTGGCCATTTCCAAGCAGATCATTAAGAGCCACCGCGGCGACATTTACCTGGTCGAAACCGGCCCACAGGGCACGACCTTCCAGTTTTCAATTCCCCTCGCCGACTGATCAGCGCGGAGAGTCTTCTTTCGGTTGCTTCTTAAAAACGAGGCGGCATCTGCTCGAGAAAAGCTACTCCGGAAACTTCCGTTCGCGCACTTCACTCACATAGCGGCCCAAGGCCTCGACCGCGATTTCGCGCAGGTCGACATATTTCTTCGCAAAGCCAGGATACTTGCCAGCATTCATGCCGAGGGCATCCGAGATGACCAGCACCTGGCCGTCCACCCGTGGCCCCGCCCCGATGCCAATCGTCGGGATGCTGACCGCATCGGTAATCATGCCGGCCGCGTCTTCGTCGACCATTTCGAGCAGCAGCGAGAAAGCACCCGCGTCTTCCCAGGCCTTGGCCTCGTCGAGCAAGGCCGTGCGGCTGCCATCAGTTTTGCCAAACTTGCGATAACCGCCGAGTTGCAGCACGTCCTGTGGCTTCAGGCCGATGTGGCCCATCACGGGGATACCGGCACGCGCAATAGCAGCGCACTTTTCCGCGCGGCGGACCCCACCTTCGATCTTCACACACTCGGCCCCGGCTTGCTGGAGCATGCGCGCGCAGACATCGAGCAGGTTATCCGTGGAATGCCCCGCGACGGCAAAAGGCACGTCGCACATCAGCAGCGCATTGGGCTTGGCGCGGGCAACCGCGGCGCAATGGTGGAGCATCATATCGACGGTCACCGGGATCGTCGAATCGAAGCCCAGCGCGGTGTTCCCCAGCGAATCGCCGACGAGAATCATGTCCGCCCCAGCCTCCCCCGCGAGTTGCGCAGTAATGAAGTCATAGGCCGTCAACATGGCGATCGGCCGCTCGCCCTTTAGCTTACGAATGGTCTGCGTGGTTGTTTTCACGGAACCAGTTAAGCCAGTTTCGCCAGCTTCGTAAACAAGTCTTTGTAAATGTAATCGCGGTCGATAGCGGTGACTTCGTGAATGGTGTGGCGGCGCGGATCAATGCTCAGGGTCAACTCCGCATTAAGGATCGGGCTAGGCATGAGGTGGCTTTTAAAACCGCCTTGGTTGACGAGCCAGCCGATCGGAGCCAGATCCCAGACCACCTTTGAGCAGCCGGGATTCTTAAGGCGCTCTTCGTAAGTCGAAAATATCTCAAAAAGGTAAGCCCCCGTCTTGCCGCAAGGCTTGGCGTAGCGCTCCATCTCGGCAATGGTCGAGGTTAACGACTCCGCGACAAGCGCGCAGGGGAATCGCACCAGCGGCACCCCGCAGTCGAGAATATATTGCGAGGCCAGCACATCGCCCTGCATGTTAAACTCGTTCGCTGACGGCCAGTAGACGGGATGCCCACCCAACCAGAGAACCACGATCTTGCGTGCGATATCGGGCGCGGCAATCAGCGCGGCGGCAACATTGGTAATGGCCCCGATCGCGACTACATAAAGAGGCTGGTCCTCGCTGTAACTGCGGGCGAGCTCGATCATGTGATCCACAGCTTCGCTCTGCGGCGCAGTCTGCTTGTTGGCGAGCCACTCGGCGGAGCCGCGGAACGCAAACCCGCTGGCCGGCGTTTCCATAAACTCCAGCAAGCGGAGGATTTCCTCGTAGCTCTTCTCCATGCCGTCGCCGGGGCCACTGGATCGCTGGTTATGAAACGGCGCGGCGTAGATCGCCTTGACGTTCATCCGTTCGGGCGAAAGCAGTGAATAAACAAGCGCGAACTGGTCGTCGATCTCGTTGTAGGTATCGGTATCGAGCACCATGTCGACCGGGCGTTCAGGCCATTGCAGCTTGCGCAGCAGTTCCTCGGGGGTAAGCGGGAGATTCATGTCAGCGAATTTATTTGCGCAGCATATTGTGCGTGTCAAATGGTAAGCGCTCGCCAAGAGTAGCCCATCGCGATATTATTGCGCCCATGATTAAGACTTTCTTTCGCTGGCTCTACCACCGCCGCCAACGCCGGGCCGCGCGGGACCGCCTGCATGGCAAGCGAAAGCTCATCCCGAAGTTTCGCCGTTTCAGCTACAGCGCCTTCGAGCGCGCTACTTTCGGCAAGTATGACTCAGGCCGTATTAGCCGCTGGAAAGCGGCGCTGGTCTACCTGCCTCTAGCCGGCTTTGCGATCTGGTTCATGGTGGAAAGTGCTCGCGCCGTTACGATGTTTCAGCCGTGAAAATGGATTGAAACTAAGCTGAATATTCGCACCGAAAGATAATTACAGCACTAAGTTATACAAAAGGTGTTATCCTTCTGCCACAGCAAATCTCCAGAAAATCGGCGACCTTATTTACGAGTTTAGGGTCCTGTGAAACGACATTTAGAATTAGTGGGTGCATAGAAATAGGGTCGACATCTATGCGCTCACCCATCTGTGGCCTTTTCTCTAGCGTTAGCTCAGTCCACTCTTGGTCATCTGCAAAACTCGAATCGCCGTCGGAGTCAATATCGACTCCTTCTCCCCAAACGTGCTCTGCAACCATATAATAAGGTGGTCGGGGACCTAAGATTTCAACTTTTGCAGAGTATTCCTGCATTAGAACGAAGTCATAGTAAGCATACGCTCAGCTTAAAGACCTGCAGTCCACTGGCCTTTTGCATTTTGAATACTGAGTTTTACCTTTAATTAAACGAACGCCCGCAGCCGCAAGTGGAGGCTGCGTTGGGGTTGTTAATTTCAAAGCCCTTGCCGTGCAGACCGTCATCAAAGTGGATGCGGCAGCCGTCGAGGTAGGAATAGCTGTCCGGGTCGACAAGGAACTCAATCCCCTGGTCGGCCAAGCGATGATCGTTGTCCTTGGGCGCATCGAAAGTCATCCCGTATTCAAAACCCGAGCAGCCACCTGGCTCAATGAACACGCGAAGCAGTTTGTCGGCCGCATCGGCGTCGGCTTGCAGCTTACGAATTTGGGCGGCGGCGGATTCTGTTAAATTGATCATCCAAAAAATGTGACTAATTGCCGCCGCAATGTCAAACGTGGAGCGGATTCTCAGCGCTGAGCAAGAAACGTGCACATTTCGATATTTCCGCTTGATTGAAACGCTTCGTCGTTTATCTTGCCCAACAGTGGAACGGTTAAAACACCTCTTCAACGAAATACACTACGAGCTAACCCGGAAGATCGCCGAAGGCGGTATGGGCGTGGTGTATGAAGGCCGACAACATGGCAGCGACGAGTTTTGCAAAGTTGTCGCCATTAAGCTCATTCGTGAGGAGTTTTCGGTGTTCGACGAGTTTCGCAGTAACTTCATCGGCGAAGCCCGTCTGGTCGCTGACCTTATCCACACCAACATCGTCCAGACCTATCATCTGGGCGCTCTAGGTGACCAGTATTTCATGGTGATGGAATATGTAAACGGCCTCAACACCGAGGAGTTTATTAACCATCATATTGAGACCAATCAGCTAATCCCCGTCGATCTGGCGGTGTTCATCGTCTCCCGTGTGGCCCGCGGCCTCGCCTACGCGCACAACAAGCGCGACGTCCATGGCCGCCCCGTGGGCATTGTCCACCGCGACGTCGGCCCGAAGAACATCATGCTCGCTTATGAAGGCGACGTGAAGTTGACCGACTTCGGCATCGCGAAGGCGCTCGACCTGATGTATAACGAGGAAGGCGAAGTCATTGCCGGTAAGGACGAATACCTCTCCCCCGAGCAAGCACGCAAGGAAGTCACCGACGCACGCGCCGATATTTTCCCTTGCGGCATCGTCCTCTCCGAGCTGCTGCTGGGCTACAACATTTTCGAAGGCGAAGACTCCGAAACCACCCGTGAGCGCATCCTTACGCTGGACCTGCCGGACTTCCGCCGCATGCGCGACGGCGTCGATGACAAGCTGAACGACATCCTGTATCGCACCCTCGCCCGTAATCGCGAGGATCGCTACCAGTCTGCCACCGAGCTACTCACCGCGCTCGAAGTTTACCTTTACAGTGACGGCTACGGGCCGACCAATGAGAAACTCGCCCTCTACTTGCAAGACCTCTTCGGTCCCGAGGGCGATTCCGCCGCCGAACGTCACGCACAACGCTAACCACACCGTAACGCGCACCTAAATACCCCGACGTGAGCGCATATTTTCCAGTAATCCATGGCACATCAGGGACTTCAACAGGTTCAGAAGCAGACGCAGTCGCTTGTTCTAGCGCCGCAGCTGCGTCAGTCCCTTAAGATTTTACAGGCAGCTACGCTCGAGCTGCGCAACTCCATCTTGGAGGAACTCCAGCAAAACCCGACGCTCGAAGAGCTGCCCGTGGATGGCATCAGCATTGAGCAGCAAGCCAGCGAGGACAAGGAGACCAACGACAGCGAGCCCGCCAGCACCGACGAAATGCAGCTCAGCGAGGAGGACTACTCCAAGCTCAGCCAGCTCGACGAGGATTACCGCGAATACTACACGCAGGAGGCCTCGAACTCGCAGTTTACCAGTGAGGACGCCCAACGCCGCCAGCACTTTTTCGACTCGCTCGTCAGCGAAACATCCCTGCAGGAGCACCTCCTTCGCCAAGCCGACCTCTGCGACCTAACCCCGCAGCAAAAGGAAGGCGTCGACTACTTGATCGGCAGCCTGGACGACCGCGGTTTTCTCACCATCAGCCTCTCCGACGCCGCGCTGATGACCCAGCTCCCCCTCGGCGAAATGCAAAAAGCCGCCGACGTGCTGAAGTCACTCGACCCGCCCGGCATCGGTGCCAAGGATTTGCAGGATTGTCTCCTCACCCAACTCAAGCTGACCGAGCGCGACGACACCCTCGCCGCGGAAATCATTCGCGACCACTACGAGCTCCTCCTGCGCCACCGCATCCCGGACATCGCGCGCAAGACCAGCTCGAAGATCGAGGAAGTGCAGTTCGCTATTGAGGAAATTGCCACGCTCGACCCGGCCCCCGGCAGTAAGTTCAGCGACGACAACAACCGCATCGTCGTGCCCGACGTCACCGTCGAAAAAAGCGACGACACCTGGCAGATCATCCTCAACAACGACTACATCCCGCGCCTGCGCATCAGCCCCGCCTACAAGGAGATGATTGCCACCGGGAAAATCATCGGCAAAGACAAGGAATACATCCGCGAAAAGATCCGCGCCGGCCGCTTCCTGATGAACTCCATCGAGCAGCGCCAGCAGACCATCGAGCGCATCACCGAAGAGATCTTGAAGTTCCAGTTGGACTTTTTCGAATACGGCGTTTCCAAGCTGCGCCCGCTCACCATGAACCAGATCGCGCAAACCGTCGGCGTCCACGAAACGACCGTCAGCCGCGCCATCGCCAACAAGTTCATCGAGACGCCGCACGGCGTGTTTGAGTTCAAGTATTTCTTCACGCCCGGCTATCAGGGCAAGGACGGCCAGGCCGTCTCGAACAAGTCCATCAAGGACCGCATTGCGAACATCATCAGCAACGAAAACCCCGCCAAGCCGCTCAGCGACCAGGAGGTGGTAAAAATCCTTGCCCAGGACGATGTAAAAATCGCCCGCCGCACCGTCGCCAAATACCGCGAAGAGCTCGGCATCCTGCCCACGAATTTACGCCGCCGGTTTCAGTAGGACCGGGGGTGGGACTTCTCAATAGCCTTACCCCACTCGAAAGTTTTTCAGCGGAAAGACTTTGGCGATAAAGGAATAGTCCCGATCCTTCTCCAAGATCGTAAGATCATATTCGAGCGCCAACGCGGCGATCAAACAGTCTATGATGCTTCGAATCGTGAGCCCCTGCTTCCGGCAAGTATCGTAAATTTCCGCCGCTTGAATATGCGTATCGAAAGTTGGGCTAATCAGAATAAAGTGACTGAGCTCCTTGATAACTTTCGCCCGGTCTTTCTTGGCTTTCACTCCCGTCAGAATTTCCTGAACAATGATCCCCGTGATGAAGACGTCCACCTCATCGGCAAGGAGCGCTTCCAGTGTCGCGACTTCTTTGGTTTCTCGCCCTTGCAGGAAATCGATCCAGACAGTGGTGTCGACGATGACCATGCCTAGGTTCGCTTCGCCCGCAATGAGTCGAGATCGCCTTCCCAGCCGACCTTGCCCTTGAGCTTAAGAATGCTCTTTTGCTCCTTACGGCGAACCAATTCCCGCAAGGCATAATCAATCAAACCCTTTTGAGTATCAATTCCGGTGAGCCGCATCCCCTTCCCAACGAGCTTTTCGTCGAGTACTATATTCGTTCGCTTCATACACATACAATAGCACAAACGTGTGTATCTGTCAATGCATTCTCTAGAACTGGGAAGACGTTAGGCTCACCCGCCTCCCTCGCCACATACCGCGAATACTCCGCATCCTACAAACTAATTCATGCTGTGTTTCTAATTTTGTTTTTGCGGAAGGAAGCTAGCATCATGAAATCGGTACCCCTTCATATTCATAAAAATCTGTTTTAGGTCAGACATCATTGAATAGTAACCTTGATGCCATAAAATATAACAGGTACAATTAAAGCCAGAATAACTCTGAGTGTGAATTTAATACCAGATAAATGGAGATTAGTTTTCTGCAATTCTTCCAAAATACGACTTTCCGCATATTGATTCGTTACAACATCATTTTCTGGAATATCACTAGTATCTGAGAATTTCAGCTCAGATAACCCTCCTTCGCCAGCATCATGAATCGGTGTTGCCTGACCTAGAAAATATGTTTTATCACCATCAACATGGTAGAAATCACATGATAAAAATCTACCATATTTCCGTTCTATAATAGTCAATGCTTGTTCTCTTGATTTTGCAGTTACTTTTTCTTCAGTTTCAGATCCGTCCAACAAAGTCAGGTCGCAAAGAATAATCATATGATTAAACCACTAGAACAGTATCAAAATTTGTCAATTCGATCCTACCAGTAAAAACAATATCAACCATTAACATTTATAAGACATCCTTCCATAGCCAAGCATGATTCGGACCTGGCCTTTTATGTGATTCTGACCAACCCCCTGCTGTCTGCGCAAAGAAGTGTCGCCGACGCTATAGATTACAATTGGCGATACTTAACGAGCCTTGGAGGCTTCTGGTGGGCCGACTTTTCATGCTGAAAGTATGTCGAAAACCCCCGTTGAGGGCAAGAGCGGAAACGATGCTTTAGGAAATAACTGTTGGGGCATTGAACCTTAAAAGGTGGAGTCCGGCACCCCGACCGGGCTTGCGGTTGGCCGCTATTCAGCGGAGAACAGATGCTGGTATTGAGGCGGAATTTCACCATGGCGGAAGCCGCCACTACCGAGAGTATAACTTTTACGCATTACGCTGTAGCCCCATCCTGCTGACTCCTTTTCCCCTTGAAGATAGAATTTTCGAAAGGTGATCGTGCGATCGACGCCCCAGCGCTCACGAAACGCTTCTTCGGTGACGTTCGGTAGCATGATGTTGGCCGCCTCCTCCCCCACCGCAGCCCGTAAATCGACGCGCAGGCGAGCCAGCGCGGTCTCGATCAGCTCGGGGTTCGCCGTGACTTTGACCGTGAAGTTTTTCGGTGTCTCTTCAACCACCTCATAATGCTCCACCTCGTAAGTGCGAATCTGCGTCCAGAGGTTATCCAGCGCGGTTTCGATGCCCTGCTTCTGCTGGTCATCGAAGTTAAAGAACACCTGCGACATGACCCCCAACGCCAGCTCTTTATCGAGCCCAATACAGTCGCGGATTGGCTCGAGCATTGCGTTGTGCTTGACCTGCAACTGATGACGCTGAGTCAGCTCTTCCATCGCTTCTCCTTCGAAGCTCTTCGTGCTCGTACCGGGAGGCTCCCTGAGCATCAAGGCCTCGCGACGCTGCAAATCATCGCACTCGACTTGCAGTAGGTCCCGCCGTTCCTCCGCCGCAGCTAATAGACCGCGCGCCTCCGCCAACTCGGCTGCGAGCGCTTGGCTGTTGGCATCCTTGGGCAGCGCAGCGCGCGCTGTCGACGACTCAGTCGCTACGCTTGTTGGCGACTTCTCCGCTGCGGTGTTCCACAGTGAGCCCACCAACTTGCCAGCCATCAAACCGATCAGCAAACACAAGGCACCCGTTATCAGAAGTTGTTTCATGCTAGCGTTCGATCATTCGACGGTGAAAAGGTGCTGGTAGAGTGGCGGCACGGTCGCATCCGCAAAGCCACCGCCGTAGAAGAGTTGTCCGCCTCGACTTTCATTGATATTCCAGTTGCTCCACTGCTTGCCTACTCCTGACTCAATGCATGTAAAAGTGATCGTGCGTTCTCCGCCCCAGCGCTCGCGAAATGCCTGCACGCTCGCATCCCGCAGCATGATGTCCGCAGCTTCTTTGCCCACGCTGGCCTGCAGATCTGCGCTCAGTTGGGCAAGCGCCGCATCGACGAGCTCAGGATTCGCCTTAACTTCTATCGCGACCTTCATGGGAGTCTCTTCCACGATCACCGCGTTCTCAGCCTCGTATTCCCGAATGGGCGTCCAGAGTTTATCCAAGGCGTTTTCGACGCCCTGCTTTTGCTCGGCATCCCAGTCGAAATACTCCTCAGCGAAGACGCCCAGCGTCATTTCTTTATTAAAGCCAATACCGTCGCGAATGGCGTTGAGCATCGCATCCTTTTTGGCCTGAGCCTTTTGACGCTTGTAATGATCGCCCGCGCTCTCGCCGGCTATGGCTTCCGTTTTCCTTCCCGGCGGAACGGCCAGAAACATCGCTTCATGGCGACGCAATTCATCGCGCTCTGCTTGCAGCGCCACCTCCTGCGTCTCGATCTCGGCCAGCATGTCGAGCGTCCACTCCAGCTCAGCTTCCAGCGCATTGCGGTCGGCGCTAGTAGACCGTTGCGCGACCTGCGACGCCTCATCTAAAGATGTCGTCTCTATCGTATACCCTTTCGAGCGCAACACAACGCCCACGGAGAAACCAATAAACAGGCACAGCGCGGCGGTTATCCAAAGGGGTTTCATGCGACTGAGTGTTCAGGAGATGGCGGCATTCTATTGGAATCACGGAGTCGTTAATAGAGATATCACACCAAAAACTAGGCACAGGCCAAGTTTCGGTAAAGTACAATTTAGCTGCAGCAATTAGCCGTGCAAAAACCGCATCAGTGCAAAACGCGCTGGCAATCTCCCCGTAAACCGGTCATACCTAGGAGCATGCAGGTCATTTCCAAGCGCAAGAAACACTACCCGGTTAATGCGGACTTGCACTCGTATCTGAGCCAATACGGGCGCGAGATCGACCTGCCGATTCTTTACTCCGGCCTCACCTCGCCTTACGAATCCTTTCCCCTGCTCGACAAGGATGGCGAGGACACGCTGTGGCAGACCTTCATTTACGAGCCGACCATTTTCCGCGAAATCAACGAGGCGTTGACCCGGATTTACGCGCTGCTGCAGATCGCCGGTAACGAGAGCGTCGAGCACCTGCGGGTGGACCGCGTGGACTTCTGTTCGTTCGGCAATTCGCAGCCGTTCCGCATCCGCATCATTAACCAATACAACGACAACTACGACTACTTCTACGTCAAGAAGGCCGACGCCTCACGCATCTACGGACTGGAGCTGGAGGAGATGCTTTCGCCGTCGAGCATCAATTATCTGGTGCATCAGGATACCCTGATCGAAGAGCACATCGTCGGCGTGCCGGGCGACCAGTTTATCCGCGAATACATGAACCGCGACAGCCTCAACCGCGTTCGCGTCGCCAAGGAGTTTATCAAGTTTAACGAGCGATGCTTCGCGCGCCTGCTCGGCGACATGCGCTCGTATAACTACGTGGTCGGCATCACGCCCGACTTCGACAACGAGCAATACCGCGTGCGACCAATCGACTTCGACCAGCAGAGCTACGAAGGCCGCCACAAGATTTACCTGCCGCAGTTTTTCAAGGACAACCTGCCCGTCGTGCAGCTCTGCACCGGCCTGCTCAACTACGAGACCATCCAGCAATACCAGATCGAAGAACGCGCGCTCATGGCCCGCCGCGCCAACACCATCCCCTACCGCCTGAACAACCTCCGCGTCGTCATGGGCGAGGACACCATCTCGCCTCACGAAAAGCTCGAGCAACTAAAACGCGAGCTCTCCGACTACCACCACTACAAGGGCTTCCTCGACTGCAGCACGATGGGCGATCTGGTGTTCCGTCACATCGATTACCTGCTATTCGAGCAGGACTTGGGGTGACGTTTTTGAACTACGAATAGCGCGGATGACAGCAGATATTTTTAAAGCGAAAGCCGCAGAACGTTGAGGGTTGTTTCAGCGAGATTTCCCTCAGCTAGGATCATTATACGCATTTATGGATCTGCGTTAATCTGCGCCATTCGTAGTTCAAAAAGCGCGTTACCCCAGCGGCTCAATCGTATTGGCGGCATTGAGAATACACTGCCCCAAGGAGATGCCGCCGCGATAGTTGCCTAATAAGTGGAGACCGGGGAATTCCTTTTCGGCTTCGTTAATTGCTTCAAGAAAATCGCCGTAGCCGACGTTGTATTGCGGGATGGCCTGGGGCCAAGTCGTCCCCTCGACAAACTCCGGTTCGCCGGAAGCACCGAGCAGGTGGTTCACTTCACGCACGGCAATGGCGCGAATATCTTCCTCCGCTGTTTGGGCAAGCTCGGGCTGACGCGCGCCGCCGATGAAAACGGTGAGCAGCGCCTTGCCCTCTGGCGCGCGCCCCGCAAAAAGCGACGACGAGAACAACACGCCCAGCGCATCGCGGTCTTCCAACTCCGGTATCAGGCCACCGAAACCATCCAGCGGATGACTAATGTTTTTGCGGTCATAGCCCAACGCCACCGAAGCCACGGGTGGATACTCGATTGCCGCGAGCGGTGTCAGTGTTTCGCTTACTTTGCATGGCAAAGTAAGTTGGTCCAACGCGTGCGAGGGCGTCGTCAGATAAAGATCAGCAGCGGTCTCCGTGTGCGTGTTACCATCGCCATCTTGCCAACGGACCGACCAGCCAGACGCGGTTTGCTCAATGGACTCAACGCTCGCGGAGAGCGTCAGCGTATCGCCGAGTTTGGCGGCCAGCGCATCGGGTAGTGCTTGCAGGCCGTCTTTGAAGGAAAGCGAATAAGACTTGAAAGTGTTGCCCGCCGCGCGCTTGGCCTTGCGCTTTTTGATCATGCCACGAATCACCGAGCCGCATTCGTTCTCGGCCTCGGCCAGCATCGGGAAGGCGTGCTGCGCCGACAGCTTCCAGGGGTCGCCCGCGTAAATGCCGCCCACAAACGGGTTCACGACGTAGTCGAGAATCTCCGGGCCAAAATGCCGCTCCACAAAACTGGCCAGGCTTTCTTCACGCAGCCCCTCGGGCTTTTGGGCAAAGAATTCACCGAGCAAACGCCACTTGGCTCCACCGGAAATGAGCGGCGTCGAAAGCAGCTCACCGGGCCCCATCGGCGCAGCGACGAATTCACCTTTTTTGAGGATGTAGCGATTCCTGGCAGCCTCCTCCGGCTTGAGCATTTGCGGGCCCAGCCCAAGGCCACGGAAAAAGTTTTCCAGCACCACGCTGTTCACGAGCAGTGAGTTGGGCCCGGCCTCGACGAGGTAGCCATCGCGGCGAATCGTGCGGATCGCACCGCCGGCTTGAGCAGACTTTTCCAGGACGCGCACTGGGCGGCCAGCGCGTTGCAGCGCCCAGCCGAGGGTGAGCCCGGTGATGCCGGCACCAATGACAATAGCGCGTTTACTCATTGCTCGTAATCAAAATAAAATTCCACCTGAGACCAGGCCGGGTCTTCCACGATCTCATACTGCACCGGGCGGTGCTGCGTCTCCGCAAATTTCTCCAACCGCTCATCGACGGGGTCTGGATCGTCAACGAAGAAGTTGAACTCGCGCACGCAGTTCCACGACGTGTTTCCGATGTAGTGGCCCGCGCCTCCCTTGCGAATCGCGGCCAGCAGCGCGTCTTCGATCGAGCCAAGCGTGCGCTCTTCTTTCGGCGTTGGCAGCCCCTGGCAATCGTCGTTGGATTGGTAGCCGATGGCAACGCGCACGAGGTAGGGAAAATCATCCGTGGCGGCGTATCCCTTGAGCGCGGTGTTGACGATCATCAGTGAGGGCAGCCCGTCCATATCTCCCTCGCGGCGCATCGGCGCGGGCTCGGGAAAGCGGGTGCTTTTCTTGGTTTGTGGTCGGGCCATACGATTTCTTTAATGACGCCAAGGCTTACTCATTGGCGTCTTCAGGCGGCGTCATTGGCTGACCGCCACTATGGTTTTGCATATCACCCTCGGCTTGCTGGATCTGGCGATAAGTCGCCGCAAATTTCACCAGGGTGCTCACCGGCGCACTGACTTTATCCGTCATGCGCCCATCGCCCAAAGAGGTGACGCCGGTGACTGGCTCAAGGTCGCTACTGGCCAGGGATTTATAAGCCTGCCTGGCCACTTCGCTTTCCGATTCAAATTCACTCGTGAAAAGATTCATCAGGCTGCGAACATCTATCCGATAAGCCGAAGACTGCCCTGCTTTCAATTGTATGCGGCTAGCAATGCTGTCTTCAACTGGCGTTTGCTCAGCGACATTCTTCGCTAGGCCCTCAAGAACCTCCAAGGAGGCGGCGCTCAGCATGTCGCCATTGATCGTCAGGAAGAAGCTGTTGTCGGTGGTCACATCCGACTCTTCGCTGCCTTCATCTTCATTCAGTTCGACCTGAATATTGCGATAGGTACTTACTAACTCACTAATTGATCGATCGTCAATCTTAGCCACATCAGTGCGGTATTCCATGTTCATCATTGGGCTGTCGGCAGCCAGAGTTTTGATGGCATAGGGAAAAAATTCATTACAGTAAAACTGCATGACTTCGTTGAACGTGTCTTCATCGATATCTCCTCCCAAGACGCCATTACCGACAACTGACTCATCAAACATGGGAAAAACACCGGCCGCCGTGCCGTCCATTTTGGCGAACAGCTTGCGATTGTATTCGCCGAGCTTGGTGATCCATTCACGGCCCTCATCGGTGGCCATCAGCATGCCGCGCTCTTCGAGCACGTCGTAATATTTTTGCACTGCATCCATGTCCAAACGATAGGCGTAGGAATACGTCGAAGCAGGCACGTATTGCGCAACCGGAACCTCGCCACCGGCTTTCATGGAAAGCAGCTCATACTCCGGAGTGCCCTCTATGGCTTGCACTGACCAGCCCACCGCAACGGTTTCCGGATCAATATCGATACCGCCGGAGAACCATTCCAGATTTTGGGCAATAGATGCAAAAAAATCGGTCCACTGGTTCATTCTCAGCAGCTCGGGGTCGCTTTCGCTGCCGCCTTCGAGCAGGTGCTCATCAGCCAATTTATTTTTAATTTTCTCTGTCCACATCGCGGCGTTTTCCGGACCGATAAAAATACGCAAATTGATGTCGAAGCCCGACATCTGGTCGGCAATTTTCTCCAGAGCGTCCATATCACTCGCGTAAGTGAAGTTGGCCTCAGTGTCGGAAAACAAGGTCCACCCATCGCGATCAGTCGTGACAAAGCCGGGCGTCAGCATGCCAAACATTGAGCCAGTATTCTCAGCCTTCGCAGTAAGCGCATTCTTAAGCATGGCGTCGTTATCCATTTTTGCCATGATAACGAAAGGCTCGGCCTCGCCCTTTTGAGGCTCAAAGATAAACACGGTCACGTTTTCCGTCTCCGAGACACCGGGAAAGGACGGGTAACCAAACTGGCCCAGCACCATCATGGGCAAAAACTCCGTTTGCTGGCCGGGGACAATTTTCCGCGCCAGGCCCATCAGATCGTCGGACAGGGATTTCGGCGGAGGAAGCTTGATCGCCATCAGCACCTTGGGTGCCTCTTGAGCTTGGATGGCGGCGGCCCCGCCGAGCAGCAAGGCCAATGCAACCAAGCAGCTTGACATGAATTTCTTTCTGGGAAACAGGCAGAACATTTATCGGGTCTAGTGGCGCAGTCAGGTGGTGACAACACTTTGTTAGCGAAGGAGCAGGCTTTACAAATTGCCTGCCTTCGGGCAGATGATAGAGGTCCCGGCTATGATAAAAAACCTGCCACTAATACTGTTGCTTTTAATCGGCGCGCCGCTTTTCGCGCAGGACGCACCCGCCGCCCCCACGGAAACACTCGCCAAAAGCGAGATCAGCTACACGGATGCGCTCATCCTCGGCGTCGTCGAAGGCATCACCGAATACCTGCCCATCTCGTCCACCGGCCACCTGATCCTGACCAACGCGGTGCTCGGCCTCGACACAGATACCGTGCTGACTGATGACAATGGCAAGCCGATCGAAACCGAGGACGGTCTGCTGACGCTCAAAGATGTCGCCAACGCCTATGCGATCATCATCCAAGCCGGCGCAATAGCCGCCGTGATCATGCTCTACTGGAGCCGCCTGGTCGACATGCTCATGGGCGTGCTCGGCAAGAGCAAGAGCGGCCTACTGCTGTTGAGAAATATCCTGACTGCCTTCATGCCCGCTGTCGTGCTCGGCCTGCTGCTCGATGACTTTATCGAAAGTAAACTCTTTCACCCGATTCCTATCGCCATCGCCCTCATTGCCGGTGCCTTTCTGATGCTGGGGGTGGAATGCTGGCGCAAGAAGCAGCCGCCCTCCCCCGAAGATGCCGGGCATGACCTGCACGAGATCACCATGCGCCAATCGCTCATTGTGGGCTTTCTCCAATGTGTGGCCATGTGGCCGGGCACCAGCCGCTCGATGATGACCATTGTCGGCGGCTACGTCATTGGCCTCACCCCCAAGCGCGCGGCGGAGTTCAGCTTTCTGCTGGGCCTGATCACGCTTTCGGCCGCGTCGGCCTACAAGGCGCTCACGCTGGGCCCGGTCATGATGAAGGCCATTGATCCCGGCCCGGCGCTATTTGGTATCGTCGTAGCGTGGATCTCGGCGATGCTCGCCGTCAAGTGGCTCGTCAATTACCTGTCCAAGCACGGCCTGGGGCTCTTCGCCTGGTATCGCATCGTGCTGGCGATCGTGGTGCTGGCCTTTTTCCTTTAAGCTCTATTCCCCCCGAAAGGTGGGAATGGGTGCCAGCTGTTTGGCGTCCAGTTTTACCGGGTCACCGAAGCTAACGTCTTCTTCCACCTGAACATTCTTCGAGGGGGTGGAAATGAAGTTGCTCGCGGCACCGGACTGATAGGACAGGACCGGACCACTGATCATGACAGCGCCAGAGCTGGGTGCCTGCGCTTCCAAATGCACCAGGCTATCCCATTGCAGCGGCGGCTGCATGCGGTCGTCCGTGGCAAAGGATTCGTAACGCCAGCCCTTCCAGGTCACCGGGCGGGGCTTGGGTTGAAAGACTTTACCCGTCGCGTCTCGCCAACGCACGGAAAGCAGATTACCCGAGCCGTCACCATTGATCCAGAGTCCGAGCGAGGTCGGCTTGTCCACAATGGGAACATTTTGCACCGCAATGGGTTGCAAGCTGGTCGACGCGCCCGGAGCATCAAATTTATAGGCGATCATGGCCGTCTGCACGTCCCACGGGGCTCCGGATGGCGGATTGCCCGAGCGCACTTGTGAGACCACCTCACCAGCATCCACCAGTTGCCAGGCAACCGGAGTCTTGTCCGCATTGGGGTTCAATCCGGGGACGTTCACAAACTGCAAGGCAGGCGTCTGCGTCAGGACAACCTCCCGCCGTGGATCGCCGATATATTGCGAAATCGAAAGCCGGACGGGCTGCGGCAGCGGCAGTTGAATCCCGAGGGGCACCTCAAGTGTTTTAATCGTCTCCCGCGCTCCCATTTCGACGGGAAACTCAAACGGCAGCTGGTCGGAATCCTCCAGCTGCAAAGTCATCCGACCGGCAAAGGGATCACCCAGCGGGTTCAGCAATTCCACAGTCAATTTACCGGGCAAATTCGCCTTTACGTCGATCATCAGTGGATTCTCTTTCTCGATTGTGACGGTTTGGAAAATGCCCGATGCGCCGACCAGCACCTGCTGCGGCTCGAATGAGCGACCCACCGCTACTTCGCGGGTGACGGTGTGCCGATCCCCCGGCTTGAGCGCCACGCTCTTTTTACCCGGCATATTCAGCACGAGCACCTGATCCAGCGGATTCACAAACTCGCAATCGAGGTAGATCATTTGCGGGCCGCGAACGGTGATTGACCGTTGAATACGCTCAGCCAGGGCAGCGACCAGCAGCATCCCGTTTTCCCCTTCCGGCACGTAGATCGCGGGCTTATCGCCGAGGATGACCGGGAGGCTGTAGTCCTGCACCGGCATTTGCATGACCTGGTTGCCCTCGGTATCGTAGATCAGGAAAGTGCCGGGCGTCACGGGGACCGCCGCCGTCTTGGTCGGCCCGGTGGTCCAGGTCACCAGGGCGCAGCGCCGCCCTTTCGTAAAGAGCAGGATATGGTCCTCCAACGTCGGCCCGGAGAGGCGTTTATTAAAGGTAAAACCAGGCAAAACCTTGGCTACACCGTTGGCGACCTGTATTTCCTGATTGGACGCAGTCAGGGGGCTAACGAGGAGAAAAAGCGCCAACGCCGAAGCACTGAGCATTTTGGCAAAGAAATTCATAATTGAAAGATGCGGTAACGCTGCCGGAGCATTTTGTCGATGGATATTCGCGATAAGGGAAGCGTCGAAAGTCTGAAAGTATGTTGGGTATAATCAAGTGTTGTCTCGACAAAGGTGGGGAATTTGCCCTAAATGAAAGATTCGACTAACAGTATACCATCCCCAAAATGGAACCGGAGCTCACCCCCAACGAGCGTCCAACCCCCAAAGCCTTATCGCCCTTATCTATCACCTCCGACAATCCGATTCCGGAAAGCGAGGCTAGTTTTCGTGCCGCCTTTGACGCAAGCGGCATAGGAATGGCGATATGCACACTGGAGGGGCGTTGGGTGCGCATCAATGAATCCCTGTGCCGCATCCTCGGCTACAGCAGGGAGGAGCTGCTTGGCATCACGTTTCTCGAAATCACCCACCCGGAAGACATCGCCCTGAGCCAGCGGTATCTGCGTAACACCGTCAATGGCGACGCCGAAGAATACCGCCTCGAAAAGCGCTACATCCATGCCGATGGCCACGCGATTTGGGCCAAGCTGACCGTCTCCAGCGTCTTTGATCCCGAGGGCAAGCTGCGCTTTTTCGTCTCCCAGATCGAGGATGTCACCGAACACCACCGCCTCCAACGCGAGCTCAAAGCCGCTAACGAACGCCTGGAGCTCGCCACGCGTGCGGGTGGCGTCGGCGTTTGGGATTGGGATGTCGTCACTGATCGTATGACCTGGGACGAACAGATGCTGCGCCTTTACGGCATTAGTAGCGGACAGTTTGGCGGTAGTATCGATGACCTGCGGAAGTGGATACACCCTGAGGACGTCGATCTGTATTTCGACCGTTTGCAGGAGGCCTTGCACAACGGCCACCCGTTCAACTTGCCCTTTCGTGTCGTGCGCCCCGACAACGAGGTCCGCCACTTGCGCGCCTTTGCGACCGTGGAGCGTAACAACAAGGGCACGGCGACCCGTATGGTTGGAACCAATTGGGACATTTCCGAGTCCATCCATCAAAAAGAAGACCTTCGCCGCCTGGCCGAACAAGCCAAGGAAGCCAGCCAGGCCAAGAGCCAGTTTCTCGCCAACATCAGCCACGAAATCCGCACGCCGCTCAATGGCGTGATCGGCATGACTCACCTGCTCCTCGACAAGCCCGATCTAACCGAGGAACACCGCGACACAGCTGAGCACATCCTGACCAGCAGCGAATCCCTGCTGACCCTGATCAACCAGATACTCGACTTCTCCAAAGCCGAGTCTGGTCGGCTGGAGCTCGACATCCACCGCTTCAACCTGCGCGCGCTGATTCGCCAACTATCAGCCGCCTTCAGCCTGCGCGCCGAGAAGGCTGGCATCCAGTTTACCAGCCAGATCGATAAGCACACCCCACAGCGGCTCAACGGCGACTCCGGCAAGCTCAAGCAGGTCATCCACAACCTGATCGACAACGCCCTCAAGTTCACCGCCAAGGGCAGTGTCCACCTCGCCATTGATCTCGTCGATCAGAGCAAAGAGCGCTGCCAACTGCGCATTGCCGTGCGCGACACCGGCATCGGCATCGCACCCGAGGTCCACGACCGCCTTTTCCGCGCATTCACCCAGGCCGACCCGACCACCACGCGACTCTACGGCGGCACTGGCCTGGGCCTGGCCATTTCCAAAGAAATCGTCGAGCTTATGGGCGGCGAAATCGGCGTGATCAGCAACCCCGGCGAAGGCTCGGAATTTTGGTTTACTGCTGACTTTGAGAAAGCGCCCGAGACGGCCTCGGGCTTTCCCGGTTCGTTCTCCCGCTCACCGTTTCCGCCGCAGCCCCAACCACTCGATCAAGTGGAGGTCGTCCGTGAGTGGATGAAGAAACACGCCGCCCATGCCCTGCTGGCCGAAGACAACCGCGTCAACCAGCTCGTTGCCCGCGGCATGCTCGACCGGCTGGGCGTCTCGGTGGACACCGCCGCCAACGGCGTCGAAGCAGTGGAATACTTTCGCCAAAACCAGTATGACCTCGTTTTCATGGACGTCCAGATGCCGGAAGTCGACGGGTTAGAGGCTGCGCTGGCCATCCGCGAGTGGGAGACCGAGCATCGCCGCACCACGACCCCCATCATTGCCATGACCGCCCACGCTCGGGCTGAGGACCACCGCGCCTGTCTCGCTGCCGGGATGAATGACTGCATCGTCAAGCCACTCAGCCCGGAAAATGTCGCGGCGGCGATCAATCGCTGCCTCGGTGAGGTCAGCGGCAAGCGCCCCACCCATACGAAAAAGGATTCGCGGCTATTCGACCCGGAGTTGCTGAATCGGCGGCTAAGTGGCGACCCTGCTCTCATTCGCGAAGTCCTGGAAATGTCCGTACTGGACTTGGGTAATCTCCTGCAACGCTATCACTCCAAGCGCAAAGCTGGCCACATCAATGAATCTGCGCGCCTGCTCCACAGCATGATTGGCATTGCCGCCAGCGCCTGCTTCGAGCGCTTTGCCGCCGCCGCATCCGCTGAGGAAAGCCACCTGATCGACACCGGCGATTTTCTGCCGACGGAGCAATCCGCAAACCTCGACGAGCTCCTCACCGAATCCCAACAAGCCGCCAACACCTACCTCACCGGCACTAGCGAGGAGCCCCACCAGTAGCGCCAGCAAGGCACCCCAAAAAGCGGATCCAAGGGAATTTTCGAATTCTGTTAGCATGCCCCGTTGGAGCAGTTTGCGAGGCGATGCATTATGCTGTTTTCATTTTGATAGAGCTCACTAAGTTAAACGACATGAGCACCCTCGCCTTTCTCACTGATTTCGGGGTTCGCGACTGGTATGCGGCAGCCATGAAGGGCGTCGCCCGGTCTATCGCCCCACAGGCTGCGCTGGTTGACATCTCCCATCACGTCCATCAGGGCGACATCGCCGCGGCCTCCTTTATCCTGAGCCAATGCTGGCTCGACTTCCCCGCGGGGACCGTCTTCGTCACCGTCGTCGATCCCGGCGTTGGTTCGGAACGGGCCGCCGTCGCACTCAAAGCCGAGGGCCGGTATTTCGTCGGACCGGATAACGGCCTCTTCGGTTGGCTCGGTCGCAAGGTCACGCGTTGCCATCGGATTACCAACGAAGACTTTTTCCGCGACAACGTCTCCCACACCTTTCACGGGCGGGACATTTTTACGCCCGTCGGCGCGCATCTGGCCAGTGGTCAAGCTTCACTCGAGCAAGTCGGCCCCGAGCACGGAGAGCTGGTAACCGCCCCTTGGCCCAAGCCCGAATACGAGGACGACCGCGCGTTTGGCCGCATTCTCTACATCGACCACTACGGCAACGCGATTACCAACCTACAGCAAACTGCGCTGGAAGAACGCTACGCCCTCAGCGGCACCAGCGTCTCCCTACACCCGCGACGTATCCCCCTGCTCAAGACCTTTAGCGATGCGCCCGCGGGCACGGCGCTGGCATACTTTGGCAGCGGCGGTCTGCTCGAAATCGCCGTCAACGGCGGCAACGCGGCGCAACAACTGGATCTGCGCCTTGACCAGCATGTCGAGCTGGTCTTGAACTAACCTATGAACCAAGCCGAACACCAAGCAATCCACCGCATGCAGTTGGAAAAATATTTCTGGCTGCTGGCAGCGCTGGTCGTCCTGCTGGTGCTCGTACCCGTGTTTGACAACGATACCTGGGGCGCTCCGGTGCTTGGCATCATCAGCATGCTTACCCTGGTCTTGGCGCTGCGGACCATCGCGCACGAGTTGCGCACACTGATCATCGGGCTGGTGCTCGGCGTCGCAGGTTACGGTGCCAGCACTTACGCGTATATCATGGATACCTCCCCACTGCTTGCCCTGCCCTTCCAACTCGCGTTTTATGGCTTCGTAAACCTCTCACTGCTTCGAGAAATCTTAACCGCACACAAGATCAACGCCGACACCATTTGCGGCGGCATCTGTGTCTACCTGCTACTCGGCCTAAACTTCGCGATCATCTTTTCGGCGATAGAATTCATCCAACCCGGCAGCCTGATGGTCAGCAACAGCTTCGACCAGGATGGCGTCAAAACGCCAATGGATTTCGTTTACTTCAGCTTCGTCACGCTCACCACGCTGGGCTACGGCGACATCGTGCCCGTCTCCAACGCCGCCCGCTCCGCCGCGATCGCAACAAGCGTCTCAGGCGTGCTGTTTATCGCGGTCTTCATCGGCCGCCTGGTCGGCCTGACGACCGCTCAAGGCATGCCGTATCTGGATACGGAAGAATAGCTTTTAGGCTGGCGGCGCGGATCGGCGCAGATCAGGCTTTGGACAAAGAATGATGATGAAGCGAATATCAAAATACTTGGTCTTGTTGCTCATTACGATTTCGGGGTGCGATCAACAATATTCGCAAGTGGAGCAAGGGGACCTTAATGAGATCTTTAACATCAACTCATCTCCAACATTCATAGGCGACTTTTACGAAGGAAGTGATCAAGAGTTTCATTACTTCAGCAGTAGGTGGAAAATAGAAGGAGACCGAAAAGTAAAGGTACCTAAGACTGACCTCCAAATCACAAAAGAGTTTAATTTTGGTTCTGAGGAACTTCGCGTTACTGTTATAAACTCACCAAGTCCCAAAACAGTTTTTTGTGAAATCGAGGGCGTACCAATCTACATTGCAGAGTAAAATCTATCGATCCGATACTTGCGGTGGAAAACCCGCCATTAAAAAACAGTCAAACGAGTAGACCGCACTTCTTTCATCACTCCACATGAGCCACCCATCTCCCACTGAGCCGACCGACTACACCGGCACGCCCACCCGCAAGCAGACCATCTCGTGGGCGCTGTACGACTGGGCCAATACCGGCTATGCCATGGTGGTGCTCGCGCTCATCTTCCCGAAGATGTATAAGTCGTTTTTCAGCGCGCAGCTGAGCGACGGCGAGTCGACTTATTGGTTTGGCAAAACGGTGGCCATCGCGAGCCTGCTCGTTGCGGTGGCCGCGCCGTTTCTGGGGAGCATTGGTGAGCTGGGTGGCCTGCG
The DNA here is from genome assembly GCF_027257155.1 of Cerasicoccus sp. TK19100. Taxonomy (NCBI): domain Bacteria; kingdom Pseudomonadati; phylum Verrucomicrobiota; class Opitutia; order Puniceicoccales; family Cerasicoccaceae; genus Cerasicoccus; species Cerasicoccus fimbriatus. The sequence goes on from NZ_JAPWDU010000004.1 coordinate 29,729, forward strand.
CAAACGGCTGCTGCTCAGCTTTTGCAGCGTGGGGGTGCTCGCGACGGCGGCGTGTTTTTTCCTGGGCGAGGGCCAATACATGCTCGCCAGCGCGGTGTATATCGTCGGCACGGTGTGCTTTTATTGCAGTAACATTTTTTACGACTCGATGCTGGCAACGGTGTCCTCTCCCAAGAAGCGACACTTCGTCAGCGGACTCGGCTTTTCCTTTGGCTACGCGGCGGGATTCATCCTGCTGGTCGTCACGCTGCTGGTCACGAAGTCCTCGCTGCCGGCGAATTCGATGTTCATGATCGCGGCCGTGTGGTGGGCGGTGTTCACGATTCCGCTAGCGCTAAACATCCCGGGGCAGCCGAAGCCCGACCGCCCCCCGGTTTTTCAAATGGCCAAGGAGGGTGCCGCCGACACCTGGAAGACGTTTAAGGAGATCCTGGGCATCAAGCCGATCCTGCTCTTTCTGCTGGCCTACCTGTTCTACATCGACGGCGTGAACACCATCATCATGATGGCCTCGTTTTACGGGACCACGATTGGTTTCAGCGAAGCGCAGATCATCACGGCATTCTTCATCGTGCAGGTATTCGGTGTGCCGTGCGCGATTCTCTTTGGCTGGGCCGGGGGTAAAATTGGTCCGCGCAAAATGATGTTCATCGCGATCGTGCTCTACATGGGCGTCACCGCCTACGGGGCAAAGATCAGCGTGGAGCCGATCCATGTCTTCGGCGTCGAGATCTCGGAAATGTTCGTGCTGGCGGCCTTGATCGGCCTCGTCCAAGGCGGCATCCAGGCGCTGTCGCGGAGCTACTTCACCACGCTGATCCCGCCCGGGCGCGAGGTGTCGTTTTTCGGTTTTTACAGCATGATCGGCAAGAGCGCTGCCGTGATCGGCCCGTGGCTGATGGGCTTTGTCGCGGCCACCTTTAACAACCCCGAGGACCCCACCTACTCCACCCGCCTCGGCATGGGCTCGGTGGCGATCCTGTTCGTGATCGGCGGCTTTTTCCTGATCCTCGCCGGCCGCTACGAAAAGCGCAATGGCGGCCAGTAAAACCGGGCTGCGACGAACGATATTTCGCACAAAAAACGCGACCAGGCATCACCCAATGCACACCAATTGCCCCGGCTTTGGTTCACTCCAACCAAGTCCTGTTTCTACCGCGATTACCCGGTGTGGTTCCCCTTTACGTCCATGGACGTAGCCCATCTACGTCCCGGGACGTAACCCTCCTACGTCCATGGACGTAAGACGTCTACGCCCCCGGGCGTAAGAAGCCAAAACCGCAGGCTTGCCAGTGAAACAACCGGTGCTCCGTGGCACCAACCACAGCGCTGATTCGCCTCAACTGAACACAGGAAAAGTCAGTAAACAGTAGGCTCCGGAGACCGCGAGGCCAGCCCGCTTCCCGCTCTTTCCGATCTTCCGGTTACAAGATATTCCGCATGGCTGCCTCGACACGAATCCGCAAACTATCTTCACATCAAGACTTGTGCTTTTGGCGAATCTGACTTACCTGCCTGCTATGGATACATTAACTGCCATCAAGGCGCGCCGCGCCGTCAAACACTACGACCCCGAACACCGCTTGACCGAAGAGGAAGAGCGCACCCTGCTCGACGCGGCCATGCAGTCGCCGACCGCATTTAACATCCAGCATTGGCGCTTCGTTCTCGTGAAGGACCCCGCCCTGCGCCAGCAGATTCGCGAAGTCGCCTGGGATCAGGCCCAGGTCACCGACGCCTCGCTGCTCATCATCATGACGGCCAACAAGGACGCGTGGAAGACGCCCGAGCGCTACTGGGCCGGTGCCCCGCAGCCCGTGCAAGACATCCTGGTCCCCGCCATCGACGGCTATTACAACGGCAAGGACCAAGTCCAGCGCGACGAATGCATGCGCAGCTGCGGCATGGCCGGCCAGACCATCATGCTCGCCGCCAAGGCCATGGGCTATGACACCTGCCCAATGGACGGCTTTGACTTCGACGCGGTCGCCAAGCTCATCAAGCTACCCGACGACCACATCATCAGCTTCATGATCGCCGTCGGCAAAGGCACCAAGGAAGCCTGGGCCAAACCCGGCCAACTCGGCTACGAAGAAGTCGTCATCGAGGATACGTTCTAGCAACATACCAGCCTGACCTGGGCCTACCGAAATCAAGGCCCGGAGTTGCGCGACTTCTCACATATTTATGGCGAAAATAAAGCCGCGGTTCTGGCAACCGCGGCTTTATCGGAAATTAACTTCTGCCGTAGGCTATGCTTTGCGCATTCGACGCCAAAACGTCACCCCAAAAATGCCAAGGCCAGCAATGATCGCATAAGTAGACGGCTCGGGAACGACCGCACTGGTGATGTCCACATTTCGGGAAACGCCATCGGCAGCGGTTCCGATGCTTGCTCCGTCAAGCAACGATAGAGAAAAAGTTCCTGCATCGGTTGGGCTGGTGCTAATGGAAAAGGTGCCCGTAATGCTGTCGGTTGTGCCATTACCGATTTGCACTAGCTGATTTGGCACCGTTTGCGTGTCGAAGCCAAAAAACGAAAACAGGTTCAAACCATCAGGATACATTTCAATCATGTCAGTCCCTACCCAAGTGGAGTAATCTACTGGGTTACCATTGTAGGTAGCGGACGGCGTCGTCGACAGTCCGGTAACGGTCAGTGCAAACCTGCCAGCGGCGAGGGTATTTGCCGGCGCGCCAGAATTATTGGTTAAAAATCTTGATAAGGAGGTATTTGAAGACGTGGCAGACCCCGACAGACTGAATGTGCCCGTAGTGCCGAAGTTCAGACTATCCTCATTAAAGTTAAGGCTCAGATTTAAGACACCGTAAGATGTAGCTAAGCTCGAAAGAAGCAGCGTGAACGTTGTAAGTAATATTTTCATATATAGTAAGGATTACAGAATTCATAAATGAGCTATTCAACCCCACCTCATCAAGTCCATAAGTTACCCAAAGCACAGATTTTGAATAAATCATATAGTTCGGTGAACACCTAACCTTTGCATCTAATTAATCGATGACTATCGATCTCAGGCGACTTCTTTATAGCCGTAATAATTCTCGACCGGTCTCCTTTTCATGCATCGATCACATTGGTAATCTCAATGCATCCCGCGCTTGATCAGTGAATTTTTGGCAGCCGGTGCTTGCGACCACCACGGATTTGGCAAAGGATCTGCATATAATCCACCTGCATGAGCGAGAAACCCGCTGACGAAAATCAGTCCAACCCACCCGAAGAACCCACGCCCAAGTACGAGCACGCCGCTGCGGACGCGCCGACGCCAGAGCCCGCGGTAGCAGCTCCGGACCAGGACGACCTGGAGAAAGGTATGCGCAATCTCGTGATCGACGCGATTTGTGCGCGGGTCATGACGGTGCTCACCGGCGGGGCGTTTCTCGTGGGCATGGGCTTGGCGCTTGGCGCGAGTAACCTCGTGATCGGGATTCTGGCGGCAATCATGCCGCTGAGCCAAGTGGTGCAAATCCCAGCCATTCTGCTCGTCAACTGGACCCCTTCGCGCAAAAAGCTCGTGATCGCCGCCGCCACGCTGGGGCGCATGTTCTTACTCGGCATTGCGGCGATCCCGTTTTTCGCGCCGGAGGGCTGGGCGGTGCCCGCGTTTTTATTCTGCCTGGCGATGTTTTTCATGCTCAGCGCCGTGGCTGGCTGCTCGATGAATTCCTGGATGCGAGACCTGATTCCGCAAGACCAGTTTGGCAGCTTTTTCGGCAAACGCCTGGCCATTGCTACGCTGGTTGGCGCAGTGCTGATGGTTTTTGCGGGGGTGGCCGTTGACCAGCTCCAGAAGGCAACCGGCAGCAGTGGCTACGCCTATGCCTCGGTGTTTGTGATCGGCGGGGTGTTTGGCATCGCGGGTGCGCTGTCACTCAAGGGCGTGCCCGAGCCCGCCGCCGAGCGACGCAAGGGCTTGTCGTTTCTCAAAATCATGATCGAGCCGCTGAAGGACAAGCGGTTCCGCCGACTGCTGTGGTTCTCGGCGACGTGGAATTTTGCCATCATCATGGCGGGTGCCTTTGCGGCGGTTTACATGCTGGAGCGGGTCAAGATCAGCATCGGCGTGGTTGTCGCGCTGGCGGTGCTCAACCAGCTCATTAATGCGTGGTTCTTCCGGCTGTGGGGCATCCTCGCCGACCGCACGAGTAACAAGGCCATCCTCCAAGTGGCCTGCCCGATTTTCATTTCGACGATCGTCATGTATCCCTTCACTACGATGCCGGATTACTGGGCGGGCAGCATCCCCATTCTGATCGTGATCCACGTCCTGGGCGGCATTGCCACGGCGGGCTTCCTGCTCTGCACGGCGAATATCGCCCTGGAATTTGCGCCAAAAGGCCAGGCCACGGCCTACCTCGCGACCAATGCCACGCTTGCCGGACTCGCGGCCACCTGTTCGCCGATTCTGGGCGGTTGGATGGCGGACTATTTCAACGAGCGCGAGTTCCGCATCACCGCGACTTACCGTGCCCCGGAGGGCGAGGTCGACATCCCCGCGATGATCATGGGCGGGCTGGATTTTGTCTTTATCCTGGCGGCCTGCGTGGGGCTGCTCGCGCTGCATTTCCTCTCCAAAATTGAGGAGGAAGGGACAATCGAGGAAAAGGAAATTCTCAACCAGGCCTACGCCTCGGCACGCAGCAGCATCTTCGGGCTGTCCAACATGGTGGGCATGCGGCGCTTCGCCTACTTCCCGCTGGAAATGCTCGACACCGTCGCCGTGCAACCGACCCGACGCGTGGCGGGCGCAGTGCACAAAGGCTTCTCCGATGCGACGGGTGTTTTCCGCGGGCAGCGCAACAACGGCGACTCAAACCAGCAGAATGATCCGCACCAATAGCCGTCAACAATTGTCATTGTATTTTAATACGCTGACACTAGCTTGTAAGAGATGTCCCGTCTCCTGCTGATCACCGCCCTCTTCACTTTTGCCCTGGCAGCCTACGCTGACCAACTGACGATTTATCAGATCGAAAGCCCCGCCAATGATGACGAGACACCCACTATGTCACTGGAAGGCAAATCCGTCACCGATCTGCTGGCCCAGTTGCCCGAAGGTGCCAAAATCACCAGCGAGGCGCTCCTGACAACATTCAGCAACGAGCACTTCTACCTCAACAATACCTACACGATGCCCTACGTCGTGGCGCAAGATGCCGAAGGGAATCCGACACAATGGACATCGCGCAAAGTCGGCATTCTGGCGAATGCGCACCTCAGCCGCGATGACCTGCTGACCATTAACTATGAGAACACCTCGCTGTCAGCATGGGCGCCCTCGCAAGACACAGCAAAACCGCCACAGCCGATCTTCTCAACGTTGGCTTTCAACAGCGATATCTACCTACCGATCAATCAAAGTATGGTGATGACCGGTCTAAAGAATGGCAGCAAACGGAATTACACCGTCATTGAGCACAGTAGCGGAAACAACCCCCAGCCAGGCCAAATTACCGTCGATCAACCCATCCGCCACGAGCGCTATCAGATCAGCGTCTATGAAATGGCGTTCGACGGCCCAAGCCGTAACCCCGACACTGGCGAGATCGTCCCCCGCAATCCCGACTTGGTCCGCGAGCAAGGTAAGCTGATCGACTTCTACGAGTTACGCACCGACAACGGGGTCAATTACTACTTCGACAACACACGTGGCGTCCTTGGCGGCGGAAAGAACGCCAGCGGCGAGCCAGTGCTCATGGAGTCCACCATCGGTGCCCGCATCTTGCTCTTTGCGGAAAACGATTTCGCCTCCGTCACTTTCAGTCGACGCACCCTTGATCGCTGGCGGCAGATAAAAGGCGTCGATACCCCGAGCCCAATCATCAACGAAGAGTCATTCCAAGCCAGCGTCAGCCTAAGCCCCGGCGAGCAAACTGACGAAGAGTCCATTGGCGGCATCGAAGGCACGGAAAGTCACGACGGAGTCGCCTCGCCCTACGTGTCGCGCATCTACTACCTCAAGCGCATTCCAGGTGAGCCCACCGACACCCGCGCCAACCCTTTTGGCGACTAGGCTAACGGGAAATCGCTGCCGGTTTTGCGATTCGCACTTGATCGCGGGCGGGCAAGTTTCATGCTCTTACTATGCGATTCCGCATTTTGGGCAGCAGTAGTTCGGGGAACGCGGCGCTCCTGATAACGCCGCAAAGCAAGGTGCTGATTGACGCCGGGTTTTCCGGGCGGCGCCTACGCGAAAAGCTGGCCGGTATCGGCGAGTCGCTGGAGTCCATCGACGCTGTTTTCATCACCCACGAACACGGAGACCATACTGCCGGGCTCAAAGCGCTGACCCGCTTGCCGCACCTCAAGTTTTTCGCCAACCGCGACACCGCCCGCGCGGCGCAGGCCAAGCTCGACCGCAAAGTCAACTGGGGCCTGTTCGAGACCGGCGTCGGCTTTCAGTTTAACGACCTCAAGGTGCATCCGTTTGCCATTCCGCATGACGCCCACGACCCGGTCGGCTACGTCTTTGAGTGTGGCGACGGCAGTCTATTTTCCCCGTTTCGCAAGCTGGCATGGCTGACCGACCTCGGCTACGCGCCGCAGCTCGTCAAAGAGCACATCCGCGATTGCGACATGCTTGTGCTGGAGGCAAATTACGATCTGGAGCTGCTCGAACGCTGCGAAAAGCGCCCCTGGAGCACCAAGCAGCGCATCCGCGGCCGCCATGGACACCTCTCCAACGAGGCCGCCTTCGAACTGCTCGCTGAGGCCGCCAATCCGCGCTGGCGCCACATCTGCCTTGCCCACCTGAGCAAGGACTGCAACTGCCCCAACCTCGTCCACCGTCATTTCGAGCCCCTGCGCAACGGTAACCACAACCTGCGCATCGATGTATTCGACCCATCCAGCGAGATCGGCGAGGAATACAACCTCGCCGCTGGCTGGTAGGGCCCATTAGCCGCGATAATTTTGCAAATTGTGACATCGTGTCGCTTGCGAAATGCCCGATTTGCCCTATTTTGTCTACATGGCAAAAAAGAAATCCAAGAAAACCTCTACATCTGCTAATCCCGTCGCCGACGCTCTACGCCAGATCGTGGCTGACACCTACGCTTTGTTGGGCCAGACCCACCTCTGCCACTGGAACGTGGAAGGGCCCGGCTTCTTTGCACTGCACACCGCTTTCGAGGAGCAATACACCGAGCTGTTCACTGCCGTGGACGAGATTGCTGAGCGCATCCGCGCACTGGATGCCTACGCCCCGGGCGGCCTGGGTAACCTCGCCAAAATGGCCGGCTTTAAGGAGCTGAAGGAAGATGCGACTGACAAGGAAATGGTCAGCCACCTCGCCTCTCTCCACCAAGCCACGATCAAGAACCTCGTCTCCGCGCGCGATCTCGCCGGTGACGAAGGCGACGACCAGACCGAAGACCTGATGATTGCCCGTATTCAGGTTCACGAAAAGACGGTCTGGATGCTCCAAAGTTACCTAAAATAAACTCAGTAAAACACTGTATTTAATGGGAACCCGGCTCATTGTGAGCCGGGTTCTTATTTGGCCTTAATTTTCAGTAATTCAGAGGCTGTTTAGTTATTAACATGGAATTGTGAATAACTTTTCGTTCACATTAACCATTTATTACCAGCGATTTACTATTTATAAACAAGCCGCTATAGTGAATGCACTTTACAAAATTTAGAAGATTCGCCTTATTTGCGCTCCCTTCAGGGACTGACTTTCTGACTGACAAATGAAGAGCCTATTGCGAATCACCGCGACAAGCCTGCTTCTGCTGACCGCATCACAAGCGCAGGCGGATAATGCGGAGCTTACGCACTATGAGCGACTTGTGGTGGCTTCATGTTTAGTCCTCGAAGCGGCCTCCGAAGGCTCGGAGGGTATGCAAGCAGTATTGAATGTTATTCACAACCGCGCCGAGGGGGATATTACCCGCGTCATGGGGGTCGTCTGCCGCCCCAAACAGTTCACAGCGATGAACAGCGCTACCGGCGTGCGCAACCCCGACTACGGCCCCCTCATCGAGCGGGCTACGCTTGACCGCAACTTCAGCATCGCTTACGATCTCGTCGTGCTCATGGAAAGCGGACAGTTGGAAGACATCACTGGCGGTGCCGATCACTACCATGCTGACCATGGCGAAGCCCCCATTTGGTCCGCCTCTATGAAGCCAACCCGCACCATTGGCAGCCACACTTTTTATCAAAGCACTTCAGCCGACCCCGCACTTCTTGCGCAGGTCGAATAATCACTTTTCGCGTCGTCGCCAGGCATCTTGCGTTAGTTAGGTAAAGAAAATCCAGTCATTACCACCCTTGCCAAGCGACGGCGCAGCTTTTGACCCGGCAATCTTCGGATTGCCGGGTTATTTGTTGGACGGTTTCGTCGGATAGGCGTCGTGCTGGCGGGACTGCTGACGCTGCCGGTAGCGCAGCGGCGAACACCCGAAGCGACGGCTGAACTGCCGCGAGAAATGGAAGGCATCGCAGAAGCCGAGCGCCTCCGCGATCTGCCCCACCGGCTCGCTGCTGGACTCCAGCTTCATCGCCGCAGCCACCAGGCGCTCCCGCACCTGAAACTGCCCGGGGCTGATCCCGCAATCGCGCACGAACCGCTTTCGAAAGCTTTCGTAGCCCATCCCGAGGTCTGCCGCCGCCTGGCGCACGCAGTCTTGCTCGGCAATCCGACTACGGATCAGCTGGCAGGCCCGCCCGGCCCAGCCTGCCTCGGCGCGCGGTGGCGCTTCCAACGCCGTTTCCGCCCAAATCCGCTGAAGCTCGCAGACTACGCGTAGCTCCCCGGCTTGCTCGCCTTCTCCCTGCTTTGCCAGCCGCAGGATGTCCCGAAAACGCTCCACCCAGACCTCCACCGGGCCAAGGCTGCGCACGCGCGGTAAATCCGGCCACAGACCGGATCGCTGCCACAGCTCGAACACCGGCCCTTCAAATAAGAAATACACCTCCGACCATAAGCCATCGCTCGACGCGTAGCGGTGCCCCAGGCCCGGCCAAAGATAGATCAAGCTGCCTTCTGGCACACTGAGCGACTGACCGGAATCATCTTCGTATCGGCCGTGCCCACGGTAAATATAGACCATCCCATAATTGTCATAATGCCGGAAAGCCCGCATATCCATGCCGGCATGCTCCATTAACTCACCGCAGAGCGTAACTTCGCCAATGCGAACATTGCCCGAGGGACTATTTTCACCGCGATTCATTTACCAAATAACACATAAAAATTACCAAGCACGCTATGGCGGTCAATCGCATTCTAATATAAGCTATAAGCATGATGACCACCCTGGCCCCCACTTCGCAAAATCTCCCAATCGACCTCTCGCCGTCTGCATTCGGATACCTGCGGGAAACCGACCCCGCGCTCCCTGCCGAAGAGCTCCTCCACCGTCTCGAAACCGATGGCTACCTGTTCCTCCGCGGCATGCATCCGCGCGAAGCCGTGCAGGCCGCCCGGGATGAAATCCTCACCATTCTGGGCGAGATGGGGCTCACCCATCCTGACCATCCTGCGACAGAAGGCATCGCCCACCCCGAGGCGCGTAATAACTTCACCCCGGACGCCGCCGCCCGCTGCCAGTCCATGCGCGAAGTTGTCTTTGGCCCGCACATGATGGGCTTCTGCGCCAATCTATTTGGTGAACCGGCCCTGCATTTCGACTATCTGTGGTTTCGCTCCATCGGCCCCGGCAAGGGCACCACACCCCACTGCGACTGGGTTTACATGGGCCGTGGCACGCGTCGCCTTTACACCGCCTGGACCCCCTATGGTGACACCGATATGCAGCTCGGCGGCCTGATGCTCCTGGAGGGCACCCACCGCGAAGGCGACCGCATTCGCAATTACCTCGACCGCGACGTCGACGCCTACTGCGTCAATGGCCGCCATGCCGCCGCCATTGAGTCCGGCCAGCTACAAGGGGAGTTCAATGGCCAACTGAGCAACAACCCCGTCAGCCTTCGCGAAAAATACCAAACCCGTTGGCTGACCGCGGAACAATTTCGCATGGGCGATGTGCTGATGTTTGGCATGGAAATGATCCACGCCAGCCTGGACAACCAGACCGACCGCCTGCGCCTCTCCTCCGACAGCCGCTACCAACGCGCCTCCGAGCCCGCCGACGAGCGCTGGATGGGTGCCAACCCCGTCGGCCACACTCTCGCTGGCAAGCGCGGGCGGGTGTGCTAAGGATTCTCTACCACACTGTCCATGTAGGCCTTGATCCGGCTAAAGCAGTCCTCCCGATTCGTCAGCATAAAGAAGTGATCGCCCGGCACTTCCTCGTATTGGAGCGAGGGAATGCGCTTCTGGAATTGGCCCACCATCTTGCGCACGTCTTTGATATCGATTCGGTCGTCGGTCGCACCATTAAGCATGTAGATATTTAAGTCAGAGCGAAAGTCATCCGCCCTCAACCCCAGGGGTGCCGACGCCAGGCAAACAAAGCCTGCGAAATCCTCCGGTGCTGCATTATAAATGCGAAACCCCGCCGGACCACCCGCCGACAGCGCAAAGAGCCAGGGCTTGTTTAACTTCACATCCGGATAACGCTCGACGAAGTCGGCCTCAACTTCACGCAGATAATCGAGCGAGCCATCGAACCACGAATAGGTGTAAGTCGGCAACAGGATGATGGCGTCCGGAAACTCCTCTTTGAGCAGCCACGTGTAGTAAAGAAAGTTCCCGCCAAAGCCATGCAGGAAGACAATGCTCCGCGTGTCAGGTGTCACCTCGTCTGGAAAATACGCGTAGTAATGCCCCTGCGTCGGCGTCACCGATTGATACGAATACCCCAGCGAATGCGGTACCCCACGCATGACCTCGTCCTGCGCGATCCTCAGATACACGTCGTTGAAGCCTGCCATGAGCGCCTGCTGTTGCTGCGGCGAAACATTCGTCTCCTGCGACCCAAAGCTGATCACGCTTAGCACGACCAAGCCCTCCGATAGGAACGGCAGTGTCTTTTGAAATAGCGCATACTCGCGCGCCATCGATGGCGGCGGCTCAAAAACCGGCAGCGCCTCTTGCGTCGGGAAATAGTGCGACTCGACCTTGCCCGCCATAGCCACACCAGCCAGACCGACCAACGCCATGGCTGTGCAGGAAACTACCTTCAAAATATCCATTGCTTTCCCACAGACAAACTTTGTGATGCAAAGTTCATTCATTCTAATAGAAGAACACTTTCAGCCAGCGCCGTGCAATCCGTTTCGCAGTTTGCGCATTGCTGAATGTAAACGCAGCATCATGTTTGCCCCATGCCCTCTCCTTTCCCTTGCCAGCGCCCCGCTGCCCCCGAACGCACTTTTACCAGCAACACCGTCGAGCGCGCCATTGCAAGCACCGTCGACGCGATAGCCGACCCCGAGCTAGCATGGCTGTTCAGCAACTGTTTTCCCAACACGCTCGATACGACAGTCGACTTCGAGCTCATCGACGGTCGGCCCGATACATTCATTATCACGGGAGACATTGATGCGCTCTGGCTGCGGGATTCGACTGCGCAGATTTGGCCCTATCTGCCGCTGATTAACGAAGACGCCGCACTGCGCGAGATGGCCATCGGGCTCGTCCACCGGCAGGTGAAATGCGTGCTGCTCGATCCCTACGCCAACGCGTTCTATAAAGACTTCGGAAAAGTCTCCAAACACAATGCCGACCGTCCCTCGCCAAAGCCCGGCGTCCACGAGCGCAAGTGGGAAATTGACTCTCTGTGCTACGTCGTGCGGCTCGCGCACGAGGTGTTTCGGCTGACGGGCGACCCTGCAATTTTTACCGACGACTTCGACCGCGCGATGCGACTTATTGTCGCCACCTTTCGCACTGAACAGCGCCTCGACGGCCAGACCCCCTACCGCTTCGAGCGCACGGTGGATATCCCCATCGACGCGCCCCCCTTCCAAGGGACCGGCCACCCGGTCAAGCCCTGCGGGCTCATTTGCTCGGCCTTCCGCCCCTCGGACGACTCGACGATTTTCCCCTTCCTCGTGCCGGCCAACCTCTTTGCGATGCTGTCACTGCGCCAGCTGTCTGCACTCTATAGTGAAACGCTAAGCTGCCCGGACTTTGCCGCCGAGTGCGCGGCGATGGCCGATGTTATCCATACCGCGATCCAACGCCTCGCCGTAACCGAACACTTGGACTTCGGCCCGATCTACGCCTACGAAGTCGACGGCTACGGCAACCGCATTTTTATGGATGACGCCAACGTGCCCTCGCTCATGTCCCTCGCCTACCTCGAACCGGCCTTTGCCAGCGATCCCGTTTACCAGAACACCCGACGCTTCTTGCTGAGCGAGGCCAACCCCTACTACCTGCGCGGTTCGGCCGCCGAAGGCCAAGGCAGTCCGCACACCGGCAAGGACAGCATCTGGCCGATGGGCGTCATCCTACGCGCCCTCACCTCCACCGACGAGGCCGAGATCCGCGCCTGCCTGCAAACGCTCGCGAACACTCACGCGGGCACTGGATTTATGCATGAATCCTTCCACCGCGACGACCCGGCGGTGTTTTCGCGTACGTGGTTTGCGTGGGCAAACACGCTGTTCGGGGAATTAATTCTACAAATACAGCGAAATTGCCCGAAATTGCTCCAAGAAACTTTTACTGATTAAAACAGGGGTTACAGCCGGCCTTTGATTAGCTATCCTTATACGAGCTGAGCGAATTGGCAACGTTTACCGTTTCAATGGGAAATGCCATTGACTCTGTGTGTAGGTGCCCTATCAGCAATGCTTACCATGACTACCATCGTAGATATCCACGCACGTGAAATTATGGACTCGCGCGGCAATCCGACCGTTGAGGTCGATGTCGAGCTCGACAGCGGCGTTATCGGCCGCGCCGCCGTTCCCAGCGGTGCCTCGACCGGTGAGCACGAAGCGCTTGAAATGCGCGACGGTGACTTGCCCGCGAAGGACTTCCCCAAGGGCTTCGACCGCAAGGGTCGTTACCTCGGTAAGGGCGTTCTCAAGGCCGTAACCAACGTCAACACTTCCATCGCGGAAGCCCTGATCGGCATGGACGCCTGTGACCAAGTCGGTGTCGACACGGCCATGTTCAAGCTCGACGGCACCGCCAACAAGAAGAACCTCGGCGCCAACGCCATTCTCGGTGTTTCCCTGGCGACTGCCAAGGCTGCTGCTGAGACCCTCGGCCTGCCGCTCTATAAGTACATCGGCGGCCCGAATGCGAAGGTTCTCCCCGTTCCCATGATGAACATCATGAACGGCGGCGCTCACTCCGACGCTCCGATTGACTTCCAGGAATTCATGATCATGCCGATTGGCGCGCCGACATTCCGCGAAGCGCTCCGCTACGGCGCGGAAACGTTCCACAGCCTCAAGAAGGTCCTCAAGGGCATGGGCATGAACACCGCTGTCGGCGACGAAGGCGGCTTTGCCCCGAACATTGAGTCCACCGAAGCTGCCATGGACGCCATCGCCATCGCGATCGAAAAGGCCGGCTACAAGCTCGGTAAGGACATCGTCTTCGCACTCGACGTCGCTTCCTCCGAATTCTACGACAAGAAGAAGAAGAAGTATGTCTTCAAGAAGTCTTCCGGCGACGTTCTCTCCGGTGACGACATGGTCGCCTTCTATCAGGACCTCTGCAAGAAGTACCCGATCCGCTCCATCGAAGACGGCTGCGACGAAAACGACTGGGACACCTGGAAGAAGCTCACCGACGCAATCGGCGACACCACCCAGCTCGTCGGCGACGACCTTTTCGTCACCAACACCAAGTTCCTCAAGAAGGGTATCGATCTCGGCGTGGCCAACTCGATCCTCGTCAAGGTCAACCAAATCGGTTCGCTTACCGAGACCCTCGACGCTGTCGAAATGGCCAAGGAAGCCCGCTACACCAGCGTTCTTTCGCACCGCTCCGGTGAAACCGAAGACAGCACCATCGCTGACATCGCCGTTGCCACCAACTGCGGTCAGATCAAGACCGGCTCCCTCTCCCGCTCCGACCGTATTGCCAAGTACAACCAGCTCCTCCGCATCGAAGAAGAGCTCGGCGAACAAGCGATCTTCGGCGGCAAGCTCTAGCAGCATCCCGCTGCACCCGAGATCCAACCTTTGGTTGATCCGAGAGGCAGATTACCAAGTTTTCAAACCGGCGTCCACATGGGCGCCGGTTTTTTGTTATAAAAAAAAAAGAGCTGAGTGGATGGTTTATCATCGAATCAAGCGCTAGACATAACAGTCCAGAGTCGATACGCTAGGTTCTTTCCCCGTTCCCTCATGCATCCCCCTGCCCGTTTATTTCGCTGCTGCCTGGCAGCTTCGTTGCTCATCGCCGCCCCCCTGTTGGCCCAAACCCAGCTGGATTACCCACCAGGCCGCGTGCTCGCTGATGACATTGCGCAGATGGACTTCCAGCTAGCGCCGGACTATGCCACCCAACACCCCCGGCTGCTCTTTTTTGAGAAAGACCGCGCAGCACTTCAGCAACGCGCCAAGGATGAGCCCGAGCTCTGGCGCGCCGTCATTGCCCACGCCAACGGCATAAAGCACAACCCGCCCGACGAGGCTCGTATCCGCAAGGGCGACAAATACTGGCGCGCGGAATACATGCAGTCCGGCGCGCTGGCGTGGTTCGTGACTGGAGACGCCGCCTACCGCGACGGCACCATTGCCTGGATGAAAGCCTTTTGCGCCGTGGACGTGTGGGGGACGGGCTTCCGCGACAATGTCGACCTGCAAGCCGCGTGGTATCTCTACCACATCTCGATCGCCTACGACATACTTTACGACGAAATCCCCGCCCATGACCGCACTGCCATCGAGCAAGGAATCATCGACCACGCCGAGGCCTTGTATGCCGTCCACGCTGGCGACGAGGGACATAAAATCCGCTACGACCAAAACCACACCTACATCCCGACCACGGCGCTCACTGCCGCCGCGCTTACTTTGTATGGCAGAGTGGACGCTGCCAAAAAGTGGCTCAACCAGTCCGCCGCCATCCTGCGGCGGAGCCGCTACGTCCAGAGCGAGGACGGCTACTATTACGAGGGCTTCGGCTACTATGTTTACGCGCTTCACTGGCAGGTGCGCGCCGCCGAGCTGCTCTCCCGCGCCACCGACGAAAACTACTTTGAGCTGCCCGTGCTACGCGACACCTGGATGAACGCGCTCTACCTGAGCCTCCCCGGTGACGCCGGTGCCTATGATATCGGCGACTGCTTCAGCTGGTCCAAGACCGGCGAACGCAACGGCCTGTCGGTCAACAACCACACGATGATGTGGGCCATCGCCTCGGCCAACGGTTCCCCAGAAAACCAGACAGCGGGCAACTTTTATCAGGCGCGCAAGCCAGACCTCGACTACCCAGCGGCGGCCTTTCTGTGGTTTGACCCCGCCATTGAGCCCGCACCGTTCGACACGATCCCGCCCTACCATTATTTCCCGGATCACGACATCGTCTCCTGGCGCTCCGGCTGGGACGACGACGCCACGTGCGTGCTCTTCCGCTGCGGTCCGCCGCTCGGCCATGCCGCCATGGATAAGCTCGGCGAGCTTGATGACTGGATCATGAACTGCGGCCACGTTCACCCCGACATCGGCGCGTTTTGGCTCTACGCCAAGGGGCAATACCTCGCGCTCGACACCGGCTACCTCGCCCGCAAATGGACCGAGGACCACAACACACTCCTCATCGACGGCAAGGGCCAGGGCATCGACGGCAGCTACTGGAATGACCGCGGGGCCGACTACGGTATCTTCGACCGGGCGCATATCGACGTCGTCGAGCTGACCGATGAATACTTCCTGGCCCGGGGCGAATTCGGGTCGGCCTACACGCCGCAAGTCGCAGGCGTGGAGCTGCACCGCACCGTGGCCGGCACCAAAGACTGGATGCTCGTCTTCGATGAAATGTCTGCCAACGACGCCCACGCGCTAACCTGGATTTGCCACACCGAAGCGCCGTTCAAGCAAGTCGGTGAAAGCTATGTTGCCACCATGTCGAGGGCCAGCCTCGCGGTGACGCCACTCTCGCCCCGCGCCCTCACCCCGACCATGCAGCCGGCGATGGTCGAGTTTGGCAGTGGCCCGCAGAACCCCCAACCGGTCCAAACCGGCTACGAACTTTTGCTGACTATGCCCGAACCGCAAAGCAAGGCCTACATCGCGAACTTACTAACACCGCTGGACCCCGACGAAGCGCCCCCCACAGCGAGTTTACGCTTCGAGCACGGCAGTCCAATCGTCCTTGAAATCCGGTTTGCCGATGGCACGCAACAGCAAGCAGCCATCGTCCCCGACGCACCAAAGGGCACGCCCAAAGTCATTCTCAAGTAGCCATTTGAATCACTCTTAGCGTTTGTAATTTCGGCAGACTGCGGCCATGATCGGTTTCGTTTACTGAAACCCGCGCACCACCGGCGGGCGTGTTATCATGCACCTGCTACCAATAGTCGACGAAGCCTGCTGCGACGTTTGCCGCACGCAAACCTCCATCTATGTCCAGACCGGTAAAAACTTTATCAAAACCCGGCACCCTGCGGGTTATCAAATTGATCAAAATGCCGATTAACCGGCTAATAAATCGGTTATCACTCAAGAAGTTACAGTCAAGCACCGCCGAGTAGAACCAAGCGCCGCCATCCAGGGAGTCTTTTGGCGAATGCTCTGGATAAACATGGTGCTGCGCATGGCCTTTGTCGCCATCGGTGCCTTTCTGGGTGCCGAAGGTCGCGGTATTCTGGTGGGCGGGCTCATCGGCCTGATCATTTACGGTTTTGCCGTGCCGCTGCTCAAGCGCAACCACTGGAACTGCGTCATCCTGCTGACCAGCCTGGAGCTGTGCTTCCAAGTACGGGAGTGGATGCTGGCCTTTGGCTGGCTGGCTGGCTTCCAAACGCAGTTCCTGCTGCTCACGGCGATCACGCTGCTCTTTGACCACTTAAGCTTAAAGCGGCGCATCACACTGGCCCTGCTCCCCATTGCCTTGTACTGGATCAGCGGTTTCATGCTGAGTGGTCTAATCCCCGCCATTTCCTTATCGGAACCATCGCTGCTCACGCTACAGGCGCTAAACGTCACCTGCTTCGTCGTCGTAACGATGATGATCGTCGTTTATTTCGCGCAGACCGCGACGCGGGAAAAGGAGCGCGCGCAGCACTTGGCGGAATCCCGGGCGCGGGTCGTCGCCAATCTCAGCCATGAGCTGAAAACGCCCGTTGCCGCCATCCTGACCACGGCTCAGTCCATGCTTCGTCATGAGCGCACTAGCGATAAATACAAGCAAGCACTGCGGCTGTGCGAACGTAACTCGCGCAGCATGAGCCAGCTGATCCGGCGCATGCTGGATCTCGCTAAAGCCGGCTCCGACGCCTGGGAGCCCAACCTGCAAACGCTCGATCCGCGCGAGTTGCTGGCGACCTCGATCGACCTGCACACCCCCCTCGCCCAAGACGATGGCGTGGACATGCTGCTGGTTTGCAAGGAAGGTAAATCCATCGAGTCCGACGCCGACTTACTGCTGATCATGGTCAACAATCTGCTCGGCAACGCGATCCGCTACACACCGCGGGGTAAGGCGGTCATCATCCGCTACTCGCCCGCCACCAAAGAGCATGGCCCGATGATCTCGGTGATCGACGAGGGCCCGGGCATTCGCCCCGAAGTGCTGCCCCACATTTTTGACGCGTTCTACCAGGATCAGGAAGCCCGCAGTCGGCAGTCGACCGCGCATTCCAACTACGGCCTCGGCCTCGCGCTGACGGCCGAGCTCGCCGAGCGGCTGAAGATAAAAATCGAGGTCGAGTCCAGCCCGGGCGACGGCGCGGCGTTTCATTTGATTTTGCCCACCACACTTTAATGGCTTTTCCGCGCCGAAAATTGCCGCTACCTCATTTTCAAGCAACCATCCCTACATGTCATTTAAAAAGATCATCATCACCGGAGGCAGTGGCAAGGCAGGCCGCGCCGTGGCCAACCACCTGCACAACGGCGGACGCGCCATTATCAATGTCGACATCAAAGCGCCCGAGCCCAAGCTCGCCTGCCGGTTTATCCCCGTTGATCTGACCGATTACGGACAAGTCGTGGACGTCCTGGAAGGCGCGGACGCAGTGGTCCACTTTGCGGCAATTCCCTCTCCGAGCCATGGACCGCAGAGCGAGATTTTCCGCAACAACACCGTCTCAACTTATAATGTGTTTCAGGCCGCCCGGTTGCACGGCGTTAAGCGCATCGTCTGGGCCTCGAGTGAGACTTGTTTTGGCCTGCCGTTTCATCAGGAAAAACCGGATCACGCACCGCTGAGCGAAAACGCGCCGCTCTATCCGGAGTCAGCCTATGCACTGACCAAAGTGCTGGGCGAAGAGATGGCGCGCCAGTTTCACCGCTGGTCCGGCATCACGATCATTGGCCTGCGCCTGTCCAACGTCATGGACCCAGACACCGACTATGCGAAGTTCAGCAAATGGCAGGACGACCCCAAGCTCCGCGCCGTTAACATGTGGGGCTACATCGACTCACGCGACGTCGCCCGCGCCACCGAATGCGCGCTTTACTGCGACTTCAACGGCGTTGACTTCTTTACCATCGCGGCGGCAGACACCGTCATGCGCATGCCGAATGATCAGCTAATGGCGGCCGCATATCCCGACGTCCCCTACACGCCGACGCCCGGCCCGAACGATGCGCTCTACGATATTTCCAAGGCGCGCGAGGTGCTCGGCTTCACACCAAAATACAGTTGGCGCGACGAGGTGTAGGCGCGCTACTGCTTCAGCTCGATCTTGCGAAAACGGATGGGTGAGCCTTCGCTTTGCAGTGCGATGGCACCTTTGGCTGGCTTGACCTTGGTGATCTCGTTTACCGTTTCGCCGTTAACGATGACGGTGATGACATCGCCTTCGGCGCGGAGCTCCATCGCGTTCCATTCGCCGATTGGTTTTTCGTTGGTTTGTTTGCGGTCCAGCCGCGTCACTGGCACGCCGGGTGCCACAAACATGGAGCCCTCGCCCACAAAACCAGGCAACTGGCCAATGGCGTAAAAGTCGCCTGCCATGCCATGCTGTAGCTGCACCTCGACACTGCTTGGCCAGGTGCGGAATCCACTCGTGGCTGGCAAGGCATGGAGCAGCACGCCGCTATTGCCGCCCTCCTCGTTGTCCCATTTCCACTCAAAGCTCAGCGTGTAGTCGCCGATGTCTTCTGTCAGTACCAGGTAGCCACGAGGAGCGCCCGAGCAGACCAACTCATCGCCCTCGACCTTCCAGGCATCGGCACCATTGAGCGCGGTTTCGCCATCGTAGAATGCTAGATCGGCAATGGGCTTATCGGGCAAGGTCGTCGTAGCAGCGTGCCCGAGTCCGGCAAGCAGCGTAGTGGCAAGGAATAGGCAGGGCGCAAGGGATTGATTCATAAGCCCGGAGTATGCCAGCAGCGCAGGCGGCATGAAAGGCAAATCGCCCAAGGCGTTAACCGATTCTAAATCTCGACCAAATATTTCAGAAAAGTCTGCGTGCTGCCTACTGCGCAGCCTTCTTGCGGCGGCGGTAAAAGTCCAGCGCCCCCAGCAGGATCAAGCATCCCCCGAAAGCATAAGTCGAGGGCTCCGGAATCACACCCGGAACAATCTCACCCGTGCTCAAAATGTAGGCGTCATAGACCCCCGGAGCCAAGCCATAGGGATTCACGAACTTAATCTTGCTCAGCTGATCAGAGGTGATGCCGTTGCCGTTGGAACCAATGAAAAATTGGTCGAGACCGCCACCGCCGGTGCCAGCACCTTCGCCCGTGCCCAGGTTGAGCGGATTACCCGCCCAGTCCGTCACGTAAAGCGTTTCCGAGCTGGACCAATCAAGACCCGAGCTATCGGCAAAAGCGATCTTCGACGACGTGGTTTCCCCGGTAAAGTCGATGTTGGAGGCCGAATCGAGCGTGAGGCTCAGCGTGCTCAGGGATTCGTTGGCATTACCCACCGCAATCGTGCCGCCGGTAAACTGAACCGTCGTCGTGGAGCCAAACTGGATGTTCGTATCCGGGCTGCTCTCTTCAATGAACAGCGTGCCGCCGTCGATGCTGATGTTAGTCGTGCCACCGCTGTCGAAGCCGAGGCGTGGATTGGTTCCTGTGCCGGACATCTGCAATGTAGTGCCGTTCTGAATCGACAAGGTGCCATCGATCTCGCCGGTCTGCGATCCGCTCAGCACCAACGTGCCACCACCGGTCACATTGACGTCCTGATTGCTGGAAATAGCCGTCTGTATTGTCGCGGTATGGCCGCTATGAACGTTGACGAACGCCGTGTCGATCAGGCCGTTGTTACCCGCGCCATCATCGAAGGCGATCTGCTTACCATTGGTGTCGAAGACGATCTCACCGCCGGAGCCGTGGCCAATCGTCACCGTGCCATCGCGGAAATCCAGACCATAAACATTCTCACTGCCGACCTTGGTCACGGTATAAGTTCCGCTGGCCGCCCCGGTTCCACCGTCGTTGGCGGCAAAGGTTGCGACCTTGTAATCGGTAAAGGTGCCGGTAGTGATGTTGCCCGTTGGGTCGTTGCTCCAGTTGGTGTTCGTGCTGTTCCAGGTGCCAGTAGCGGTGGTCGAATTCGTGGCACCAGCGGTGGAGCCGTTGATATCCCAAAAAACGCCTGCGGTGAAGCCCGCCGTTTGCACGTGGTAAGAACCGGGTGTGGAAATGATGTTACCACCGCCAACGTCGGCACCGCTATCCACCCCACCCCACACGGCCGTGTCCGCGGAAGATACAAACCACGAGCGCGTGGTCGTCGAAGTGCTGGCGTCCGGCATTTGCCACGCTTTGTCGATCGTGCTGGTGCCGTCGATCAGCTGCGTGTAGAGCGCCCATTGCGTATCCGTGTTGATGCTATTCGGATCGTTATCATTGTAGATCCAGACATAAGCCTGCTGGCCCGGAGAAAACGTGTAGCCTGTATCTGCCCCCGTGTAGGAGGAAGTCGTTTGCTGGCTGGAACTCAGGCCCGCACTATCCACATAGAGGCCGAGATTCGACCCGCCTGCCGTGTAGAAAAACGGATCACCGTCGAAAGCGTGCCAGTTATCCGCCCACTGATCGAAGTTGTCCGCGGTCGGGACGAAGCTCCCAAACGTGCCCAACTCGTAGGTGTAGCCGTTGCTGGGTGATGGAACCGAGGTTCCGTCTTGCTGCACGATTCGATTGAACGAAAGACCCGTCCCCCAGTTAATAGTAATCTGGGCGGCCAAGGCTCCTGGCAGCATGCATAATAAGATGAATCTGGCGCGTTTAGTTAGCACTGAACAGTATATCTGGAATAGAGCTTAAGGAGTCGGTTGCGGCACAATCAGCACCGTTTCGTCCCCCTCTGGCAGCTTGATGAGACTCGCGCGATCACTGCGGAACGACAGCGAGTTAGGTGAATCGTTGAGGTCAGTAAATGGAGGCCCGCCGACTTCCGCATAGTTCACCCATGCGTCCTCGGTATCGTCGAAGAGGAAGAACACCGTGGTGCGTCCATCGACTTCCGGGTCCGTCGGCCAGAGAATGATTTCCGCGGCGTTGTCCGGATCGTTGCCAGCCTGGAAGACACTGGAGGTCATGCCGCGGCCATTCTGGCCGGAGTCTGCGCCATCGACCGGCACCTGTGTCACCGGATACATGGCACCAATCAGGTTGAAGCCGGCAATGGAAGGATCGTCGCCATTGTCATTGAGGACAACCGCCGCATCGTGGTTACGCACCTTGCCGTAGGCATACAGCTTGGAGGCTTCCTGGCGGGAAATGATCACGAAGCCGGTGGCCGGATCGATGTCCAGCGTGGCCTGATCTTCAAATGGGAATAGCTGATCTTCGCGCACCCAATAAGCTCCCTCCGTGATGCCGAAGAAGGCGAATTCCGGGCCGTAGTAGGCCAGCATGTAGGCCTCGTATTCTGGAACCGGGCGTCGGTTATTGTAGATGTAAATGTGGGTGGCGAGATTCGGGTCATCGCTTTCCTGACCTTCAAAGATCGTGTCCTTATCAAACAGCTCGCCGAACTGCTTGAAGCGGCGGATCTTGATATCCGACCCACCCAGCGCGGGCATACCGTTGGCGGTGTTGAAGGTATTGTCACTCTCCGAGGTGTAGGAGTAGATGTCCGCATCGGTGCGCAGCGTGATCTCGTCCACATCGCCGGATTCGATCTCGAAACGATGCCCTTCCAGCGCGCCACTGGTTACCTCCACGTAGTGCGTGCCGCCCGAGAGCAGAGCGCCAAGGTCCGCGCCATTGGCGGAGCTGTTCAAGTCGAGCGTCGAGCCAATCACGGTGTCAACCGTGCCGCAGAAAACTTCGTCGACCGTGAACGGCGTGGACCAGGAGTTGGCCTCGGCGGGCTCCATCTGCGTGGCCTGCCAACCATAGGTTTGCGTGTAAAGCGTGGTCGTGCCCGTGGTCACCGCGAGGCGAACCAGACCGAAGTCCGTCGAGACAAAGCCCGAGGCCGACTGGATGTTGCCATAGGTAATCGTTTCCGAGCCGCCGTTGTCCACGCTGGTAAACGGCGCGCCAACTACAGAGTTTGCCGGAATCGTCGCGATATTGAACCAGGTGCCGAGCAGATCGTTCGTGCCTTGCAGCGTGTAGCTGACATTCAGCAGGCCATCCGGGCGGGTGAAGATAACATCGAAGCGACCGGTGTTGGCATTGATCAACTCAACACGCAGCAGCGGTTCGCTGAACACGGCGGAATTGGTGTCGCCATTGAGCGCGCGTTCGAGGAAGTCCGATTCGCAGTCATTGTCGTCGTTGGCCACGGCGCTCGCGTCGTAGAACGAAGTGCCGCTGCTGATCGTGCTACCGCTGGTGACAACGATACCAGTGATGATCAAGTTGTCATTCGGGTTCTCGTCGTCGCCCGTGCTGTAGTAACCAGCTGGATCTGTTTCGCGAATGATGTAGGTGCCGACCGGGACGCTGGCGAAGCTGTAGTCGCCGTTGCCATCGGTGACGGCTGGCGAAGCGTAAACGATATCCACCGGGTCGACGAGGCCATTGCCATTGGTGTCGAGGATCAGGTCGATCACCGCACCAGCCAAGCCGGGCTCGCCGCCATCGAAGTCGCCACTCAGGTTCAAGTCGTTGTAAACCGTGCCGGAGATGGAGCCGAACTGCGCCTCCAGGAAGATCAGGTTCGAAATCTCATCACCCCTGCTTGCGAGCGTGAGCGCAGTCTCGTCACCAATGATGTTGTTAATGGTATCATTCGCGCCATCGGTGTCTGCGATGCTGATGTAGCCAACCGGCTGAGTCAGCTGCACAACGCGATAATCACCGAGCGGAATGTTCTCAAAGGTGAAGGACCCCGAGGCATTGGTGGTCGCTTCCGGCTCCTGCACGCCGCCGGTATCCGGATCAATGTCAATCGGTGAGCCATCAGCATTACGTAGCGTCAGCACAATGCCGCTCAGGCCGGCATCACCGACGCCGTTACCATCGTTGTCCGCCAGCACGGTGCCGGAGATCGTGCCGACGTTGACTGCATTAAACTCAGTCGCGGAAATCGGGCCCGGCTGCTGGTCGCTGGACAGTTCAACGATGTTCTGAACCTGCGCAACGCTGGGGATCGGGCCATCGACAGTCGCTTCAAACTCGATAGTCATGGAATCACCAGCTCCGAGACCATAGTTGGTCGCCAGACTGGACGGATCGCCCGGAGTGCCGCTTTGGGACGCAATAGTCGTTACGGTCGCGGTGATCTGGATGTTATCGAAGTAAATAATATCCGAGGATTCCATCCCGCCTTCGGCAATGATTCGAAGCTGCGCGGTGCTGGTAAAGAAGGCCGACGAGATATTGGTCGTAGCCGTGGCGTAGGAAGTCACGGTCGGGCCACCAACGGTCTGCAAGGTTGTCCAACCACCCGAGCCGGTTGCGCGGATTTGAATGGACGCCTCGTCATCCGCGAAGCCATTGCCGTCGTAGCGCCAGTCGAAGGACAGCGTCACGGTATCACTGGCCGTAAAGGTCGAGAGGTTGATGCCGCGCTGCAGGTATGGCTGAGCGCCGCTTCCATTATCACCAATGATGCGGAATGCGTTGTTGCCGCCATCGTTGACGACCCGCAGGTCACCGTTGTTGGTATTGCCGTTTTCGTTGATCTCAGACCACGAGCCGTTGGACCAACCCGGCGTGCTCACGCTGCCATTGTTGTAACTAGTGCTGGGCCAAGTTTCAGAAACCACCGTCGACGTCGACGTGCCGGAAACGTAGGTTGCCGGAGCGGTTACGCTGACGGAAGATGGTACGTAGGTGATACCAGTTGGCAGCACATCCGTGACATCAATTCCCGTATGCGCGATCGAGTCATTGTTCTCGACGGTAATTGTATAGGTGATCGTTTCACCCGGATCGACGGCGCCTCCATCAACTGCGGATTCATTTGCACCGACCTTGGTAATGGTCAAATCACCGATCTGCGGCTGATAGCCGAAGTCGTTACCCGTATCGTCACCATTGGCCGATACCGTTATGTCGTAATACGGATTGGCGGGCGGAATCGGGAAGGAAATGCTGTAGTTCACGCCATTAGGCAAAGTGCTTTCATCAACACGGATGCGGTATGTCCCAGCAGCCAAGTTGTTGATCGTATAATTGCCCGAGCCATCGACGGTGTCATTCGGTTCGTTGGCGTCGCGGACACCATTGGAATTCAAGTCAGCATAAACAACGACCACACCACTGAAGCCGGATTCGCTGAAATCAAAGCTACCATCGCCGTCATCGTCTTCCCAAACTTGACCGCTGATGCTCGCGGTTTCTGCGGTTAGCAAACTATCGGTGTCGGAGCCACTCACCAGCGTGCCAAACTCATCTTCAGCATTCGTAACGGTGGCGGTGTTAACAATCGGGCTACCCTCACCGATAACGGTAAAGTTGACGGTGATGGTATGCGTAGCACCGATGGCTAGCGTGCCGAGGTCGTTCCAGGTCAACGTCCCCGCAGACGTGGTGGATGGCAGCGGCGAAGCCGATACATAATTCAATTGGGTATCGGAGAAACTATCCGTGAACGGCACCGTGTCGAAGTTGGTGTTACCATCGTTCGTAATCGTGATGGTGTAGGCAACTGAAGCTCCGTAATTAACGGTAGTCGCACCGCCATTGAGCGTCTTGCTGATGCTCAGATTGGGGCCTTGGTTGGTGTCGAGGAATACGTTGCTGCCGTAGGTCGTGTTGGGCGAAACCGTCAGACCAATCTGGTTGTCATTCGCGCCCACAGAGTCCGCCGTGCTCAGGTAGTTGTTTGGATCGATTTCGAGCAGGAGGTAATCTCCGGCCGGAACATCGAAGCTGAAGTTGCCGGAGCCGTCGGTCACCACGGTCGTGTAAACATCTTCATTGAAATCGACCAAGCCGTTTTGATTGATGTCTTCGTAAATTTCAATCGTCACGCCAGCGATGCCGGAATCCGCGTCGCCGGTGTCGCCATCGCCATCAAGGTCGTCGCGCACCTGACCACTGATCGTCGCAGGCAAGCCATCAATGAAGTCGGTGTCGGATTCATCCGCACCGGCACCGAGATTGATGACGGTAATGCTTGGATCACCGCCATCCGAGTCGCTAATGGAAACATAGCCAGAAGCATCCTCGGCAACGATCTGGTAAACGCCGGCACGCAGGTTGCCGAAGCTGAAGACACCGCCGCCGGAGGTCGTTACTTCAACATCAACGCCATCGAAGACGCCGTTGCCGTTGCGGTCGATGAAGACGCGAACGCCGTCAATGCCAACATCGCCGTTACCATCGCCATCGGTGTCGTCCAGGACTGTGCCCGAGATGCTACCAGGCAGTAGCTCTTCCAAGAAGTAGTAACCGCCGTTGAGCCCGATCGTTACCGTGATGGGAGTGATATCACCAATGCGGTTTGCGATACCACCGTCGGAATCGCCCAAGCTCTGGTATCCAGCTGGTTGCACTTGGCGCACTTGGTAGGTAGCACCCGGAGTCAAGTCGCTGAAGAAGAACTGGCCGGAGACATTCGTTGTCGTTGTCGTGGCTTGGATGCCGGGGCTTCCCGGATCGCTGTCGATGCTGGCAGCGCTCGCGTCGAGTAGCTCAATGATTACGCCTGCGATGCCAATGTCGCCATTGCCGTCCCCATCGAAGTCTTCATAGACATAGCCGATGATCGTGGCGGGCTTTTGCTCGACGAAGGTGTTGCCCGTGGTCGAGACGCCATCGGTGATGACGATGAGCGTGACGTCACCGAGGATGTTCACATCACCACCGTCATCTGCGCCTGCTACGCTTAAGAAGCCAGCTGGCTGCGTCTGGCGGACCTGGTAGCTGCCGGGTGTGACGCCTTCGAAACTGTAGGCTCCGTCGCTGTCGGTGCGGGTAATGGTCGGCTGCACGCCGGGCAGACCCGGGTCGCTGTCAATTGGGTCACCGCTGGCGTCGAGCAGCTCGACAAAGACATTCTCGATGCCCAGGTTGCCATTGCCATCGCCGGTGGTGTCCTCGAGAACGTAGCCGCTCAGGATGCCCTGTGCCGGGTCGTAAATATTGTCCGTTACCGTCGAATCAACTGCCACGCCCTGCTGATCGCTCACGACACTGGCGGTGTTCGTAATGGCGGCACCAGCCGGCTCGGCAACGACCTTTACCTTGTAGGTGATGGTGATATATTGGCCGTCAGCCAAGGTGTAATTGTTGCCCAGTTCGTTGTTTGATGGGAAGTTGCCAACGGATCCGGTCTGCGACGCAGAGTCCGTCCAATTAACGCTGATCACCAGATCGTCGAAATAGACGTAGTCGGCATTTTCCAACACGCCGGTTTCGGAGTATATACGCAGCACCGTGTTGCTGGTGAAGAAGCTCGGATCGATCGTGATGGGCGATCCCTGGTCAACGTAATTGGCGTCATCGGCTACATTGCCGCCCTCCGTGCCAAGCGTCGTCCACGGTGCACTGCCATTGGCCGAAATCTGCACATCGACCACGTCGTCGTCGAAGTTCAACGATTCACGGCGGAAAGTATAATCGAGGGTAGCTGAGTTTGCAGCCGAGAGGTCCAGGCCGCGACCGGCACCGAAATCCTGAGACTCCACGCGGAGTGACCACGTCGACGGAGATGAATTGGTGTCGTTGAGGATTTGCACAAAGCCGGAGCCGAAGCCATTGGCCTCGTTGATTTCAAACCAGTTGCCAACCCAACCAGGTGCACCGCTGGCTGCGAGCGGCGTGCCACCCGCGCCATTCTGGGATTCGAAGTTGTCCGTGATGTTCGTTGTAGCGGAGATATCGTATCCG
Organism: Cerasicoccus sp. TK19100; assembly: GCF_027257155.1. Taxonomy (NCBI): domain Bacteria; kingdom Pseudomonadati; phylum Verrucomicrobiota; class Opitutia; order Puniceicoccales; family Cerasicoccaceae; genus Cerasicoccus; species Cerasicoccus fimbriatus. Next base: position 56,994 of record NZ_JAPWDU010000004.1, read on the forward strand.
GACGGAGAGGAGAAATTCAGGCTGCCTGCGACGAAGGTAACATCGGCCGGCAAGGTATCGGTGATATCGATGCCTGTATGCATGCTGCCAGAATTGTTCGAAACCGTGATCGTGTAGGTAATCGTGTCCCCTGGTTCAACGTCGCCCGTGGCGTTCGAAGTCTTGAACACGCCCAGACCTGCGAAGGCAAAACCGGTGTCATTCGCCGCAGTGGTCGCACTGGCGCTGACGGTAACACTCTGCGGATCGTTGCCCGTGGTCGGCGTCGTGTCCATGCCGGCTGGCAGGGTCGAAGTATCCACCTTGATCGAGACCGAGCCGGTAGCCGGAATGGCCAGGATGTAATCACCGGCTGCATCGGTTACGTAGCTGACTTCGTCATCGTTGTCCCCGGGGATGTTGTTTGCGCCATCGGGGTCGAGAATGCCGTCGGCGTTGACATCGTAAAATACCGTCACGCCAGAGAGATCGGGCTCGCCCGGATCCAGCACGCCATCACCATCCAAGTCGATGAACAGGTGACCGGAAACGCCTTGCGGCTGTTGGTAACCAATGCCGGTAAACGTATTAACGCCAGCGACTGCGGTGAGCGACTGAGGCTCGTTGTCCACGCCCAAGTCCGTGGTCAGCGTGTAGCCTGCAGGGAGGGACGACTCGACAACGTTCACCCAAACTTCACCCGGGGCGACTTCTGCCGTATAGCTACCATCCGCCAAGGTGCGAATGGTCTGCACATTGCCCAGTGAATCAGTGATGACAACATCCACGCCGCCAATGCCGTTTTCGCCAATGCCGGGCGTCGTATTACCGTCGCCATCCACGTCATTAAAGATGATGCCGGTCACGGTGGTCAGCTCTAGTCCGAAGTCCGCATCGGCGTCTTCGCCGGGTGCCAGCGTAAGTGAGAAATAAGTTAGCGCTGGCGTGGTGATGGAGAGCGCATCATCGAGGAAGTTCTCATCGATGCGCACGGTGTAGCTACCCTCGGCCAAATTACCGATGCGGTATTCGCCGTTGGCATCGGTGATGTCGAACGGCTCGTTGGCATCACGCACGCCGTCGTCATCAAGATCGAGGAAAACACGAATGCCGGCAATGCCGCCTTCGGCACCGTTCTGGGCACCGTTGCCGTCATCGTCCTGCCAGACCGTGCCACTGACGCTGGCCGCGTCGGTAGTGAGATCTTCGTTGGTGTCCTCAGCCGGAGGAACGGGGTTGCCATCGGTGTCGATCGCATAGCGGACTTCGCCCACGTTCAAGGCCGGATCGCACTCGCCGACCACGAGGAAGGTCAAGGTAATCTGCGTCGAGGCAGACGGTGCCAAAGTCGCCGCGCCAGCGAGCAGGTCATTCCACTGCGCCACGCCGCCGCCCTTTGAATCAGGCGATGGTGTCGCAGCCAACAACTGCAAACAGGAGCTGTAATTGTCCGTGAACGGCAAGGTCTCAATGGTGGTGTCACCGGAGTTGGTGATATCGATCGTGAACTCAACCAGGTTCCCATAATAAGCGGTTTGCGGACCACCGACGAGCGTCTTGACGACGGTCAAAGACGGATTGGTGATCGTGAGCAGTTCGGTGTCGGTGTCGCTCGGGTCATTGAACGCGGAAGTGGCATTGGCCGTCGCGGTGCTGGAGGCCGGATTGCCGGAGTCAGCCGCCGTGTAAGTTACCGTGATGGTGACGCTTTCGCCAACTTCCAAAGCACCGAGATCATCCCAGGTCAGCGTGCGGGTGCCTGTGGAAACCGTGTTGCTATCCGGGCTGACGGATGCCGAGACGAAAGTGAACTCGCTGTCTTCAAATTCATCCATCAGCTCCACGGAATCGAGGTCCACGTTACCCACGTTGGTAACGGTAATGCTGTAAATAACCTGGTCGCCAACGATCGCGTTGCCGTCCGATGGGCTCAGCAACACTTTGTCCACCACCACGCCCGCGGTGTTCGGAGTGGTGAGTGGCACGGCGGCCTGATCCTGAGAGCTGTCCGTTGGGTCGTCGTCGTCGAAATACGTGACCGTGAGGCCGGTGCCCACGCCCGCGTTGATGTCGCCATCGTCGCCATTCGTGGTATCTGTGGCCGAGGGGAATGCTGCGGTGAAGATGCCGGTATTGACGCCGGTTTCCACGAGAGTGACGACGTCGGTGTCGCCCGAGCTGGTGGTGATCATCACCTGCACGGTGTCGATGGCACCGGGGTCTTCGTTTTCATCATAATCGACGAGACGCACGCCAATGGACTCACCGCTGGTGTAGGTGTCGGTGTCGGGTCCGTTGTCGCCGGTGGTAAAGTAGATGCGCGACGGCGTGCCGCCATCAATGCCCGCCAGCGTGACGGTGCTCTGCATCGTGTCAGAAACGGTGCCTTCTGTGCCCTCATCCGCCGAAACAGTAACGGTATAAACGCCGTCCGTTGCCGGGGTTTGCCACTCGTATTCGTAGGTAATCGAGTCTGAATCACTCGCGATCACCGTTGCCACGGAATTCAGATCGCTCGGGTCCGGGATCAGCAGGTTGGCGCTGTTGGGATCAGTAATTTGAATGCTCGGGTTGCTGATGTCCGAAGTGCCAAAGGGGTCGCTGATCGTGGTGCGGATATAGAACTTCTGGCCGACAAAACCGTCGGCGGCAATGCTGCCATTGGGGAATGGTGCGTCGTAGATATCCACATTTTCCACGTCAATAACGGTCGTTGCCGGGAGCGCCAATGCGCTCGGGTAAGTTCCGCTGTCGTAGAGAATATCGTAAGTAATTCCGGTGCCATTGAGCAGCCCAATATCGATCGCCTCACCGGGATTGATGGTGAAATCCGAGCCAAGCAGACCGCTCCAGTCCAAGCGATAAATGTTCGTCGCCCCGGTCGAGATGGTAGTCACCGTCGCGGTGTCGTCTTGGAAGAAGCTGTTTCCACCGACGGACAGATCGACGGAAATATCCGCCGTAGCACCCAGCGTCGCCGTGGTTTCAATGAAGACCGTAGCGCCCACTGCGCCATTGGTCGGCATGCTGAAAGTGGAACTCATCGTCGGCGATTGCGAGAAGCTGACGGCGTTATTCACCGAGCTGTTGATCGCAAAGGCGGCCACCGCCCAGGCATCACTGCCGCCAAAGGTCCAGCCGAAGTCCGCCGAACTTTCTCCGGGGCCAATAATCTTGGAAGAAATTTCACCCTCGGAACCATCACCCGTGGTGCCTTCAGCCTTCACCGGACCAAACACATTGTCCTGCCCGGGATTCGCGGTGATCGTGCGCGCGTCGTCCTGAGAAACATAAGCATAAACCAGGTCACCCGGATCACCCGGCACATTGGTGATGGTAGCCGAAGTGGAGTAACCGCTGTTGGTTTGTGGCGTGTCGAAGGGGCTGCCCTGATCCACGTTATTGAAGGTCGTGGCCACGACGATAATCGAGTCTTCCGAACCGCCGTTGACGCGGCCTTCGATCATGGACACATCCACATCGCCATTGCCCAAGGCTGGATTGAGCACATACCAAATTTCAACGAAGGCTTCTTCCGTCGTGCCCTGGTCACTCAGCTTCGTAGCCGTTTGTGGGGCCGCCGAATCGGAGTCCCAACGAACGCTGCTAATGTCGAAGCCGGTGTAATTTTGGTCTTCCTCACCGAAAATAGCGATCACCAGAATGCGGTCATTGCCAGCATTAACCGTGTGCGCCAAGCTGACCGTAGCTGAAGCGCTGGAGCTGAAATCGATGCCCGCCACGTAGGTGTCAAAATCCGAGGGACCATTTTGCTCCACGCCGGACTCCATGGTGAGGGTCGAGCCGGGGCGGCCAGCGGCACCTGGCTCAACACGGCTCAGGGCATTGCCTGGCGCATTATCGCGCAGGTAGAGCAGCTTTTCGTTGGTCGGAACGGGCACTGTCGCGGTCGCGGAATCGGAATTCGGCAAACTAACGGGGTCGCCGGGGTCAGTGGCCGTAACGCTGATCGTGTCACCCACGTCCATCGTCAAAATTCCATTCTGAGAGGAACCCGATGTACCGCCGGCAGTGGCAAGTGGACCACCCCGGAAGACGCCGGTATCAGCACCGGTTTCGGTCAACTCAACCAGCTCGAAGTCACCGTTGTCCGTGTTGGTCACCACGACAGTGAAGGTGTCGGCGGTGTTCTCGCTAATGCTCAGGTCGGAATCAACTAACTGCAGGTAAATATCGTCGCCGATGTCGTAAAGTGAAACCGTCGCATAGCCGTTGTCGGTGAAATTGATCGACGGGGCGACGCGGTCATTGACCACGTTAATCTGGCTGGAAGACGACAGCGTATCGGCGATCAGCACTTCCGGACCAATGTCCAAAATCGCGGTATTCACCAAGCTACCTGCGGCGGCGGGATCCAGCGTGACATCAAATACGACCAACAACTCCTCGCGGACGCCGATAGTCGGCAGAATGATGCCGTCACCATCGAGCGGGAACGGCGTGCCCGAAGGATCATCGGCCTGCGCAATGCCGCCGACCTCTAAGGTGCCGGGAACATATGTAACCGTGCTTGGCAGCTCGTCGGACAAGACCAGGTCGGCCAGCGGAACGGCCCCCAGATTTGTCACGCTGATCGTATATTCTACGGTGTCTCCCGGCTCATAGATGCCGTCACCATCGGAGACTTCCTGAGCGGTTTTCACGAGCTGCGGAAAGGGAAACGGCGGTACCGTTGTGCCCAAGTCCAAGTAAGGATTGCCCGAACCCGCCGTGCTTGGGTCCTGCCCCCAGGCTGCAGTGATCAGCGTGCCATCGACCGTGTAGAGCTTCATGCCCGTCTGGTCGTTATCATTATTGTCGTAAACCTTGGTCTGCTGCAGGCGATTCAGGTTGAAGGCCACGTCGTAACGGTTGCCATTCGGGTCGGCATTTGGGCCGGTGGAGGCGTCTCCATCGTAGTCCACATAAACCACGGTGCTATCGGTGACTGCGACCCATACCGGGCTACCCTGGGCGTCCGGTATGCCGTTGCCATCGCGATCATCCGCGCCTGGGCCCCAGCCGACGACAACTTGCGGCGTCAAAATTTCTTCCGGCACGAGGCTGAAGCCCCAGTCCCAGGTATCGTTATCCGTGCCAGAGGAACCGCCGTTGTTCGTGCCAGCCGCGACGCTGGCGACGCCAAAGAACGGCTCACCTCCCTGCGAGTTAAAGACCGCGCCGGAGCTGGTTGGCATGGTGTATTCCGCAATGGCACCCGGGCCGATGTTGATCGTGCCAGAGCTGACGAAGGTCTCGAAATCCACATCAATCGCAGTGCCACTCGGGTTATAAAGATAGACACGGGTTGGCTGGTTGTTGCCGGAGCTGCCAACCGGGTTATAGTACCGCGAGCTCCAGGTATCGATCGGCAGTTGGGTGAACCAACGTGCTTCCAGATTACCGCCGTTGTTGCTTTGGTTACCGGTGATCAGGTGGACCTGCACCTTCTCGGTAGAAGTGATCGTGCCACCGGTTTCAACGCCGTTGGCAAAGAAATTTTCGCCCTCATTGAGCGTGCGGGTCAGGTCCACGATGCCATCGCCGTCCAAGTCGATTTGCACCGTGTTGCCATCTTTCACCGACATGACATAGACGGACACATACTCGAACATCTCGTCGGAAATGCCTGCCATGTCCTCACCGATCGGGAACTCATACTCTCTACCCAGGAAGGCGACCGAGTAAACTTCCACCGCGCCGGCCAGAACGGTACCGGGATCGGTCGCCCATTCTGCACGTGTCATGGCAACGGCCTTCGTGGAGGCCAGCTTATCACGCGCGTCAAAGAGAATGTTGGAGACATTGCGCGGTGTCGGGACATCGTTGGTCAAGGCGATGACGGCGTCCGCATCGATGATATCCGTCGCGAATCCCGGAGGGATACCGTTGGACGGATCGTTGTCCCCCCAGATCTGCGTGCCACCGGGATTGCTCGCACTGTAGATATTTACCGGATTGGCGATATCGATGTCATAACCATTTTCCCAATGGTCATAATAAATGATCGTTGTGTCGCGGGTAGTCGTCAGCGAGGTAACGCTCCGCATCGTCTGCCCGATGCTGCGGGTGGGCTGAAGCTCCGCGAGCGTACGCTGCATGGAAGCCTCGGGCAGCGGTAGGTAGAAATACTGAACCGGCTCAGGGCCGGCCCATAAAACTGAAGTAAAGCCAAAGAGCAATGCGCCGATCAAAGTGCGCACCAGTAAAGCAAAAGTTGTAGTTTTTCGTTTCAAGGGAATTTATCGATGAGGAATTTACTCCAATGAATAGCAGGTCTAGTTAGTAGTTAAGAATCAAATACAAACCTACTAATCAGAGGTGAAAGAATTGACAAACCATACGGTTTAAAATAGCAAAACATTAATAAAAAATGAAGGATTTACAAAAAGAGTCGGAAAAGACACTATTATTCCAGAGAAAATTGCTCAATAGCAAAGTCTTCACCTTGCTAATATTGGGGTCATTATCCCTTATCTTCTGTAAAGGCCTTTCAGCCCGTTCTTTAGACTGGGGCGGCTCGGTATATGCAGTTAACCTACAGAGCGATTTGGCCACCCCATTGGACTCTAGTTACGTTTTCTATCTGGGATATTTTGCCGACTTTACTCCGACCCCCAGCAACGTCGCAGATTGGGCGGAAAATTGGGAAACCATCGATGCCGTGAATTACAACACCCAGTATAGCGTGTTCAACGCAAGGCACGAGGTAACCAACACCGACCCAATTGGAGAACAAGGCTATATCTGGGGCGTGCGCCGCACCCGCGACGATATGGAATGGATTCTCATTACTGACCCGGCCTGGATCTGGCCCAGCGACGGCGTGCTCGAACAAAAGGTAAACTGGATGGTCGGCTCCGCCACTGAAGCAATTATTGGCTACATCAATGGTACTGGTTACCAGATGGTGACTTCACCAGTAAGCAACACCACCCCAATCCCCGTCATCTCCTACGACCTGTGGGCGAAGAAGTTCTTCGCGGACACGGACGCCAATGCCGGTGCCGAAGATGACGCGAATGGCAACAACGTGGATAACGTCATTGAGTTTGCCCTGGACATCGACCCGACCGAGGCTACGACCGGTCCACTGTTCACGCCTGGCGTAGTCAAGTCTCCCAGCGAAACCGCGCTCCCAGAAAATGAACAAAGTGATTACCTGGGCGTAGTCATCCAACCCTCCATCGACGCCGATATCCAGGTAAATGGCTGGGTCTCGCCCGACATTCATTTTGCCGAGAACGTCTCGGCGGCCGTGGTGGAGTCCCTACCCGATGGCTTCATCTTGATCCGTGATTCACAGCCAATCGGCGTCGGCAGCAAGAGCAAGTTTCTGCGACTTGAGTTCACCGAGAATCAATAAAGCGTTCGCCATCAATTACCTAAGCGCTGACGGATGACCTGCATGGTCTGATTCCACTGCGGGGTATTTTCCATGGAAGGCGCGTGCAGCATGGCATCACGCGCCTCCAGCCATTGCCCTTGTTTCGTGTAAGCCAGTGCAAGGTTATACCACGCGCGCTCGTAACCGGGGTCCAATGCTACGACATCTTTCAGCAGCGTAATCGCCTCCGGGTAATTCTGCTGCTCAGCCCGGAAAAGCGCCAAATAATACAGTGCCTGGACGTTCTGCGCATCAATCGCCAGCGCGTCAAAGAGCGACTTCTCTGCCTGCCCGGAATCTTCCAGGCGACTATAAAATACCGCAGCCTGCACATTCACATCCGCCGATCGTCGGTCTAACGCAACCGCACGATCCACTAGCGTGCGAATGTCAGCCGGATTGCCTCCGAGTGAAAACAGCCGTTCCGCCAGGATGAAAGCATTTTGCGGACGGTCGGAGTTAAACTGCTGGGCCTCAATCCATTCCGACACATTCTCTTCGCTCAGTTGGGTGCGGCCAATGAGGCCAAATGTGGCAGCCAGTCGAACATTGCGTGATTTGTCACCGCGTAGTAAATAAGCATCTTGCGGCGACCAGGCCAAGGAACGCGCTACCCGCCCCCGCACCAAAGCACTGTCCGAGTCCATCAAACTTTGCAGATAAGCCAGGACGGCGGGCTCATTAGCCCAACCTCCCAATAAACCGGCATAAGTAGCCTGCCATGCGGTTACATCCTCACTGGCCGCCAATTCCAAAAGTGCCTGATGTGCAGCCGGTTGCCCCTCATAAGCGGCGGCCAGGGCCCGGGCGCGGGCACGCTGCGGGAGCTCTGCCAATTTTTCGCCATACCATTTCTCTGCCCATTCCACCGCCCACTCCGTCGATTCATCGGTATGGCAGCGATTGCAGGCATTGGGAATACCGAGCTCCTGTGTCATCAAGGGGTCAGGCGAAAGGAAGCCGTGATCACGGCGGGGATCACGCATCATGTAATTTGTCTCCGGCATGTGACATTCAACACAGCGGTTACCAGTGCTGCCTGCCGGATGATGACTGTGCGCCTCCGGCTGAATGATCGGCGCATTTTCTAAGCCGGATTCATGGCAGCGCAGGCAGAGCATATTGTTCTCCACGGGCAGTATCGTCTTGGTAGTGTGCGGGTTATGACAATCCAGACAGGTGACGCCCGCGTGCCCCATGCGGCTCATCATGAAGGAGCCATAAACGAAATCTTCGTCCAACACCTGCCCGTCCGGGTGATAGAGGCCCGGCTGGTCCGGCAGGCTCAAATCGAAATGATCATGAAATCGCTCACCGGGCGTAAAACGATCCGCCGTGATCTGGCCACGCCGCGAATGGCAACTCGCGCAATTGTCCATGATCTGCTCTTTGCTCATTTTCAGCGAGGCCGGGGCGATGTATCCCGGTTGCGCAGCCTTGGCGACATGCTCCTCCAAGCCTGAGTGGCACTGGGCGCAGGCAATGCCTTGCTGCAGCCAAGTAGAGGCATATTTGCCAGTCTGCCAGTCGTAGTTTTTCTTAAATTCCGTCATGTGGCAGGCCGCGCAGTTGGCGTTCCAGTTCATCCCCTGCCCCGTCCAGTGGCCCCACTCACCAGGCAGTCGGCCATCGCCGCTAAAGACCTCGAACCACTCATGCTTAGCCGGATCGTAGGCCGCACTCGTGGTTTGCCACTGCCCATCCGGGAACGGAGCCAGGTATTGCCGCAGCGGATCCACGGCGATCACCCCCGTCAGCGCGTGCCGACTTTTGCTACCGTCAGCTTCAAAGACTTCGATGATAAATTCCCCTGCCTGCTTGCTGAATTTACTCGTCACACCCGCATCGGTGAAGGACTTGCTCGGCACAAACGCAGCGTTGTCGAGCGTGGGGTCCACGGGGCGATTCGCCAGCGCGTGGTGGGTGCCATGCCAGTCTGCCACGGCATTCGGGTGGCATTGTGCACAGGCCTGTGGCCCGATTTTCGCCAGACGCGTCGGAAAATGCGTGACCGGCATCATGCCCGGTTGGGCTGAGGGCGGCTTGGCAGCAGGCGTTGCCTTGGGCTCCGGCTGACAGGCCCATAAGCCAAAGGCAGCCACGGCCAAAGCCAGTGAAATCAAAAACAAGCGCCAAGCATGCATTACCCTCAGCATTGCTTCTCACCAAGCAGCGTCAACGCCGCAGATAAGCAGATCATTAAACAATACTCTCAACTCACTCGCTAGGGCGAACGGACATTCAACTTTCAGTAAATTTGCCCCAACGGGGCTACGCAACTATAGCCCAGGGTTGACTTGAGGCCGCAGAGCGGCTGAACGCCTACCCTGGGAATGCGAATACGTAAATTGCCTATCCCAACGGGATTGCGCAAAACGACATCTTGCGCAGCCCCGTTGGGGCTGGGAGATAACCGCGCATCCGGTTTCCCAGGGTAGCGCTTCCCGCAAGCGGTCCGCTTTAACCCTGGGCTATTGATGCGTAGCCCCGTTGGGGCAATGTTTGCAGCAATCAAGATACAATATGAATGTCCGTTAGCCCTAGGCCAAGAGACGTTCATGCTGAAGCCGGTAAGGCCTCTGAAGCATGTGCTGTTCACTGACGCTCGTTAGCTCGCAGACTTCACACCGGCGCGCATCAGGCGGCGTGCAGACTTAAGCGTGCTTTTCCAACTGCGGGCACCAGGCGTTTCGCCAAAGCGCAGCAACAGGAGCTCCTCGTAGGTCGCGCGCCAAGGGTCCAAATCACTCCCGTTAAGCTTGTTTTGCGCGTTGGCGTAGGCCGGTCGGAACCGCGCCAGCACGCGGCCAGCCTTCCGGCGGATCGGGTCATTGGCCGTGCGCCCCTGCCCCTTGGCATGCGCCGAGCGCCAGGTGATAAAGGCCAGATACAGCCCGCGCAGCGCCAGCAGGGTCGCGCAAATCGCCAACACCGCCAATGCGATATCGCGGATCTTTTGCAGACTCCAGCCCTCGGTGAGCCAGCTTTTAAATGCCTCCCATTTGGCCGTCAGGCCGTCGCGGAAATTCTTGAACGCGCTGACCGACATCTCCCGGATGTTGTGGGCGATTTCCTCTTGGTCGTCTTGGTCGAAGTTGATCACGCGGCGATACCAGACCATGCGCACGCTGTCCAGCCACGCACTCCAGCCGGACTCCGTCTGAATGGACGACTCAAAGCCCATCTCTGCACTACCAAACAGGCTCGAAGCCTGCGGTGTCGGGTCGACACGGAGCCAGCGCCCGTTGCCATCATACACCTCCACCCACGCGTGGGCCATGCGGTTGCGGATCACGAAGTAGTCCTCGTAGTCGTTCCAGGAAGCACCGGCAAAGCCCGCCACCGCACGCGACGGATAGCCTGCCGTGCGCGCCAGCATGATGAAGGCACCGGAAAAATGCTCGCACCAGCCGGTCTCGGCATTGCGCATCCAGTGGACCAAATTGTCCGAGCGGTCGTTGCGAGGCAGGCCGGTCTTGAGCGCATAGCTGTAATGGTTTTGCAACCACTCGATGGCGCGGCGGTTAAACTCGATGGCGCTCAGTTTTTCGCCACCGGTAATTTCCTCCACCGCCGCTTGCAGAAACTCCAGGTTCTCGCCTTCAGCGGGGACCGCAACCGTGGTCTCCGGGTAATTCAAATCACGGATCGAGCCGCCTCGCTCGGCCACAATCATGGGCTTACCATAAACGCGATTGAGCAAACGCGCCTCACGCTGGCTGGCCTGCATTGCCTCACTCAAAGCCACGTTATTCAGCGAGTAGCCAAAGGCGGTCGCCGTGGGCAAATCGAGCTCGAACACATTGAAGTCCTCACCCGCAAAAAACTTAACGCGCTGCGGAAAACGAATCGTCTCAAAGGGGCCGATCAACGGTAGGTAGCTGCTCACATTGCCCTCCAGGTAGAGGCGCATTTCGTCCACGGTATTTCCGCTCAGGTAGCGCTGCGGCGTGTCCATGTTGGTGTAGCGGTAGCCTTCCTGCAAGCGGGTGTTGGTGAACTGCCGCGAGGCCGTTGAAACGCGGAATGTGCTGTCAATCGGGTCGTATTGGTCGAGCACGACCATGCGCCAGTAAGGCCGCGTGGGGATCTTATCCGGCTCGCTCACTTCCACGCGCAGCGCCGGGCGGTCGTCGCCGTTGAGCAGCTCACTGACATCACCGTAACTGATGGTGTCACTAAAGCCGATGCCCGCCCCGGCCTGCAACTGCAGGAACGGCAAGGCTTGGTCCATTTTTATGCGCGGCAGCGAGATAAAGATCACCGTCGAGATGCCCACCACAATCGCAAACAGCACGCCCGCCGAGGCCAGCAAACGGAAATCCAAACCATGGCGCATGCGGCTTAAAAACCGCGGCCAGCTGAAATTCTGCCAGTCATCGCCGTCGAGGATCCGCTCGTGCGACGAGTCCAGCAAATTGACCAAAAACAGCTGCCCCATGGCGATCGGCGTAAAGATCAGCATCTGCACCGCGAACGAGAGCGAGATCAGCAACACGCCCACGATGATCAGCGTAAACAAGGTCAGCAGCAGCAGCTGGAGGTCCTCCCGCCGCTTGCGGAACTGGAAGCTTCGGTAAAGCGTCAGAAAGCCGACCATGCGGATCATCGGGTCCAGGAAATTGGCCCCGTGCAGGATGAAGTCCACCGCGATGATGATGATCAGCGCCGGAGTTGCGGCCTTGTTTACCGCGCCGGGAATGCGCGCCACCAGACTCGGCATAACCGTGACGACACTGATGCCGACGAAAAACAGAAAGATCAGCCCCCCGGGAATCGATTCCAGGCTCCACAACGCCCACATGGAAATCAGGGACAGCAATTGCCCCAAAAACCATTTGAGCTGGTGCAGTTCGTCTTGGTTAAGCCGAACCCGCGAGGTTGCCGGTGAGGTAGGCATGGACTTGGTTTTTCGTTCCGGGTTTAAAGGTGATCAGGTTCGAGCCGTAATGCTCGCTCGCTGACTTGTAGCCGGGCGTGGGCTCCGCGCGGGCCAGCATTTCGAGGAATAATTGCAGGTCGTGCAGCCGTTTAATGACCAGCAGGGGCTCGTCGTTCATCGCCACGCCAACCAGGCGCGATTCGCGAAAGAGGTCCTCCGCCAGGCTGGCAGCAAAGCTGCACAATCTCTCAAACTGCGCCGGCTCGCGCCAGATCGAATCCGGCGTTTCCACAAAGATAATGTAGCCATCGCGGTTCTCCTCCTCCGTCTGGCGAACCATCAACTGGCGCGTGCGCGCAGTGGCCTTCCAGTGGACGATTTTCTGGGGATCACCCCGCTGATAGCGGCGGATGTTCATCAGCTCGGCCCCCGAGCCCGGGCGTCGGGTAAAGGCACCCATCTGGCGTCCGCGGCGGCCCACTGGCATGCGGAAATCGTAATCTACGCGGCGCGGCGTCACGACAATTTCCCGCTCCATGCCGATGCCCATCATCTTGCGCAAAAAGCCAAAGGGAAACTGTGACTCCAGGCCCGACACCTCGATGTGGTCCACCCCACGCGCACGCGGCGTAAACAGCCACTCCAGCTGCGCCTGTTGGTCGGGATCAAGCCGTTCTTCGAGATACAGGCGCTCCCACTTGGCCTCCTTTTGCGAGCGGATGTTCACCCACAGGCAGCAGGTTGGCAGCAGGCGTTTGGTGTTCCAAAGCTCCACCGTGATCGGCGCGGGCTCGTCCATGCGGAAGTGCGCGGGCAGGAGCAGGCGCCAGCGCCCACCGCGAAAATTCATCCAGCTGAGCAACCCGCTGAGAATCAGCGTGGAAAGCACCAGCGACAATGCCATGAACAGGATGTTGTTACTCGACGAGGCATAGGCCGCCGAAAGCAGGCCCACCGAGACCATGATGTGCACGAACCCCGTTGGCGTCAGGCCAATCGGGTTACCCTTGGTCGGCAAAATGATGTTCCACATCGCCCGCCAAAGCAACTCGTTGAACGTGCGCTTACGGCGCCTGGGCCCGGTATCCGCCCAGTCGGAGATCTTGTATTCCGGCCGCGCTTCGATGGGCGTCTCAGTTGTCGATTGTGGGGACATGCCCGAAAAGCCGCTGCTAGATTGGCAGCGGAATGGAATCAATAAGCTTGGTCAGGATACCCTCGACGGCACGGCGCTCTTCCAGCGGATCAGCCGTCTGGCGGCGCAGCGCAAGGCGGTGAGTGAAGACCGGCTTGACGACGGCGGACACGTCCTCAGGCACGAGGAAAGCGCGCCCGGCCATCAGCGCGCGGGCCTGCGCAGCGCATTTCAAGGCCAAGGCCCCACGGGTGGAAACGCCTGCCTCGAACTCGCTCTCGGTGCGGGTGGCGCTGACAAATTTTAGCATGTAGTCGAAGAGGCTCTCTTCGACAAAGACCTGCGGCACATATTCCTGGATTTCCAGAATGTCCTTGGCCGTGATGACCGGCTCAATGCTCAGGCTATCGTAACTGCGGCGGCTCTGGTCGGAGCGAAGAATCTCCATCTCGTGCTGGCGGTCCGGATAGCCCATTTGCAGGCGCATCAGGAAGCGGTCCATCTGGCTCTCCGGCAGTGGGAACGTGCCCTCGTAGTCGACGGGATTCTGCGTGGCAAATACGATAAACGGCGCGCCCACGGTGTAGGTTGAGCCGTCCACGGAGACCTTACCTCGGTCCATCACTTCCAGCAGCGCCGACTGCGTTTTCGGCGTGGCGCGGTTAATTTCGTCCGCCAAAACGATGTTCGCAAAGATCGGGCCGCGCTTGAAAACGAACTCCCGCATCTGCTCATCGTAAATCGAAACGCCGAGCACGTCGCTGGGCAGGAGGTCACTGGTAAATTGAACGCGCGAAAAATCGCAGTCGATCGAGCGCGCCAGGCAATAAGCGAGCGTGGTTTTCCCCAGGCCGGGCAAATCCTCCAAAAGCACGTGGCCGCCCGCGATCAGGCAGGCCAACACTTCGTCAATCACCTCATCTTTGCCCCGAATCACCTGAGATATGTTCCCGGAAAGCCTTTGGAGGGTTTCACGGATGCGTGGGGCTGGAATCGGTGTCGAAGTCGAACTCATTGCTTATTAGTTTATCACGTCGGCAGCTCGATATGAGCGGTGTTCACGCGGTGCCGACAAAAAAGTTAAAAATGTGCTGGTTGCTAAGGGTGAAACCCGATGAACGCCATAATGTTCCAAACTCGCCCAATTGCAAGCCAAGTCGCTCCATCAGAAGAGCCTTGGGCAGCGAAATTATTCGCCGCGTTTAAAGACATTCCTGTTTCCACCCTTCTTGCCCCAACGGGGCTACGCAATCATAGCCCAGGGTTGGAGCGCAAAGCGCGACTACCCTGGGACACAGCATAGCATAACATCGATACCCCAACGGGGTTACGCAGAACAACATTCTACGCAATCCCGTTGGGATAGCCCGGTAGTGGGAATTCATCCTCCCAGGGTAGGCTCACGCTCCGCGAAATCCAACCCTAGGCTTTCAGTGCGCAGCCCCGTTGGGGCAATATTCCTCCAAAGTGATGCCACCGAAAATGGCCCATTCCAAAGAAAGTCTATGGCTGATTTAGCCCAGGTAAAAGAGAAGCCGCCGATCCACGAGGACCGACGGCTTCAGCTACCACTACTGCTACTATTCTGTGTCGGATTTAACCAACACTGAAAATATATCACATCTTTCGAGAAAAGGTATCGGGAAAAGTCTTTATTTTTAACGTTTTTGCAACGGAATGATGACGTGGTAGGTTACTGAATCTTCCGTGTCAATACCTTGAAGAAAAAAAGTGGAAAAAACCTGAGAATGGTTTGATTACTAGAGTTCAGCGCCGCTCGAAACTTCCAGACGGGCCTTTTCGGCGAGCGGAGTCGACATGTAACGCTCGGTCGAGCTGCACGCGACTGTAACAATCGTCTTACCAGCCATTTCCGGACGCTTGGCCAGTTCCAGGGCGGAGAAGATATTCGCGCCGGAGGAAATGCCCACCGGAATGCCTTCCTTCAGGGTGACTTCCTGCGCCATGGCAAAGGCCTGATCGTTGCTGACCTTGATCACCTCGTCGATGATGTCGGTGTTGCAGTTCTTCGGGATGAAGCCGGCACCAATGCCCTGAATCTTGTGCGGGCCAGGAGCGCCACCGGAGATCACGGGGCTGGCTTCCGGCTCAACGGCCACAGTGTGAAGGCTCGTGCGGCTCTTAATCACCTCGGAAACACCAGTAATAGTGCCGCCGGTGCCTACGCCGGAGACGAAGGCGTGAATTTTACCCTCGGTCGCGGCCCAGATTTCCTCGGCCGTAGTCTTGCGGTGGACTTCCGGGTTGGCCGGGTTTTCAAATTGTTGCGGCATGAACGCCTTATATTCCTCGGCGAGCTCGGCTGCGCGGGCAATCGCGCCACCCATGCCCTTGGGCCCGGGGGTCAAAATAAGCTCGGCACCCAGCATCTTGAGGAGCACGCGGCGCTCCATGGACATCGTTTCCGGCATCGTCAGCAGGCAGCGGTAGCCCTTGGCGGCGCAAACGAAGGCCAGGGCAATGCCGGTATTACCCGAGGTCGGCTCAACGACCATGCCACCCGGCTTCAGCTTACCATCGCGCTCGGCGGCTTCGATCATAGCCAGACCAATACGGTCTTTAACACTGGAGAGCGGGTTGAAAAATTCGCACTTCACATAGACGTCGGCTTCGAGGCCTTCGGTCAGCTTGTTCAGCTTAACAAGCGGGGTGTTTCCAATCGTGGCAGTGATCGAGGATGCTAGAGACATGGTATTACTGTAGTTAGAGGTGGAAAAAAATCAACGGGCCGTCGGCAGAAAGAGCCGAGATGCCTTTAGCGCCGCCGCCGCGGGCCAAAGCTACGGATCGGCGCATTACGCTGCTGGTTGGTGTTGCGCAGACGGAAAGTAATGCGGGCCTTATTCAGGTCGTAGCGTGACATTTCCATCTTCACCATATCGCCGGTGGTGATCTTAATAAAGTGCTTGCGCAGCTTGCCAGAAATGGTGGCCAGCACGACGTGCTTGTTGGGCAGCTCCACCCGGAACATGGTGCCAGGGAGCACAGCCACTACTTTACCTTCTACTTCAATTACGTCGTCGTCTGCCATAAGTTTGTGAAATACATCACCCGCCCGGAGTTCAAAATGGGTCCGGATGAAAGGCGCAAGAATCGCCTACCTTGCGCCTGAGTCAAGGCTTAAGCAGTGCGGATTGCGGAATGCAGGTTGCGCAATCGGCTGAAATTATCGGTGTTCCCGCACTGGACAAGCTCGCGAATCCGCCCAACTATCGACTCGATATCCAACACATTTGCAAATTCACCCAATGACCACGCCCCGCGTTCATTCAATTCCGCACTCCGCAATCCGCATTCCGCAATCATGAGGCCGCCGCTCCCCTGCCCGTTTCAAAAGCTCTATCCCTCGCAACTCGTCCGCGATGACAAGTTTTACATGCAGTTGGCCTACAATCAGGCCATCGACGCCTGGAAAGCCGACGAGACGCCCATCGGCGCCGTGATCGAGTACGCCGGCGAGCCCATTGCCCACGCCTTCAACCGCGTCGACCAGACCAAGGACCCGACCGCTCATGCCGAGATGCTCGCCATCACCAAGGCCGCAAACTACCTCGGCGACTGGCGCCTCAACGAATGCACACTCTACGTGACCAAGGAGCCCTGCCCGATGTGCGCCGGTGCCAGCATCATGAGCCGGTTGAAAGAGGTCGTCTTCGCCGTGGCCGACCCCAAGATGGGCTACCTCGGCGGCGTCGTCGACGCCCACGCCACGCCCTCGCTCAACCACCGCCTCAACGTCCGCTCCGGCGTCATGGAGGAAGAATGCCGCGAGCTCATCCAAGCCTACTTTCGCCTCAAGCGCGTGAAGGCGAAGGACGCCGAGGCAAATTAAACGTCCCTTCCGCCTCACCGCCAGCCAGTTGTTGACTCGCCACAGCCCGTATGTCGGCTCAAAACCTTCCCGGCTATTGGCAGTTACGCCCCGCAACGTAGCCCCCTTACGTCCATGGACGTAGCCAATTTACGTCCCGGGACGTAGCATCCCTACGCCCATGGACGTAAGGAACAACATACGGGGCGAAGTCCAAGCAACAAAGCCGTGGATTTCCCACAACCACCGCCCGGATTTCAGCTAACCCTCGCTGTGCCCATGCCCCACACCCGAAGGCTTTTCGGAAAAAACCGAGCAGGCTTAAATACATCAAGTCAGCTTGGCCCAATACGCCTACTCCGCAGTGTAGCTCACCTGCACACGGTAGAACTTTGGCGCACCGCTCACGGCACCCAAGTCGGCCACCTGCTCAGTTAGACCCCCCGTAAAACCGAGCCCCGCAACCGGCTCCCAGCTATCCGGATCGTTCAAATCCTCCGTGCACTCGACGACAAACGTGCACGCATCCGAATGCGGCCCGTAATGGATGTGCGTGGCTCCTGCCTCAGTCGTCAGCCATACGCGAAACTGCGAACTGGCGTCATTCGGGTCGGTCCCGAGCGCGACTTCCAACACGTCCGGCCAGTTGTCATGGTCAAAGTCTAGCAGCATGACGCTCCGGTAGCCCTGCCATCTGCCAGGGGAAAAGCCACTCTTACCCTCATAGAAGTAGATGGTTAATTTCAAATAGCTACTCCCAAACGGGAAAGACCCGACATTCGTTGGGGCATCCCCTTCAAAAGTTACACTTTTTAAATTGTCGCAGAAGCTGAAAGCGTCACTTCCAATAGACATAAGTTTATTGCTAAAAGTAACGTTGGACAATCCAGCGCAGTGGTAAAAAGCCCTCGCGCCAATAGTAGTCAATCCGTCAGGAAGCCTCACTTCGGATAAATTTCTGCAAAGTTGAAATGCGCGTTCTTCGATAGAAATAATACTGCTACCAAAACTCACCCGCTCGAGATTAAAGCATAGACTGAATGCATTGGCTGATATGGTCGTCACTCCGTTGCCGATGCTAACATCCACTAGGTTTTCACAAAAATAGAACGCCCCTTCACCGATGGAGAGAACAGTGTCAGGTATAACTACAGTCAGTAGCTTCTTACTAGCGTAAAAAGCATAAGGATTAATTGAAACAACGCTACCGGGAATCGTGTAATTCGTTTCTTCTTTTCCTATGGGATACTGAATGAGATTAGTTTTGTCCTTATTGAATAGTGCACCTTGTTGGCTGGCGAATCTTTCGTTGTCTGAGGCAACGTTTATAACGGACAAGTTAACGCACACATTAAACGGGATACCATCAAAAGCGATCAAACTACTTGGAATGTTGATAGTTGTCAGATTATTACATTGGCTGAATGCATTTAAAGCAATAGTCGTGACACCATCAGGAATGTCGTATGTGGATTCGACTTTTCCGGCCGGATAGACCACTAACTTGGTAAGGTCTTCATTAAATAGGACGCCATCCAAAACTGAAAGATGCACATTGTCAGAGTGAACTTCAAACTCAGTGAGGCTACTGCATCCAAAAAAGGCATTAAAGCCAATCGTGCTTAGGCTGCTACCGATACTCACCGATGTTAAGCCTATGCAATATTCGAAAGTATGGGATTCTAATGTTGTGAGCCCGTTTCCAAGAGTCACTTCGGACAAACTAGTACAACCGATAAATGAATTGGCCCCAACTGAAGTGACACTATCAGGGATATGAATGCGTTTCAGGCTGCTACATCCAAAAAATACTCTTTCGCCCAAGGCCGTAACACTATTGGGAATGTCAATGCCTGTGAGACTAATACAGTGAGAAAATGCGTCGTTCCCCAACAGAGTAATGCTATCTGGAATACTAATACTCGTCAGGCTTTGACAGTAACTTATAGCCTCATCACCGATAGAGGTAACCTGTTTCCCATCTATTACAGCCGGAATCACCAACTCGCCTGTAGCCGCTTCATTGCAGTCCGTAATCGTAACCGTGTCGCCCTCGATTACGTAGGTCAGGTCAGATAAATCTGCGGAAAACAGGACGCCGGGCAATCCGAGCCCGAGAAAGATAGTAAAGATGAGTTTGTGCATTCGCAATGAACTAATAGGACGTATTACAGGAAAATTTATTCCACTATTAACACCCGACGCCTGGTGACAAGCTCAGCTTTACCCGACACCCATATTTTACCTGCAACGCCCGGAGCGTCATTTTGCGGATAGGGCAAATTACCCGCCGCGCTCACCCTTCCCCCGACTTCCGGTCCAAATGCCCAAGATCGCGCTCCGGGTCCAGGCGGTCGCGGACGCGTTGTTTGAGGGCCTTGACGTCCGGGAAGCCGCCGTCGCGTTTGCGTTCCCAGAGGAGGTCGTCGTTGTAGCGGATTTCAAACATCCCTGCCTCGCAAGAGGGCTCCAGCGTCACGCTTTGCAAGTCCTCGGAAAAGGTGTAGAGCAGCTCCTGCGTCATCCATGCAGAGCGTAGCAGCCAGTTGCATTTCGGGCAGTAGCGAATGAGGATCTTGGGCTTGGACATGCAATCAAGATGTCTACGAGCGCCAACATTTCAAGCTCCTGATCGCCCCGCACATAAGCCACGCTTAAAGCGAAGACTTTAGACCTGATTACGTTGACCCGAACTTGATAGGCCCTCATACCCCCACAATGCTACTACGAAACACCATGCTTTTGACAGTGATGGGGTGCGCCTCCTTATCGGCCGGCCTCCTGCAAATCGAAGGCTTCGCCTCCGGCTACGTCGACAACAACGACGAACCCATCACGCCGCCGACCGCTTTTGGCGATGTGTTCGGCCTTTACACCGCGACCGGAACCGGCTCCACGTTCACCTTGCTTGTCGACATCGACGAGACCGCCACCGGAACCGTTGACGGCCAACGGACCACTTACACTGGCGCGATTCTAGGCTACACCTTTAAGAACGCCGCGTCCGCCGTCACCTCCTACGAGGTCAATCTCTCCGCTGGCAATATCGGCGCCCTGACCGGTGCATCGCTCGACTTCTGGGCTATCACGCCCAGCGGTTCGTCCTCCACCCCTACCGATATCGGCGCCTATCAGCTCGCCCCTGCGCTCAATGACTCGCTCGGCATCAGCTTCGTCCTGTCGGATCCCTTGATTGAACCGACCAGCACGATTCCCTCCGTGGAAATACTCGCCAACGGTTTTAGCCAGGAGGGCAGCCCGAACTACAGCATGCGCTACCGCCTTGGCCCGGACGCCCCGGATTTCCTCCTGGTCAACACAACCATCACCTCGATCACCGCCGTCCCCGAGCCGCAGCATTATGCGCTGGCTTTGGGGCTGGCGCTCGCGGGCCTGGCCATCGTGCGCCGTCGCCAGCGAGCCTAGAGCGGGCTGCCAGGAACGCATTTTCTGTTTAAGACAGGGACGGTTGGAAGCGACCGTACCTGTTCGTTTCCGCCTTCTGCGATTCGCAATCTCCTCTTCGCGATTCGCCATCATTCAGCAATTGACCATCGCGCGCGGGTTTGCAGCGTTAACTCTTTCGCGATGACTGTATTCCCCAACGAGAACGATTTCCTAACGTCGGCCCAGACGGGCGCGGTCGTGCCTGTGCACGCCGACCTGACGGCGGATTTCGAAACGCCGGTTTCGGTCTACTCGAAGCTGCGGGCCCATGCGCCCGCGTTTCTGTTCGAGTCGATCGTAGGCGGTGAACACATCTCGCGCTACAGCTTTGTTGGCTGCAGCCCACGCCGGGTCATCACGAGCTGGCCGGAAAAAACTGTCATCACCGAGCGCGACGGCTCGAGCCGCGAAGTGGAGACGCCCAGCGATCCGCTGACGTTGATCGAGACCGAGCTCAAGCCCTGGGAGACGCCGACCTACCCGGACCTGCCGCCCTTCATCGGCGGAGCCGTGGGTTTCCTCGGCCACGAATACATCCACCGCATCGAGCCGATCGTGCCGCCCGCGGAAAAGGATGTGCTCGGCATGCCGCTGATGTGGTATGGGCTATTCGACACCGTCGTCGCCTTCGACCACGCCAAGCAGATCATCCGCATCGTCAGCAATGCGCGCCTGGACGAAGGTCGCGAGCCGAAGGACGTCTATGCCACCGCGTGCGCCGAGATTGAGCGCGTGATCGATATTCTTTCCAAGGGCAGCCAACTGGCACCCATGCCGCTGGCGCAAGTCGACCCAGCCGACATCGTGGTACCAGAAGGAAACTTTACCCGCGAACGTTTCGAGGACGCCGTCGAGCGCACCAAGGAATACATCCGCGCGGGTGACGTCATCCAAGTCGTTGGCTCGCAGCGCTTTGAGGCTGATTACACGCAATCGCCGCTCGACCTCTACCGCGCCTTGCGCTTCGTCAACCCCTCGCCGTATATGTTCTGCCTGGAAACGGGCGACTACGCGATCGTCGGTGCCTCACCAGAGGTGCACGTGCGCAGCACGAACGGCCGCGTGGAAATCCGCCCCATCGCCGGAACGCGCCCCCGCGGCCAAAACGAAGCCGAGGACCAGGAACTGGAGGCCGATCTCCTCGCCGACGCCAAGGAACGCGCCGAGCACCTGATGCTCGTCGACCTGGCGCGCAACGACATTGGCCGCGTTTGCGAAGTGGGCTCAGTCCACGTTGAGGATTACGCGATCATCGAACGCTACAGCCACGTGATGCACATCGTCTCACAGGTGGAGGGCGACCTCGCCGCCGACAAGACGCCGTTTGACCTGATGCGGGCGACCTTCCCAGCGGGCACCCTCTCCGGCGCGCCAAAGATTCGCGCCATGCAGATTATTTCGGAGCTCGAAGGGCAGCAACGCGGCGTTTACGGCGGCGCGCTAGGCTACTTCAGCTACGATGGCAACCTGGACAGCTGCATCGCGATCCGCACCGCGCTGCTCAAGGACGGCAAGATCTACATCCAGTCCGGCGCCGGACTGGTGGCGGACTCCGTCCCCGCCAGCGAATACGAGGAAACCGTCAACAAAGCCAAGGGCATGCTCAAGGCCGTGGCGCTTTCGCGCCTTCTCGGCAGCTAACCCACATGGCACTTTCCTGCAAATGGCGTGTCGGGTTGCCGATGCGCTATTTTTATACATGCCTACTGGCTGCCCTCAGCCTGCTTGCAACGGGCTGCTCAAACATGAAGGGCCACTACGAATACGAACTCAGCAAGGCCAAGGAGCGCGAAGAAAAAGACTTGGCGACCATCACCGAGCTACAGGAAGAGAACCGCGAGATGCGCAATGCGCTCTTTGAATTAAAGAAGGGCGACCATGTGATGGTACTCGGCGAAATTAATGAGCCCGGTATTTATTATGTGGGCGATGAGGCCTCACTCGTCGAGGTGATCGAAATGGCCGGCGGCGAAACAAGATTTACCTCGCGCAGGGCCATCATCAACCGCGGCGGCAATCGCATTGAAATCGACACCATCGCCAATGGCTCGGCGCAGATCGTTCTGCTGCCCGGCGACGTGCTTTATTTTTCCAGACTACTGCTTTGAGCGCCGCCAGTCTTAATTCGAGTCTCAATTAACGAGTTTTCAAGCCACCTTGCAACCTGCACGACTCCAGGGCTACTGCGCATTGCAGCCTGCCCGAATCCTGAAAATACGCACCAGACTAAATCGGCGGCAGCCCCCATTGTAGAGGGGTTTTCTCAGACTTAAACTCTCGTGGCACATGAACTGCCATAGTAGGGTTAATCCGACATCAGGCCGATGGAACAAATGCCCATTGTTCTGTTGTCTCTATGACAGAGAAAAAAAATGCCGATAAATATGTCAGGTCGTTTGCATTTGTTCGACTTACATCTTACAATCGGCATTCCAACGATCGTTTGAATCCACTACCAATAGCACCATGATAGCAAAAATTTCAGCCAGCACCTCGAACACCATAGCAGTTCCACGAGAAGATGAGCAACCCGCTATCGACCTCGGTCGCCCCCGTGCGCGTGTAGCTGAGCCGCAGACATTCGAAGAGCTACCCAATTCTGAAAAGTCGCCCCTGCAGCTGTATTTGCAGGAAATCGGCAAAACACCGCTCCTCAAGCCGGAGGAAGAAGTCGCCTTAGCCCGCCGCATCATGAAGGGCGACCACGAGGCGCGCCAACAAATGATTCAGGCCAATCTGCGCCTGGTCGTGAAGATCGCGTATGACTACGCCAATTTCGGCCTGCCACTGCTCGACCTGATCAGCGAGGGCAACATCGGCCTGATCAAGGCCGTCGAACGTTTTGACCCGGACAAGGGCGGCAAACTGTCGACCTATGCCGCATGGTGGATCAAGCAGTCCATTAAGCGCGCTCTGGCCAACCAGTCCAAGACCATCCGCCTGCCCGTCCACCTGGTGGACAAGATTGCGAAGATTCGCAAGACCACCATGCAGTTGCAGGAAGAGCTCGACCGCGAGCCGACTGATGAAGAAATCGGTCTCGTCCTGGAAATGCCGGCTAGCAAGGTCGCGCATCTTAAGAGCGTCAGCGTCCGCCCAAGCAGCCTCGATGCGCCCGTCGGCGAAGACGACGGCACCCAGCTGGGTGAGTTAGTCGGCGATGATAACGCCATGACGCCCTACCAGACTTTGAGCGGAAAATCCCTGATGACCGACGTCAACGCCATGATCGACGCCCTCGACGAGCGCGAAGCCGAGATCATTCGCCTGCGTTTCGGCCTGAAGGGCGACCACCCGCTGACCCTGGAAGAAGTCGGCGCGATGTTTGACGTGACCCGCGAACGCGTGCGCCAACTCCAGAACATTGCCCTGCAGAAAATGCGCCGTGCGATGATGGACAAGGAGCGCCAGCGCAACGCTGACGAGGTCCGCAAAGAACGCTTGGCCCGCAAGCGGTTTGAGGTGCTTGAAGAGTTTTTCGCCAAAATAGGCGATTAAGCGGCCTAAAATACAGCCGATGTAAGATCAGATAGAGCTATTTGTCACCGTTTTGCCCCTATATTTTGCAAAACGGTGATTACAGCCTTGTATCCTCCCAGAAAACTACATATTAAACCCTAGTTTTCTGAGGAGAACATCTGTATCCTACAGCGTGCTATGTCTAAACTAAACTGGTCCAACATCAATAACGAGGTCGAAAACGACGGCCGCGTGGTCGTTGTGCCGCGTACGCCAGATTTTGATCATCCCTATGCTCACCGCGTACCCACGCCACCCAGGCGAAGTACGAGCACATCGCGGCCGACAGCACATAAGCCGATACCACCCCAACATGCCCAGCCACGCAGTAATCCGGTCACACTGGGGCTCATCGTCGCCGTAGCCGCAGTTGTCGTCATTTCTGCCGCCGCTTTTTGGGTGATGACCCGCGAGCACAAGCCCAGCCTGCGCGAGCGTCAAATGGTCGCCGCAAACCTAGCAAACTCCCCCGTGATTTCCTACGAAGAGACCGCGAAAGATTTCGTGGACACCCTAAATGTATCAACGGTCCGCGTTGCAGGCAACCAGACGCGTGCCAACCTGAACGGAAAGCTCTATAAGGTCGGAGACGTTATTGAAAACTCCGAAGGCATCATCTTTATCGGTGCCGATCCCGATGGGGAATACCTGCTGTTTCGTGCCGCCAATGGCGAAACCCTGTTCCGCCCAATCAAATAAGCCTTACCAGAGCAAACCGAGCTCTGGTCGTAAGCTTACGTAGGGGATGGCGCAGCGCGCCTACTTTACGCAGTTTCGTCCGTAGGTACAGCCTCAACGGCATACGGAGCATTTGGTTTTTCCTCGTTCTGAATGAACATATACGGGCGAATCGGCACGGTTGCCGAACAACCGGTCAGAAAGGCAATAATCGCCAGTAGTCCTAAGAGACGAAGCTTCATAGTTGCGCAAAGTAGGCAGGAGCGCCTCTAAATGCAAGGATATATCCGTTTGATTACGGGTCGATTAACCCATGACCTCTTCCGGCGAGAAGAAGCGTGCAATCTCGGCTTCAGCCGTTTCGGGGCCATCGGAAGCGTGGCAAACATTCACCATCATGTCCGTACCCATGTCACCACGGATGGTGCCAGCCGGAGCCTTGGTGGAGTCCGTCGGCCCGAGTAGATCGCGCACCTTGGCAATAACGCCGTCGCCCTTGAGCACCAGCAGGATGACCGGAGCCGAGCTCATGAAGGCCTCAATCTCCGGGAAGAAAGGCTTGTCAGCGACGTGGGCGTAGTGCTTGCGCAGGATGTCCGAGCCAAGCTTCGCCATTTTGCAGGCAACGATTTCAAAACCGGCTTCAGCAAAGCGGTCCAGGACTTTGCCCCAGAGCTTCTTTTCCATGGCGTCGGGTTTGAGAATGATAAAGGTCTTTTCCATGATTTTTAATTCGTTAAAAGTGGGCAAAATAGCTCCCTACCCCGCTGTGACAAGGCCTTAGTTAGGCTGAATTGCCTACCTTAGAGCATTTTTCATCTAACTTGGCCGAATCAGACCGCAGTGATTTTTCGTGTCCAGCAAGGCGGCTTGAGCGTGGTCCCGTTGAGCGGGATGATCGAAAAGCCAACGCCGCTGGTGCGGAAAAGCACTCGGTTAAAGGCTTGGGGCCCGTTTGGACGCCAGTTTCGCGAAAATATCATATACGCATCATCAACGGAAGCCCGCCTCGCCCTCAGCGTGCAATGAGCCACCCTTGGCCGTAATTTTCTCGCGCGCCTGATCCACGGGCACATTCGGTGCCTTGAGCGGCTCCACCCAACGGCCCTGTGGCGCAGCCCATTTCACAGCATTGTAAATGACGCGGCAGACGGTCGGATTTTTGTAGATCGGATAGGTTTCGTGACCCGGGCGGAAGTAAAAGATTTTGCCATTGCCGCGAATCCAGCAATTGCCGGAGCGGAAAACCTCACCGCCCTCAAACCAGGAAATGAATACCTGCTCGTCAGGGCTGGGGATGCCGAAAGGCTCGCCGTACATTTCCGTCTGCTCCAGCTCGATAAAGCCGTCTTCAATACCAGCGGCAATCGGGTGACCCGGGTTGCAGACCCAGAGGCGCTCTTTCTCGCCAGCCTCGCGCCACTTGAGCGCGCAGCTGGTGCCCATGAGCCGCTTGAACGGCTTGGCGAAGTGGCCACTGTGCAGCACGATGAAACCCATGCCGCCGAGCACGCGCTCTTGCACGCGGTCGACAATCGCGTCCTCGACCTGGCCATGCGCACAATGGCCCCACCAGATGAGCACGTCAGTGTTGTTCAGCACCTCCTCAGTGAGGCCGTGCTCGGGCATATCCAGCGTCGCGATGGTGATGTCCAGCTCATCGGCACCGAGCTCGTTAAGCCCGGCTTCAATGGCTGCATGAATGCCATCGGGGTAGATGGACTGGACAGTCGCGTTTTTCTTTTCGTGAACGAATTCGTTCCAGATGGTAACACGGAGTTTCGACATAATTGCAGCGTTGCCGCTCAGCCTTTACAATTGAAGCCTAAAAAACCGGCATTTTAACCTAACAACATCCTCTCGACGGCGGCGCAGCCTCAATTTGACTAAACGCTCGCCATCAATTGGCGGGCATGATCGCGGGCGGACTTGGAATCGCGGTCACCGAGCATGCGAGCCAGCTCGCTTTCGCGTCGCTGCTTATCCTCATCGATGCGGCAAATCGTAACCGTGGTCGTGCTGTCGTCCTGCCCTTTTTCAACCAGGAAATGCTGTCGCGCGAGCGCCGCCACTTGCGGCAGGTGGGTCACGCAAAACACTTGGTGATCCCCGGCCAACGCTGCCAGCTCGCGGCCCACGGCGGCACCGATCTCGCCCCCCACATTGGCATCCACCTCGTCAAACACCAGCAGCGCCGTGGCGTCGGCCTTGGCCAACACGGCCTTCAGCGCGAGCATCACACGAGCGGTCTCACCGCTGGAGGCGATTTTATTCAACGGCATCAGCGGCTGGCCGGCATTGGGCGAAAACACAAAACGGCAACCACTGTGGCCATGGCGGGAAAGCTTGTTCTCGGTTTCCACTTCGATGCTGAAATCCGCCTTTTTAAAGCCGAGCTTGGTCAGCAACTCACGCGCCTGTGCGGCCAAATCTTTGGCCCCCTTCAGACGGCGCCGGCGCAGCTCATCGGCTTGCTTGCGGAGGGATTTCTCCAGCTCGCCCGCGCGGTGCTCCAGCTTGATCAACTGCCCCTCGACGTTGGTCTGCGAGCCAATCTTGCGGACGAGGTCATCGCGCTTGGCGCGGACTGCTTCGGTCGTGGGCCCGTATTTGCGGCGAATTTGCAGCCAGGTTTGCATGCGCTGTGCGATGGACTCCGCCTCACTCGGGTCAAAGTCGCCGCCACTGGCCAGTGCCTCATATTCCGACGAAAGGTCTTCGGCTTCAATGATTAGCGCATCCAGGCGGCCCGCCAGGGCATCGGCCTCGGGGTCGATCTCCGCCAGTTCACGCGCGGCGCGCAACACCCGGGACGCCGCTTGCGCAGCCTCGCGGGCACCCTCCCCAGCCTGCTCTGACAGCTGCCCCAACTCGCGGGCATTGTCCAGCCGCTTAAAATCGCGTTCCAACTGCTCAATGGACTCGTCCGACGGATCCACCTCGTTGATCGCATTAATCTGGCTCTGTAGGAACTCCGCCTCTTCCGGCGATAGACGCTCGGCGGTGCGGAGATTTTCCATCTCGCGCCACAGTCCGCGCCACTGATCAAAGTCGGCCTGATAAGCCTCCAGCGCGGTCGAGTTTTTCGCAAAAATATCGAGCAGCGCCAGTTGGTTTTTCTCGTGAAAAAGCTTCTGTGGTTCTCCAGGCCCGTGGAAGTCGATCCACTCTTCGCCAAGCTGCTGCAGCGCCGTGACCGTAGCCAGGGCACCGTTGATTTGCACCTTGCCGCCGCGCTTGCGGTGCAGGCTTCGGCGCAGGATCAGCACGCCGTCTTCACAGGGTGGCAGCTCAAGCTCGTCAAGCAGTTCAGCCAGTTGCTTATTGCCCGCCACATGGAGCGAGGCTTCGACGATGCACTCCTCGGCCCCGCCGCGGATGATGGTCTTGTCCACGCGGTTGCCCGCGAGCATGGACAGCGCGCCCAGGAGCACGCTTTTGCCGGCACCGGTCTCGCCCGTGACGGCAGTGAAACCCGCCTCGAAATCGAGCGAGACTTCATCGAGAAGAGCGAGGTTACAAATGTGCAGGAATTGGAGCACGCAGTGGAGAAAAGCGGAAAATCTGAAAAAACTAAAGATAAACGTTTGTCCTCCGCTAAAGATTTTCCAAACTTCCGCTTCTTAGATTTTCAAATCATTGAGCAAGCGCCCCTCGCGGGTCTAAAAAAAGATGAAAATAAACCTTGCCCAATGTGCTGTAACTCTCTTTTTTCTGCCTTTTCCCAAATATGGGGGTATAGCTCAGTTGGCTAGAGCGCATCGTTGACATCGATGAGGTCACTGGTTCGAGCCCAGTTACTCCCACCATTTTATACAACAGCTCATTTCATCATGGAACCAACCTACCGACCACACAAAGTAAAGCGCCTTCGCAAGTGCGGCTTCCGTGCGCGCATGAAGACCAAAGGCGGTCGCAAAGTCATTGCATCGCGCCGTGCCAAGGGCCGCAAGCGCTTAGCCCTGATCAAGCACACCCGTCGCCTCTGCCGCTAGGTTGAGCACAGACACCACTTTTTGAAAGACGGCTCCCACGGGAGCCGTTTTTTTGTGGGCTGCTAGGGCCAACGGACATTCAACTTTCAGAAAATTTGCCCCAACGGGGCTACGCATCAATAGCCCAGGGTTGGCTTGAGGCCGCAGAGCGGCTGAACGCCTACCCTGGGAATACGAATACGTATATTGCCTATGCCAAAGGGATTGCGCAAAACGACATCTTGGGTAGCCCCGTTGGGGCTGGGAGATAACAAAGTTTCCCTTCCCGCAAGCGGTTCGCTTTAACCCTGGGCTATTGATGCGTAGCCCCGTTGGGGCAGTATTTGCAGCAATCAAGATATAAAATGAATGTCCGTTAGCCCTACGCCTCTTTCAAATCATCGTAGAAACATCCCAGCCCCACGTATAGCGATGCAATGATATACAGGACTCCGACGATGAGGCATGGGAAGACCATCAAAATGCTGAACGCCGCAATGGTCTCATTGATCATACCCAAAACGGCAACCACGATACCACACAAGATCATCAGCCCAATCGTCATCACCATGTAGTACATGTAGAAGCGAAAGAGCTTGAATGATTTTCCCTTTGTCATCGTCCAGCCAAACTTCAGGGCTTCGATGGCTCCATCCGCCACATCGACGAGACTGAAAAACGCCATCGAGAATCGGGCTTGTAAATAATATATGACTCCCATCACCAGGAGCATCCAGAGCAGCCCCATCACCCCAAACACGATGCCCATCGCCGGGCTTTCCAACGTTTCAGGATCAGCCATCGGCATGATCAAAAACGAAAGCGCAGTAAATGGCGCGTACAGGACCATCAATGCGGCAAAGGTCAGTGCAATCGTCAGCAGGTAGAGCAGCATCGCGGGCACGAAGTGCGAGAACCCGCCAAAGACTGTGCTGACCGAGGAAGGTTGCCGCCGCGAAAGTAACAGCATATAAGCGGACATTCCCAATAGCAGCGGTCCACCAATCAATAACGGCCCAACGAGCGGAATCACCCCGGCCACCGTGATGACCAGACCAAACACAAATACCGCCAACATCGCGCTCTTGGCATTTCCAGCCATCGCAATTGAGGCCCGCTTGCGCAGCTCAGCATTACTGGTCTGTCCACCGGTTCCATTGACCGCCCCTTCCGTCGGCAAAACATCCTGCTGCCCAACGGGGATCGGTGCGCTTGCCACCGACTGCATCTGAGCCGCCCCCATCGCCTGCTCGTAGGTAACCCAGTCCGGCATACCGTCGGTCCACACATACGTGCTCGGCTGAATAACGCCTTGCCGCGCCAACGCGTGAAGCTCTTCCTGCGACACCGGCCCCTGCTGCTGACCATTTTCGACGTAACACCAACGCATATAGACCAAACGCTGCCGAGCGTTTACCCTACAGTAAAGCGTAATATCACACGTATAAGTAAAAGGTAGGTTACTCGCTCCCCTTCCAATCCATGAAACAACGGCAGTGAA
Source organism: Cerasicoccus sp. TK19100 (assembly GCF_027257155.1). Lineage (NCBI taxonomy): Bacteria > Pseudomonadati > Verrucomicrobiota > Opitutia > Puniceicoccales > Cerasicoccaceae > Cerasicoccus > Cerasicoccus fimbriatus. The sequence continues at coordinate 87,328 of NZ_JAPWDU010000004.1, forward strand.
TCAAGCAGTGGCGAGTTGAGACTCGGCGCCATCTGCACGTTTCTGCACCTGCCGGTAGATGCTCTCCACACAGTTGCGAATCAATTGCTCATCGGAAACACCATAGAGGCTGGTCTCGGGCAACTTTACGTGTGTCTGAAATTCACTGGCGAGTTCGGCAAACACCCGGGCACGACTGGTAGGCTCCAACTGGTCCCGTCGGGTCAACGCCTGAAAGGCCAGCATCGCCAGCTCCGGCGAAATGCGCTGCCTCAACGTCGCCTCCACGTGCGGGTGCTCGTGCAGCGAGTTGTATTTGTTCTCCGGTAAGCGTGACAGGTCAGGCAGCGCCGGCGGCTTTTGGCGGACAACCACCGTGCCAGCGGCTAAATCCCCCAATCGCTGATAACGGCGACTACAAATACTCACGCATCCCCCCAGGAAATAGAGCCCAGGCAGCGAGTCGACAAAGCGCAGCAAATTGCGCAGCACAATCTGGTCGGTGTGCAGTTTCAGCCCATGCGCGTCCACCACACGTAACCGAAACATGCGCTTACCCACCGTTTGCCCGCGCCAAGCCCATTCCAATAGCCAGAAATAGCCAATGGACAAAATAAAGTAGCCCAGAATGAAGGCCACCGCCGCCAACTGACCGCTGATCAGGCTCATCAACGAAAAGATCACCGCCATAACCATGGCAATCGTCAAGATCACGAGCAGGTCCACCGCCAGTGCCAGCAACCGCGCGGCCGGGCTCGCCAGAGCCATGGTAAAGCGCACGCCTTCCGGCGTCTCGACGACCAGGGAATTTTCCCGCTGAGAGGTCATTTCGGCTCCTCCTCATTCAGTGACAGGGTGTGCTTACGCCCGGCGAACATCAAGAACGCGATCAGCCCGATGAGCTGAACCATGCCAAAGCCAATTTTAACCGAATACGGCAAGACCGGCTCATGGTATTGCGAGAAAAAAGCTTCAACAATACCGGCCCATACGAGCATGACTGCGACGCCACCGATCAGCGTCAGCAAGTCTTTCCGAATGGCTCGCATCCGGCTGACGAGCCCCTTGTCGCCATCGCGAAACAGCAGCGCTTGCCCGAGCACCAGTCCGGCCTGGCCAGCGAGCAGGATAGCCGGGATTTCGATACTGCCGTGCGGCAGCAGCCAGCCACACAAAAACTTCGTCTCGCCGGCCAGTACGTAGTCAAAGCCCACCGCGCCAAGGATGACGCCATTGTAAAACAAGTTAATGATGGTGCCGATGCCAAAAGTCATCCCGAGCGCCAACGTGAAAATCGAGACCTTGATATTATGCGTCATCAGGAAGGCCGAGAACGTGCTCTTGCCGTCCTCCAGGTTGGAGCCGCGGTTGGCCTCCTCCTCCGCGACACGCTCGCTGGGCGAGCCCATCAGGTGGTCAAAACCGATGATGACCGGCTTGGCCTCAGGGTCCAGCATCAGGGCAAAACCACCAAAAAACACCCCCGCGAAAAACGCGAATAACACGAGCTTGAGCGCCCCAAAGTGGCGGCGCACCGTCTGCGGAAAAGTAAACGCGAGCCAATAGGCCATTACGCGAAACACCGGCAGGCGCTGCGTCTCCTGCACCTCGCTATAGCCCCGCGAGAGGAGTGATTCCAGATACGCACGGATCGCGGGGTCAGCCGCAGCGGTGTTGATCTGGTTTAGGTCCGCGGCCACGCGCTCCAGCAGGTAGTGAAATCGCTGGGCCTCCTCGATGCTCAGCCGCAGACGCGGCTCATCCTCCATCCGGTCCAACGTACGCTCGCACTCATCCCACTCGGAACGGCGGGTACTGATAAATCGCTTGAGGTCGATAATCATGGCGTCGCTTAGATGAGTTGGCGCTGCTTCACGCGTAGGTATTGGTTAACGATTTCCACGGCCAAATTGTTCTCCGGCAGTAGCGCCAAATCAACGCCACCCTGTCGTAAATTACGGCTTAGTTCACTTAACCCGTGCCAACGAAGGTGCCCGCTGAGCAGGCCATAAATATCCTCGGCGCTCCGTGGCTCGACCTTTGGTCGAAAGAGCGGACCAATCTCCTCGCCCACAATCATATTGGCCAAGACGAGGTGTTGCCGCGTAATCATTCGCACGGACTTGGCGAAGGAATCTGCCGCCGAGGGGTCACTAAGATCAGTAAGAAATATTAACAGCGCGCGCCGACGCAGTCGCATACGCAGGAAGCTAAAGAGCTCGTCAAAATCCGGCGTCGTGCGGTCGGACTGTAGATCGAACAAGGCGTCCTGCACACACTGCTGGTGCCCACGGCCTGAGCTGGCGCGCAGATAATTCGTCACTTGGTGGGAAAATGTCACGAGGCCGAACAAATCGCCCTGCCGGCCCGCCACCAGATTGAGGATGCTCGTTACAGTTAAAAATCGCTCCAGCGCGCTCTCGTCGGGGCCGCCGTTTTGCCCCTCAGCCACGATGCGACCGGACAGGCGTGAGTGATCGACGATCAGGTATATTTCGCGCGTGCGCTCGATCTGGTAAGTCTTGGTAACGGGCTCATTCCGCTTGGCGGTGGCCTTCCAGTGGATGTCCATCATGCTGTCGCCGGGCAAATATTCCCGCAGTTGCTCGTAGTCGCGCCCCTGCCCCATGATGCGCTGGATGTGCGTGCCGATCGTTCCGCGGTTGAGAAAAAGGTTCGCTAGCTGCTGCCGGTCGCGGCGCAAGTTCGGATAGACGCGGATCTCTGCCTTGGTCGGGAAGACATGGCGAAAGGTCCACAAGCCAAAGCGTGAAGCCGTTTCCGCATACACCGCATCCACATGGTAAATGCCACGGCGGCGGGGCGTGACCGGCCAAAGCGTGCTCCAGAATTCACCGTCCTGATCCAGGCGGATCGGTAGTTTATCCTCTGTCGGCTCCAGGCTCTGATCGAGACCCAAAGCGAGTTGAAACACGGCCTCATCAGCTCCCTCGCGACGGATAAAAAGCTCTACCTTGCCGGGGTTCCCCAGAGACATCCGCGTCACCGCTGCCGCTTCCACCCGGATGTCGCGCAAGAGCTTGCGCCCGGCCAACCAGTCCACCAGCGCAAAGACAAACAGCAAGGCATAGAGCACGGCGCAGATGGCGAGCAGACCTCCGTTCATCGGTGCCAGAAGTGCCGCCGGGCACAGCAGCGCGGCAAACAAAACGAGGCGGTTGGTGGGTGCGAATTTCATTGATAGATTAGCGCGGCACGGCGACAGCTTGCAGCAACTGGCGGATTACTTCGGCCACCGTCAGGCCTTCAATTTCATACTCCGGCCTCAGCACAATGCGGTGCCCCAGCACAGGCAGGGAGACCGCCTTTACGTCGTCCGGCGTAGCGAAGTCGCGATCCTGCAAGACGGCCATTGCTCGCGCGGCCAACAACAGCGCCTGCGTCGCGCGCGGCCCGGCCCCGACCAAAATACTTTCGTGCTGCCGTGTCTTGCGGACGATCTGCACCATGTAATTGAGCAGCTCTTCCTTTACCGTAACGGCGAGCAGCTTGGCCCGGGCGGCCTCCAGTTGCTCCGCGGAAAGCACCGGCTCGATCACCCCGCCTGCGAGCACGCCCTCTGGCGTTTGCGCAGAGAGCAGCCGCCGCGCGAGCTCGAGCTCGTCCGATTCCTCCGGATAGCCCATATCGATCTTGAGCATGAAGCGGTCCTTTTGCGCCTCGGGCAGCGGATAGGTGCCCTCGTATTCAATCGGATTCTGCGTGGCGAACACGGTGAAGTTCTTGCCAAGTTCGTGGTTTGCGCGATCAATCGTCACGGTTCGCTCCTGCATGGCCTGCAGCAGCGCGGCCTGTGTCTTGGCCGGGGCGCGGTTAATTTCGTCCGCCAGCAGGAAGTCCGTAAAGACTGGCCCTTTAACCAATACAAACTCCTGCGTCTTCATGTTGTAAACATGAGTGCCGGTGATGTCCGCCGGCATCAGGTCTGGGGTGAACTGGACACGCCCCGATTCGCAGCCAAGCACCGTCGCCAGCGTCCGCACCAGCAGCGTTTTGGCGACGCCGGGCACCCCTTCGATCAAGGCATGGCTGCCGGTCAGAATGGTGATAAGCGTCAAGTCGATCACCTCTTCCTGGCCGATGATCACCTTGCCAATTTCCTGTCGGGCATCGGTGATTATTTCTTTCAAGCTTTGCGTTTCGTTCATCTTAAATGGATGTGGTGTTTGGTTAAAATTGCGGCGATGGTGCGGTAAGTTTTTACGGGGCGGCGCTTGCGTGGTGGGGTTTCTTTGTAGGCGTTCAGCTCGGTGCAGATTTCTGCCATGGCCTCTTGCCAGCCGGACTTTTTCTGCATCTGAGGTGCAAGCTTGGTGAAGCGCTCCACGCAAACGGCCAGCAAATCCGCAGGCGCGATTGAGCGCTTGAGCAAATTGCGTAAGCCAGTGTGGCTCGATCCAGAAAGGCGCACCACGCCCGCGGACATATGGTTTTCCGACTCGCGCACTGGCGTCAGCGAATACATGTTGCGCCAGACGAAGAGCGCAGTGAGCAGCGCCAAACCAAGCGCAAGTCCACCCAAGCGGTACCGCTTCATCAGGATCATCACCCCACTGGGCTCATGCAACCCGAAGTGCCACTCATCAAAAATCGCATGCGTTGAATCTCCGTGTAGCCAGTTCAAAAAGCCGGATTCACGGTCGAGCATCAACGCCTCATTGGAGAGCAAATAGGAGCTGGCCAAGAGAATCACCTCACCCTCGCCATAGGCCTGCCAAAGCACGACGGGGCCGTTTTTATTTTCATATACGACCTCCCAGTCCTCATGATAAGCCGAGAAAAAATCGTCCCCTTTCCAGCTTACGCTACCTGGCGCGTTGAGGTCTGCAACGAGATCAGCGGTGTCTCCGGAAAAATCTCCTTCATCCAGATCAGCCTCCCATTTTACTAAAAATTCCTTCGATTCCGATTCGTCTTCGGAGTCCGTCTCCTCGACATCTTCCGCTGGCTCTTCCAGGTCCTCACCCTGCTCTTCCGCGTCTTCCTCCTGCTCCTCCAGCCAACGTCTGTAGGCGGCATCGAAATCGACCTGCGTAATGACCACCCGGCCACCACGCGCCATAAAATCGAGCAATGGGTTCGGCCCTTCGTGTCGATCAAAGAGGAACTCGGAGTTCGCGCGCAGCACATACAACGTAGCGTCATCGGGAAACTCCGCCCGACGCCAATGCCGGTAATTGCGGTCCATCGTCACGCCCGGCAAGGCGTCCAGGGACTCTGCCAACGCACGGGCACCGAGTGGGTCCAAACGCAGGCTGGACGACGGCGGATAAACATCCCCACGTTCCAGCCGCCAATGCAGTAGCCGCGCGAGGCCAAAAACCATGCCCGCGACGCAGACCACGATCAAGAGTGCGATGGCGTAACGCGGCTTCACCAGGCAAGCCCCGTGTTGCGCAGGTAGTCCTGCATGTGTTCCACCTCATTCTGCCCCACGGGTCGCTCACCGTACCATACGCCATCAAAGAGAGTCGCACTGAGTTGGTAGGCCTCCAGCACCTCGGTCGAGGAGTCACCACGGCGTGAAAGTTCGCATCGGTAATCGTAGTTAGACTTGTGGCGCGCCAGACGAATCATCCCCTCTTCGGCCAGATAGGAAAGCTCCGCGAGAAACAGCGCCCGCAAGGCGAGCCGGTAGTCCCCTTGCGCGATTAACTCCTGGGCAATTTCCAGCCACCGGTTGCGCGGCAGTTGATCCGCGGTGATGTCCTCCCGGTTTAGATCCGGAATGGTCTCCACCGCCGTGACGTTGGCCGTTTGCGCGGGTGCCGGGACTCGCGAGCGCAATACTTTGAACAGCAGCCACAGCAAGGTAATCACGGCGACCGCGATTAACAAATAGGTCAGGCCATCGAGGAAAGACAGGTCCAACGGCTCAAAATCCCAGGACTCGCTCTTTTTCTGGGGCTTCTCCTCGTCGTCAAACAAACTGTCGAACCATTCTTCCATGGCCTCCTGCGAGGACTTCAGCCAATCGGCAAAATCCTGCCACCAGCTCGGCGGCTCCATATCCCGCGCAACTTCTTCCTTCGGGAAACGCCAAATGTAGTCAGGCTGGCTCATCGTCTGCTCGATGGCGGAATCCAGGCTTTCTTCACTGGTCTTCGCTCCGTCTGACGACGCATCCAGGGGTTGCCCCATGCCGAGACCCAGCCCAAGCAACAACACGCCGACAGTGGCTGCGCGCGCGGCCTTACCCGAGGCGCGTTTGAGCGTACGCAGGTTAAAGAGCAGATCTTCCCCGCTTTGCAGAGACTGGGCATAAAAGCAGCGCAGCAGGTTGGCCGCCTTCGCGAGCGGATCGTAAATAAGATAGGTCAGCCCCAACGCGATCGAGGTCGTGGTGGAATTCATGACTAGAAATTCGCCGCTGCGAATCGCGGCGTTATCCACCCCAAAGAACGTCTTGAGCAGAAACGGAACCGTCGTGATCACAATGAACCACGAGAAGTATATCATCAGGCTAAAAAACGCCAACAGACCCATTAAAGCCCAGCCCTGGCCGGTCCAGACGCCGGAGAGGCGGATTGCCCGCTGCGTGAGCGGCTCAGGGGATTCCTCGTCACAGATCGCCGAGTAAACCATGAGGTTCTGAAAGAAGGCGTAACCCCGCTGAAACGGGATCGTGATCAAGGCCAGCACCGGCAACGCAAACAACGCCGTAGTCTGCCACTGCAATTGCAGTTGGAGCATTTTTAGCGCTGTTTTCAAGGTGACCGGCTCTGCAGCCTGTCCGCGCAGCGCCGCCCACATCCCGCGAATAAAACACGCCTGCCAGAAGCGCATCCAAACATAAGCCAGGGTCAGCATCAGTGAATCGCCCAACAGGTTCTCCGCCGCCAAGCCGCTCAGGGCCATATCATTCCAGAAAAACAGGAATGCCACCAGAAACGGCGCGGCCCCCACCAAGTAGCATGCCCAACTGGCCAGCGGTAGCAGGCGCAGCAGATGAATGGCTTCTTCAATTAAGTCCAGCCCGGACGCCTCACGCTCGTCCCTGCGCCGCCTTCCGCGCAAGCGTGGCGGCTTACTCTTTTTCTTTTTGAACGCCACGGCTAATGCTTAAAGATGGTTCCATCGTGAAACATGCTCGGGATGGAGAGCAGTACGCGACCGATCATGTAAAAGACCCACCAGGCCAACATGAAGCCGGCCCCGGCACCCAGAATCCCGCCAATGCGCCCCCAGATCGGAGAACGCTCCTTGACGTCTTCTTGCAGCAGTTCCGTCAGACACGGCTGGCAGATCACGCGACCATCATGCTCGGTCACGCATTCGCGGCAGAAGAACTTCTCGCATTCCGGGCAACGCGCAACGGCTTCACGATGGCCGTGAAGCCGGCAACGTTGCTTGGTAAGGGTCGACACAGAGCGCTACTTTTTGATGACACGTGTGTGGCAGATCACATCGTGCAGCGTGCGCTTTTCAGGGTCCCAAAGTACCATGAGGTAGCCGATACCCAAGGTGAGCGAGCTGAGGATTGAGGCAAAGATACGGCCAAAGACCCGCAAGTGCGAGACGTTGGATCCATCCTCCATGATAATCCGGATTTTGCAGATCATCATGCCCGGCGTCGCCTGATACTTTCCGCCCAGGAAGAAAATCGGATACCCAAAGCCAATGATGACGTTGATAAGCATAATGCCCAGCGTCACCGGGTTCATCGGATCGTTCGGGTTGGCACCGCCCATCGCCATCATGCCGACAATCTGAATCACGAACTGCACGACTTGCAGGATAATGCCATCGATCAGCGTGCCGCCCGCGCGAAGCAGGAATCCGGCATACTCGAACTCGCCGTCAAAGTTGCCGTCAGCGCCTTCAATCAGACGTTGCGAATAGCCCTTGCTGCATTGCGGGCACACCACCTGATTGTTCGCCAAGGGGATCAACTGGTTCGACTGCGTCATGGCACCGCAGCTTGGGCAGGTGACCATGTCTCCGGCACCCGCACCGCCGCCACCGAAAAGGGTTTGGTAAGGCTGCCAGTCCGCCATCCCTTCCCGCCAAACTAAAGTTTGTGGGTGAACGACGCCTTGCTTAGCGAGAGCGGTCAAATCGGATTCGTCGACTGGCCCCTGTTGCTCATTGTTGATTGAGTAATACCACTGCATGATAGATCGGAGGTTGGTTATGGTTTAAACATTGGCGGTAGATTCGCCGCGATTGGCAGCCTGTAGCGCCTCAGCGGTCAGCGTGCCCTGCACGGCAGTAATGCGCTCGGTAAGTTGTTTTTCAAATTTAACGGCCTTTCGCATAGCCCCTACGCCAACGAGGCGCACCTGCTGGACCTGCGTCTTGATCCCCAGCGCACAACTGCGCCCGCAGTAAATACTGTAGGCCAGAAACACGGACGATGGGACCAGTAAATACATGGCACCCCAGTTCGGCGCGTTCATCCCGGAGCCCAAGCCAATCAGGCTGAGAATAATAACCACCAGGAAAAACATCTGCACCCAGATCGAGGTGGAGGTGTTGTGGCGCTGCAAAGCCTGGATGTCTTTATAATAAAGCCGTCGGTAAACTTCGGTAAACTTGCCATCGACAATCAGCAGGTGGTCATCGCCGAAATACACCCGCTGGTGCTCTACCAGGCTGGCACCTTTGGCCGCTAGCTTATATGGATTTCCCTTCGCCATTAAAACGCCCCCGTAAAGAGTCCAATCGCCAGAATGATCATGGTGAGAATTTCAATGATGCCTATCGTCAAGGCGATGATATAGCGAATCCGAGTCTGGCGGACAATGCTCGTCGGTCCCTTTTTCCACTGCCACAGGCAGATGTAAACTGCGATCGGCGCAGTAATGAGGATCGCCGGGATGAGCATGACCAACAACAACAGCGGCCAGGTAACCAATGCCAGTGCGATGCTGTCCCAAAGCTTGCGGGTGTCATTGAGTTTCTCGCTCTTGCCGTTGGCCTTGATTTCGCTCAACGCCTGCAGGCTGATGATCTCGCCATTCCATTCCGTGGCACATAAGTCGCAGATAAAACGTCCGCTGTGGCTGCAAACCTGCGTCGCCGATAATTGCGGGTGAAAAAAGCAGCTCGATTCATCGTCCGCCATCAGCTCCTGAGCTTTGGCCGCCTCCGGGCGTTTCAGGATGGCTGGGTAAAGGTGGATGTGGTGCCCGACGTCGCAGTAATCCTTACCGTAATCATCCACTACCGGCTCACTTGGCAGCGGGTATTCCACCCTGGGACGATTCAGCGCTGGCAAGGTAATGCGCTTCACTCTCGGTGCCGACACCGGTGGTGCCGCATTGGGCATGGGCGGAGGGGTCATCGGTGAGGCTGGCACCATGGCAATGCTGACTGCGGCCGGCACTTCCTCCAGCGGCTTCCAGTTCTCCATGGGATCGCGCCAAATTAATGTCTTACCATCGACTTTGCCCGATGACGCCAGTTGCGCCAGTTCGTTATCCGAAACCGGTCCCAGCTTCTCCCCGTCTATTGCGTAGTGCCAAATCACAGTATCAAAGGTAAAATTGGCCATCTCCACGGCCTATGACGAGTCATTTTTTTCTAACCAAGAGGTAGTTATGGCCTGGGGCCCGTCATCGCATGGCAAAGGGCGGCGGCAGCGGCGTCGGCTTCGTCGGAGGGGAGATCGGCCATCAGCTTCAGGTGTTGGCGCACCATCGCGGCCACCTGCTCCTTACTCGCGCGTCCGTAGCCAACGACGGCCTGCTTGATGCGCAGCGGCGCGTAATCGTGAATCGCCACGCCACGCATCGCCGCCGGGGCAATTGCCGCGCCGCGCGCCATACCCATGATCTGCGCGGTTTGGAAATTCTGCACGTAAATCGTCTGCTCCAGCGCGAGGCAGGTGATCGGCTCCCGCTCTAAAATGGAAGCCACCGCGCGCGCAATTTCACCCAGGCACTCCGGTTGGCTGAGCTTGGTTTTCAGCTTCAAAGTGTGGCTCCCCAGCAGCTTCGGCGTCTGCCCGGGCTGAAAACGAATCACCGCCAGCCCCGTGCCGCGCAAGCTGGGATCGACGCCTAATATGGTGCCCTCATAGGGCTCGCGCCTGGCCGCCATTTGCTGCTCAATATCGGCAGCGGATACCGCCCCGGCCACGGCCTGCCCCTGTAGCTTGGCGCTCCACAATGCCCGCGCTGATTTGCGTCCCATGCCCCCAAACACAACGCGCAAAGCCCTGGGACGCAACGCGGTTTTTCAGCCGGTACGCGAAGCTATGGCGAGCGTCAGTTACCCATCCCTCGCCACCCAGCTAGGGCGAACGGGCATTCAATTTTCAGTAAATTTGCCCCAACGGGGCTTCGCATCAATAGCCCAGGGTTGGCTTGAGGCCGCAGAGCGGCTGAACGCCTAACCTGGGAATACAAATACGTGAATTGCCTATCCCTACGGGATTGCGCAAAACGACAACTTGCGCAGCCCCGTTGGGGCTGGGAGATAACCGAGCATCCAGTTTCCCAGGGTAGCGCTTCCCGCAAGCGGTTCGCTTTAACCCTGGGCTATTGATGCGTAGCCCCGTTGGGGCAATGTTTGCAGCAATCAAGATACAAAACAAATGTCCGTTGCCCCTAGCGAGGCACAGAGGCCAAAAACAAGCAGGGCCCGCGAATCACGAGCCCTGCCTGAAAATACGAAGTGAATTGCTAGCTTACTACGCAGTCGGCTGAATGCCGGAGAGGCAGCGACACTCGCCAAAAGCATCGCGTTCCTCCGGGCAAACTACGCCTCGACGAGCTTAGGCGACAGATCGACGAGGTGCGCTTGCGTCATGTCCTCCCAAGTCTTCTTGCCGCCGCTGAGCGAAGCGCGCCCGCCCGAGTGCGCATCGCTCAGGGCACCCAGGTTGACCGAGCAATCGAAGAAGAACGTGGTGCCCTCGGCCTGCACCAGGGATGCCGGCAGGGTGATCGTTGCCTCGTAAAAGAGCTCTTTCTTCTCGAATTCCAACCGGGCTTCGGCAATCGTTGCGCGGTGCCCATCGGTCACCACGGCTTCGCCATCGAGGTCCGGTAGCAGCATGACCTTTTTTACCGATTCCGCGCTGCTGTCGGCGAAGAAAAACTCCGCGCCTGAGCCAATCCGGAACCTCCGGTTCGTGGTCTGAATGTCCGAGTCCTCAACGCGGATTTTGATGACCAGATCTTCGCCGGCGCGCTGGAGCGAGCCCGCCGCGCAATGGAAGCCCGACAGCTCGATATTAAATGTCGCAGCACCTTCGTCGTTCGCAGCACCTTCGTCGTTCGCAGCGATGATCGGATAAGGTCGCAGCACGGTGTCGATCGCCAGCACATTGGCGGCATCGCTTTTCAAGCCAATCGCGATCTCGTGGTCGACGGCGCTAAGCACTTTGCCTGGCAAAGTAACCTTGGTCAGCGCGCCAGCTCCTACGGCCACCGCCACACTGGTTTGCGTAAACTCAATGGCGGCGTCTTCGCAAGTGATCGACATCGTCGTCGCCGCATCCTCGCCACTTGGGTTGTCGACTTCGATCTCCAGTTGGAACTCGCTGCCGGGCTGATCCAAACGCAGGCCAAGCGGACGGGCACGCGCAATCAACTGGTCGCCCACGCCGGCATAGGTGCGGCCGGTGTTATGTATGACCGGCGCGAACTCGCCCAAGTAGCCATCGCTCTGGTGCGCCTCAATCAGTTCGTCGCACATCGCCCAAATTTTATCGAGCGTAAGCGCGGACGCCGTATGCGGGTCGAGCATGACCGCGTGGTAAATGTGTTCGCGCTTGCCGGTGAGTGCCGCTTGCACGGTGAGCTGCTGCACGTTGATATTCGTCAGGCACATCGAAGCAAGTTGCGGCGGCAGGTCGCCAATCATCGTAGGTTGCAGGCCGACGGCATCGACCTGGCACGGCACCTCGACGTTGCAGTAGTCCGGCAGGTTGGCAATGATGCCCTTGTTCGGGACGTTGCCGTAAACGGTGCGCAGCGTATTTGTCTCGCGCGAATGGATGATGTAGCTGCCGTATTCATGCGACTGCGGATTGACAACCATCTTGTGATCACCTTCGCCGATGAGCTTCGCCTCGGTGTCTTTCCAAGAGGCAATGATGCCTTCGCAGCGGCGCGGATATTCATCCAGCGGCACCTTGAACTTGTCGATCACTTCCTGGCCGTGGTGGATAAAATACGGTACGTATTCACTCTGGTGCTCCGAACTTTCCGTGACAAAGTAACCAGTGCGGCGCATCATCTCGTAGCGCACCAGCTCGAAGTCCCGCTTCGGGTCTTCCAATACTTTGTAAAGCAAAGGATACGCGTCGCGGCCCTTGTATTGGAACTTCAGGAAGAAGGCCATGTGGTTAATGCCGGCGACGAGGTAGCTTACGTCTTCCATCGGCAAGTGCGTGTGGTTGGCCAGCATGCGCGCCGTACCAAAGACCGAGTGGCACAGGCCCACGTGCTGGATGCCAACCTCTTGCTCGACGGCCATGCAGTTCATCGCCATCGGATTGGTGTAGTTCAGCAGCAGGCAATCCGGGTGTGCGTGATCGGCGATGTCCTTGGCGATCTGGTTGATGACCGGTATCGTCCGCAGCGCGCGGAAAACGCCGCCCACCCCGAGTGTGTCGGCAATGGTCTGCTCTAGGCCGTATTTCTTCGGGATGTCAAAGTCGCGCATCGTCGAGGGCTTGTAACCGCCCACCTGGATCGTGCAGATGACATATTTGGCGTCCTTCACGGCCTCCTTCTGGTCCATGGTCGAGGTGACCGTGGCCTTCACCCCGAGAGTCTCGGCCACGCGCTTCATCATCACGTCGGCCACCTTCAGGCGGGCGGGATCGATGTCCATCAGGCAAATGTGCGCGTCGGACAGTTCCGGAAATTGCAGGATGTCGCCAATCAGGGTCTTTGCGAAGACAACTGAGCCGGCGCCGATGAGGGTTATTTTACAAGCCATAGTAAGAATCAGTGCAACGAATAGCGGGCCGTTTCGCAAGCAGTCTAAATTGACAAATTTCCGGCAGTATGTGACTTATTGCAAAATGCCGGAACTCTACCGTATCTCCTGGGCTTCCCGTGAAACGCGCAACTCGCGACGCTACCACTATGACAATACCAGCCGGGGCGGGCCACCGATCTATGTCGTGCAGCGCACCGTTAGCGGCTGTGGCTTCATCGAGCGCGACGGCGTGCGCTCCCTCACCCCGCAGAACACTGCGATGCTGTTCTGGCATGGTGACCAATCCAACTACGGCTACGCCGAAGAGAGCAACGGCCCCTACGTACTGGACTTCATGGCGATCACCGGCCCCCAGTGCGAGGCGATCTTTCACAAGGTCAATGAGCTGAGTGATAGCATCATGCCCATGCCCAAACAATCCGAGCCAACGCGCTTGTTTTACGAGCTCTCCCGACGCTTCAATGAGCACACGTTTCAGGACCCCTATCACGAATCTATGCTGGTCTATGAGCTGCTCATTTCCCTGCTGCGCGAGGCGACCAGAATTCCGGCGGAACGAGACCCCATCACCTACGCCGCCGAATACATCCAGCGGCGCTACCACCAGCCCATCACTATCGACGAAGTTGCCCAGGCCGCGGGCGTGAGCCGTGAGCACCTGACCCGCCAACTAACGCGCCGTCTGGGCCAGTCTCCGGGCAAACGCCTGCAGGAGCTGCGTATGCAGGCGGGCAAAGACCTCGTCTGCCACACCACCGCGCCCATCGAAGCCATCGGCCCCCACTGCGGTTACCTCGACCCCGACGCCTTCGCCCGCGCCTTCGCCCGCCGCTTCAAGATGAGCCCAGGCAAATACCGCCAGCGCTACCAGGAAAATAGTGGCGCAGCAGGTAGTCGCAGTTAAGCCGGTTCCTTGGCACTGGCCAGCAGCTCGGAAACCGTCACGCAGCGCAGACCTTTTTCTTTGAGGATGGCGAAAATCTCGGGCAGCGCTGCCTTGGATTTGTCGGACCACGAGTGCATCAGGATGATGTCGCCTGCCTGCACACCGTTCGTCGCGCGGCTGATTATCTTCTCCACCGTAATGTCGCCTTGCCAGTCGCCTACACTGCGGTTGGCGTTGATCGCGGGCAGATTCATCTCACCCAAAATCTCCAGCACCTCATCATCATAATCGATGTATGGCGCGCGGAAGGTAACCGGCGTCACACCGGCGGTTTCCTGGATCAACGCCTGCAGCTCCACGATCTCGCTGCGCTTCTTATCCGACTCCAGCTTTGGCAAATGCGGGTGCGTCATGGTGTGGTTGCCGAGTTCATGCCCCTCGGCCAGCGTGCGCTTTACCAGCTCGGGCTCTTTAGTCACGTTTTTACCGACAAGGTAAAACGTCGCCTTGGCATCGTGCTCAGCTAGGATGTCGAGGATCGCGGCCATGTTCGGTCCATTGGGGCCGTCGTCAAAGGTCAACGCCACAACGGGCTGGTCGGTTGAGACCTTGGTGTAGCTAGGCGTGGCGGCGGAACTGGACGAAGCGGAAAACATGATGGCAATCAAAAGGGTAAGCAACGATTTCATCCACCCAGCAAAGTGCTAACGCGTTTTCCTGACAAGGCCAATCTGCGAGAGTCGGTGGCGTGGCGAAGCGTGAGATTGCGCTACGGAGAGTCCGTGGTCGCGGGCTCAGTGGATTCCTGCACAGGCGCATCTTCAGTCGCCGCGGCAGCCTCTTCGACCACCGGCTCCTTCGGCTTATTACGAACGTGCACGAAGTAAGGATAAAGCATCTTGGTGTCAGTCAGCCCCTTGCCTTCTTGCAGCGGGTCCTGCACCTCCTCAGCCATCGGATCAAAACGCCCGGTGTAAACTGCCGAGTATTGGATGGCCCCCTTCACGCCGACGGCCAGCTGTTTGATTTCCAGCCCCGATTCCGCCACGGCTTGCCATGCGCAAATCCAGGCCAACTCATTCATCGACTCTTTGGCATCTGCGGTGAACTTCCGCAACTGAGGCACGTGGACCAGGATTACACAGCGATCACCATTGACCGCGCAATAGGTGATGAAGTTGCCGTCGGTCAGCGAGAAGGCCTTTTCGTCCCCCCCAGTGAACAGGATACTGCGCATCATTGCCATCTGGTTGGAAAACTGCTTGGCGATATTGAGCGCATCTGGCTTGTTACCATTGGCCACGCCTTGCTGGTCGGAGATGATCATCCGGTTGGCAGCGTCGAATTCGTTTTTACCCGGCGCGTCGTAACTACTCTGCGATGAGCCGCCCTCATTGGTAGCTGGGAAAATCATGTGGTAGGCTACCTTGACCACCAAAATCGTAAAGAGCACCAACAGAAACTTCACGCCGAATGACATCTTTTTCTTTGGCGTGCGATTCTTATTACCAATAGACGGCGTGGGTGAATTCGATTGGGATGGAAGCGGGGGCGGCGTTGGCATAATTTTTTATTAGTATTCAGTACTCTATAATTATGTACTGAACGCTGGTTGATAACTATCTATTGGCAAGAACTTTGTCGGGGGAATCACAAAAATAAGTGTAAGCGGTTATAAACGCACTCCGGACTAATAATGAAAACCAATCAAGGTTCGCTCCTGTTCTCCAAAGGTAGCGCAGGCGCGCCATGTCCCGCCAAGCGGTGATCTCGCGCGCACCCCCATCCTGCTGGCGATCGAATCGGACACTATAAAGTAGCCACTCCAAATGCGATCCACCAGCCAACCAACCCAATGCAGTGCGCTGCGAGGACGCATCTGCGCTACCCTACTTCGACTTCAACCTACTCCTCAATCAGCACCAGCGCGCCGCTCGGGGTCGCATCGAATAGCTCCACCACATCCGCATTGTTCAAGAGCAGGCAGCCGTGGCTGTTGGGCTGGCCAATGCGGTCTTCCTGGTTGGTGCCGTGGATGTAAACATAGCGGTCGTGCGTGTCGCAGCCGGGGCCGGCGTTGACGCCCTCCTCCAGACCGCGAAGCCAGAGGATGCGCGTGGTGATTAAATTTACCTCGTTGCGGGCAGCGTCGAGTTCATAGCAATTTTCACCCGTGGGTACACGGCCTTTCAGGACGTCTCCCAAGGCCAGACCATCGCCGATTTTCTCATCGATCACGTGGAGGCCAGTCGGCGTGCCGAGGGAGTTCTCCACACAGCTCGGCGGCTTGCGCGAGGACGAGATGGCGTAGGCTTTTCGCAACTGGCCGTCCTCAAATGCAAATAGTTTTTGCTCGCCAATCGAGGCATAAAGCGCATGTTTGGTCGGTTTCACTGAGCGCTCCTGGCAAACCGCCAGAATGCGTGGATAATAAGAGGAAATAACCATGAGTTATCGTGTAGGCATAGTCGGCGCAACTGGCGCCGTTGGTCAAGAACTGATCGAGCTACTCCATCGTCGTAATTTTCCGATGTCGGAGCTCGTCCTGCTGGCGTCCAGCCGTTCGGCTGGCAAGACCATCACTTGGCAGGACAAAACCTGGACCGTCCAGGAAGCCAAGCCCGAAGCCTTTGACTCGCTCGACATCGCCATCTTCAGCGCCGGCGGCTCCACCTCCACTGAACTCTGCCCGGAGGCAGCCAAGCGCGACTGCATCGCGATCGATAACTCCTCGGCCTTCCGCATGGACCCGAAGGTGCCGCTCGTCGTGCCGGAGATCAACCCCGACGCCGCGCGCAGCCATCAGGGCATCATTGCCAACCCCAATTGCTCGACCGCTGTCGCGCTGATGGGGCTCTACCCGCTGCACCGCGAGTTCGGCCTCAAGCGTTTCTTCGCCGCAACCTACCAGGCCGTTTCCGGCTCGGGTGCCGCCGCGATGCAGGAGCTCGAAGACCAGCTCCGCGCCTGGGGCAAGGGTGAGGCCATTACCTACAGCGAATACCCGCACCAAATCGCCTTTAACCTGATCCCGCACGTCGACGTGTTTTATGAGGACGGCTACACCAAGGAAGAGCACAAGATGCTCAACGAGAGCCGCAAAATCCTCACCATGCCCGGGCTGAAGGCATCGACCACCTGCGTCCGCGTGCCCGTGCTCCGCGCGCACTCCATCGCGATCAACGCCGAGTTCGAAAAACCCGTCGACCTCCAGCGCGCCCGCCAAGTGGTGGGTAGCTTCGAAGGTGCCGAGCTCGTCGACACGCCCGCGGAAAACAAGTATCCGATGCCGCTGGACTTCTCCGGCAAGGAAAAGTGTGGCGTCGGCCGCATGCGCATCGACACCGCGTTCGACAACGGCCTGTCCCTGTGGGTCGTTGGCGACCAGCTCTGGAAAGGTGCCGCGCTCAACGCCGTGCAAATCGCCGAGCTGCTCGTCGCCGACAAACTGATCTCGCCCAAGGCGACGGTTTAAAGATCGCAGTAGTCCGTTGTTCAACCACGAAGGACACGAAGAGCACGAAGCCTGAAAACTGAGGTTTTTTAAACCACGGAGAACACAGAGATACGGAGGAATTCAAACTTCATACCTCTATATTCTCCGTGGTTTTTTGATTTAGCTTAGGTTTCGTGCTCTTCGTGTCCTTCGTGGTTGAATCCCTTGTTGGGTAAGTCATCGCCACATCGGCATTGCCTTATTATGCTGGCGCGTGTGATATACTGACATGATCTGCCGCGCCACTATTCTTCTGCTGCTCACCGTTGCCCCGCTCTGGGCCAAGTTCCCCGACGACTTCGAGTCGCCGCTGACCCGTATCGCCTTTGGCTCCTGCAACAAGCAAACGCTGCCCCAACCGATGTGGGACGTTATCGCCGCACAGCATCCCGACCTGTGGATTTGGATGGGCGACAACATCTACGGCGACACCCGCGACATGACCATTCTCGCCGCCAAATACGAGAAGCAATTCAAACAGCCCGACTACGCAAAATTTCGCGAAGCGACCCCCGTCCTCGGCACATGGGACGACCACGACTACGGCGAGAACGACTCCGGCTCCTGGTATCCGCCCAAGGCCATTGCACGCGATCTCGCGCTAAACTTCTTCGAGGTGCCGGACACCGACGAGCGCTGGAGCCGCGAGGGCCTTTACGGCAGCTACACCTTCGGCCCCGAGGGCCAACGCGTGAAGGTGCTGCTGATCGACGACCGCTACTTCGCCGGCAAACCGAAGAACCCCGGCTCCGACCTGCTCGGCGCGGAGCAATGGACATGGCTGCAAAAAGAGCTCAAGTCCAGCGACGCCCAGATCAACCTCATTGTGACGGGCATTCAGTTTCTCTCCGAAGACCACAAATACGAGAAATGGGCCAACTTCCCGCCCTCGCGCGCGGGTTTGCTAAACTTCATTTTGGAAGAAAACATCCCTGGCGTTGTCTTCATCAGCGGCGACCGCCACATCCACGAAATCTCGATCAAAAACGACGCCGAGACCCCCTACCCGCTACTCGACATCACCTCCAGCGGCCTCACCCATTCGTGGAATAACTTCCCCGGCGAAACCAACCGCTACCGCTCCGGCGGCATCCACACCGACCTCGGCTTCGGCCTCATCGAGCTCGACTGGGACGCGACACCCGCCACCCTCACGGCAAAGCTCATCAACCGCAGCGGCGATACGGTGAACTACGTCAGCATGCCGATTGATGCGCTGAAGGCGGCGAGTCCCACTACTCAACCCGATCAATAGCCGCTTCCAACGGGAATAATCAGAAAGCGCATCCACATAATCAACGCGAATAACGAGACATGCTATCTCGTGAAAATGCGGGTTATTTCTCAGCCCGCTGGCAAACGGTTTTGCCCGGATGCCAGACGCCTTCAATGACTACCGACCTTCGGTTTTGGGGCAAACCTCGCTCATTGCGCATTAGCTGTGCAGTCACGATGTCCAGCGCAGCAGCACCCAGTAAACTGAGATCGCGATGCACTGTAGCGACTTCGCTGGGTAAGTCTGAGCGAACCAAATCCACGTAACCGATTTTCTCTGGAATGCTTAACCCCCTGCCGAGCAAATAATCATACAGATGGTGAATCGTAGCGTCGATAATCGCGTCGGGCTGCTCGCGCTCCAGCCATTCATCAAAACCATTGATTGAGCCTTGATTGCCGATGAACGGGCGACACAGACACTTGGGACGATTCGCCATTTCGCGACCGACGGCAGATGACCACGCATAATCAAATTTCGAATCCGAATTGTCAGTATATGCGATGCCAATTCGCTGGTAGTTTAACTTGTTGAGTTCGCTGACAGCAAGGCACATGCATTGAGTTAGATCACTATGTGCCCGGTGGAGTTTCGGTCGCCATAAAGACAAGCCGATGGTAGCCACGGCAAAGTCATCCCAAGGAAAAAGAATATGCCGCCGCGGCATCTCGACAGGGCCAATGATCACGCCACTAACGCCACGGGCAAGGAGCATCTCTCGCATTCGTTTTAAGTTCGCCCCAGATTCGTGAAGCCATACCGGCGACACGGAGAATCCTGTGAATTCTCCTCGCTGACGGGCCCCCTCAAAGAAATTCTCGTAATGGTTGCGCCCCCGCCACTGATTAGGGCCGTCCAGGCAGTGTATGAATGCAATATTTGCATTACATTGAATGGGCCGAGTGCTGCGAATGGCCCCCATAAGCGTAGAAACCAGCGGGTTGGGCCGATAGCCCATTTTTTCAGCAATCGCTTGGATGCGCACTCGAGTTTCCTCCGATACTCCCGGCTTGTTACGCAGAGCAACCGATACAGTGTTTCGCGTGGTATTCGCGGCCTTGGCGATATCGGCCATACTGACGGATTGGATTTTGCTCATGGATGAACGTATGCGTGCGCTCCAATGTTTATACTCGCGGCCGCCGATTCGAGACAATCTTACAATTACGTGTAATGGTCCGGTCCTATTGACGATTCCGGGAGGGCAAAGCCTAATGCACGCCTTCAAAGAATCACCAACCCAAGATCCTCAACAATGAAAAACGTCCTCACACTCCCCCTCGCGTTCCTTTCGCTCAGCGCCTCTGGTGCCATCATCGACAACTTCCAATCCGATACCGTAGGTGAAGCGCCAACCGATTGGTATAACGCCAACAATTGGACCGTAGAACTCGATCCTACTGATCCGACTAACAAGGTTCTGAACACGCAGAGCCGTGAAGGAAATCAATTAAGCGGCATAAGCGCCACGATTGGTGCCAGTTCAACCTTAACCCTTCAGTTCGATTTCTACATTGGCTCCACGAGCTTGACTGATTTAACCATTGGCATGACGGGGATTGCGGATCTGTCGACCGCCAGCTTCTCCGATTTTGGCCCGATAACACGATTGCAGAATGGCGATATTCGTCTCTATCAGGGCGATGGCTCAGGCGGAGGCGCTTACACGGATGCCGACCAGTCAATAGACATCAATACATGGTATACGATGAGCATGATTATTGACAATGCCAACAATACGGTAACGAGCACGATTACCGGAGGCGCTTTCAGCTCCCCCAGCATTCTGACCAGCAGTTCGCAGTCAACGTTTGCCTTCCGCCAAGACACCTCTGGCAACTTGGTCAATTTCGCGATCTACGGCAATACGAACAATAGGAATTCGTCGAATCCTATCCTGATTGACAACATATCCATCATTCCCGAGCCAAGTACTTATGGTCTGTTGCTGGCAGCCTGTGTATTGGGGTTAGCCCTTGTGCGTCGCCACCAGCAGTAGATGGCGATTCTTTAGCGTAATACCAGTCTTCATACTAAAAAAGCAGTGCCAATATTCGACTATTAGTTCCCCCACCTGGTTCATCTCTGGAGTGCTAGCCATAGCCGGAATTACTCCGGCCATGGCTACTCCAATTAACGAGCCCCAGGTGTCTGAGATCATTGTGGGCCATGTCTTTATATCAAGTCATACGTCAGCCAAGATTACTCGAGGCTGCACGCAGTCGCATCAGAAAGGACGATGCGGCTGTGCGCAACGAAACGCAATGGCTGCGCGCCGAAGCAAATAATGCACTACGCCAGGGCCCATTAACGATTGTTGAAAAACAGCGGACGCCGCCGAGTGGTGATAAACGTGACTACATGAGTCAAGGCCCTTACTGGTGGGCCAACCCGGATACCCCGGACGGCTTGCCTTATATTCGGCGGGATGGAGAGCTAAATCCC
Organism: Cerasicoccus sp. TK19100; assembly: GCF_027257155.1. Classification (NCBI taxonomy): domain Bacteria; kingdom Pseudomonadati; phylum Verrucomicrobiota; class Opitutia; order Puniceicoccales; family Cerasicoccaceae; genus Cerasicoccus; species Cerasicoccus fimbriatus. Next base: position 108,331 of record NZ_JAPWDU010000004.1, read on the forward strand.
GAAAGTGAAACTTTTGATCGGCAAAAACTCAAGTCGGTTACCCATGCCATCGATGTCCTGGCGCTGGCTTGGTACTTTTTTGACGATTCGCGCTATGCCGATCATGCCGTGAAACTACTGCGTGTCTTTCTCCTGGACGAAGCCACCGGCATGCGGCCTCATCTAGAATATGGTCAGGCGATACCGGGCATCTGTACTGGCCGTGGCATCGGCATCATTGAAACAGTGATTTTAGCCCAGCCAATGGTAGACGCCATCTCCTTGCTTAAGGAGTCACCCAGTCTCTCATCGCAAGACTACGCAAGTTTGCAGGGCTGGTTCAGTGACTACCTGGACTGGCTGTTGACGAGTTCACATGGCGTATGTGAATCAAAGGAACATAACAACCACGGCACTGCCTTTGATTTACAGGTCTGTGCGATGGCAATGTTTACGGACCAGACAGATATCGCCCGGGAAACGCTGAGCACCGTTTTCGAAAAGCGAATCAAACAACACATCGAACCCGATGGTCGCCAGCCACACGAACTCTCACGAACCAGGGCCTTAAGCTACGCCACGTATAACTTGCAGTTACTATTCGGCCTGGCGGCGATCGGCGATAAGTGCTCGATCAATCTCTGGAACGCCGTTGATGAAACAAATCGCGGTTTGCGTGTAGCGCTCGACTGGCTCATCCCGTATTGGACGCAATCAGCGCCTTTTCCATACCAACAAATAGTCCCCTTCGATTACTCAGTTGCAGAATATCTGTTGTATAAGGCTTCATGCGCATACGATTGTTCATCCTATGAGGAAGCGGCCCGAAATTTGCCGGCCATGAAGCAGTCGCATCGATGGAATCGCTATCTGTAAGCGTCCACACTCTTGACGCGCCAGGAACTAGAACATGGCATGATCGCCCCCCTCACGGAGGAGGACATCAACAGAGAGGATCGCTGCGAAATGCGCTCGCTTTTTCGGCCGCTTTCCCTACTGGCTACTGCATTTTAAAATACTCCTTTTCTCCGTGCCTCTGTGGTTTTAAAGACTTAATTTGATTCTGCCCTAGAAGCCCGTGCGGATCCGCTCGAATTATCTTTGTTTGTGAAGACTAAAGATATAGATTAATTGTGGTCATTTAATAAGCCCACTATGAAAACTCCAAAAGCAATCACCACAATTGCCCTGATCACATTAAGCTTCGTGCTGATGCCGCACCCTGCTGATACGGCAGAAACTAAAGAAATAGCAGAAATCGATTTCGGTCCCTCAATCGACGAAGGCGAACAATTGGTTTTCGGTGAAGATGAAGTTATCTCCATCGATTATCACAATGAAGACGTGCGCACGATCATTCGAGAAGTTGCCGACAGATATGACCTAAATTTGGTGATCCCAAATGACTTAAGGGGTAATACTAGCATAAAGCTGAGTAACGTAACCTGGCGACAGGTTTTCAGTATTTGTTTGGAGCCACTCGGCTATACTTACATAGATGATCGCAACATCGTTCGCATCATAAAAATAGCTGATCTGAGTCGTGAGCCTTTTATTACACGAGTCTTTCTGATCAATTACGCTGAGGCAGGGAAGATGCAGGACGCGCTCTTGCCCATGACGGATGGCAGCAAGGGAGGACGCGTTCAAGTTGACCAACGAACAAACGCGCTCCTAGTCACGGAGCGCCCGTCGCGGATGAATGACATCCAAGCGATCATTGACCGACTGGATCGTCCGACCCCGCAAGTATCAATTGAGGCCAAGCTGTTCGAACTCGTGACTCGCGAGCGTTTCGATAGTGACGCAGATGAATCCGATGCGGCGGATTCCGTCATCGATGATATCAATGAAAAGGGGTCGGCCATATACAATCCGCAAGCCGCCGATGAATTATTGCGTAAGCTGGAGACGGTTAAAGGCGCGCGGCTGGTGACGACCATGAAAGTCATCGCATTGGATGAGCAGGATGCGGGTGTCCAAGTGACCAAGCGCTTTCCGGTGCCGCATTTTTCTTACAATGAAGCGAAGGGAGCTTTCGTTGCGGATGGATTTGAATACCAAACAGTGGATGCGAACCTAATGGTCCGCCCCGAAGTTAACAGCGCCGGCTTCATTCGCTTAAGGATTACGCCCAAACTAACCACTCGCATCGGCGAAACGAGCTTTGCCGGTCAAGGCGTTGCGGCAAGCCTGCCGCTGACCTCATCGAAAACGTTTTCAACCACGATGATCGTCAAAGATGGTTTCACCCTGATGCTGGGTGGAGTCGGCGAGTCGATTAATCAGCACTTGGTAGCGCCGACTCCGGCAGGTACCTCAACAGCAGCAGACCAACCTCCCGTTGAAGAAATCATAACAAGCAACTTCGTTATCTTTGTAACCGCAAAAACACTCAATCCCGACGGAACCAATTACGAGGATATTGCCGACCCGCGAGTCCTACGCGAAATGAAGATTACTGACAGCGAGCTCCCCGGCTACCAAATCCCCGAAGAGCAACTTGAATTGCTGAACCAAATACGCGACCAGCGCAATGAGTCTGCTCGCCAAGAGGCGGAGCTTGAGTATCGAGAAGAACTTGAGGCTGGCAGGAGTAATTGAGCAGAGGTCGAAACGCCCACTGCTCAATACCCGCTTAGCTCCTAATAAAGCGGCAATCTTTGATTCAATATTCGTTAACAGTGCTACGGTTGTTGAGCAAAGCCAGTGTATGCCGTGTGAAACCGCGGCGCTTGTTACCATGAATCCAAGAGTTTGTTGCATCAAAACACCCACTCTTGCTCCTCCTTACGCCCAGGGGCGTAGCGGGCTTACGTCCGGGGGCGTAGGATGGTTACGTCCCGGGACGCAGATGGGCTACGTCCATGGACGTAAGAGGTATCAACGCCTAAGGAAAGGGCCTAAGCGACGGCTTGGTTTAAGGCGGTAACTGGCGGGCTTTCGACCGACAAGACCTGCTTGTATTCACCCACCACCAGGGTGGTGCAGTCGCGCTGGCGGGAGCAGACTTCGAGGCGGTATTCGCCGGGCGGGAGGTCGTAAGGTGCCTGGGTGATCAGCCATTGTGGCGTGTTCATCACCACGTCCGGCAGGCGGATGGACTGTTGCGGAAACTGGCCAGTGGGGACGAGGAAAATGCCCTCGTCCGGTGCGGCTTCGTTGAACTTCAGGCGCGCGCCGTAGAGCTTCAGTGGCGTACCGGGCGCGAGGGTCGTAACGTGTTCCCGGCGCGTGTTGAAAACGGCGGTAATGTTCGGGCGCAGACGGGTATCCGGCGCATGGACGCGCTCCCAGCTTAGTTGACGGTTGATGTCTTTCTTGAGCTTGGGCGGCAGGCGGACGCCGACCTTGACCTGGTGGCGCTTCGGGTCGCGAAGCTCGTTGATATCGTCGAAGGTGCCCTGGATCGCGGGAATAAACTGCGCCAGCCCCTGTAGGTTGACGCGGCGGCCTTCGCGCAGGCTGTCGCGGACCTCGTCGCCCAATGCTGCGAGCACAGCGGCGACCTCGTGCTCGCGCATACCGGTTCGCGTAGCGAGGCGTTGATGCAAAGCCTTGCCCTGCAAGGTATCTTCGCCTTTTACGCGGGCGATGTATTGGCCCTTGGCGCCGGATTGGGAGTCAATGTTTCGAAAGGATTCGAGATAGTATTTCAGCATGATAGTGGTGGATTTAGGATTAATTTGTTCAGTGAACATTATTATCCCAATCAGTGTAATCCATAAGCCGAAATAGCGTGCATTTTAACCACGAAGGCAACGAAGAGCACGAAGAGCGAATTAAAGAAATACGATTGTGAACCACAGAGGCCACGGAGAGACGGAAATATGTCCCTACCGCACACAGGTATCGTAGAGCCTCAGCATCGAAACGAAAAACCGCAGAGGACGCGGAGAGCGCCGAGAAAGATATGAGCAATCCTCTGCGTTCTCCGCGTCCTCTGCGGTTAAAAAGACTGGTCCGTGCTTAGAAGCCCTTGATCTCGAAGAGGCTGGTGACGGATTCGTTGCTGTGGATGTGCATGATCGCCTTGCCGAGGAGCTCGGCGACGGAGAGCACCGTGATGGGCAGGTCGCGCGGTTCAATGGGCGTGGTGTTGGTTGTGATCAGCTCATCGAGAATGCCGGACTTGAGGCGCTCGTAGCCAATGTCGTTCAAGACGCCGTGGGTGACGGCGGCGCGAACGCTGTTAGCGCCGTTCTTCTTAAGAAGCTTGGCGGCAGCGGTCAGCGTGCCGGCAGTCTCGGTCATGTCGTCGATCAGGAGCACGTCCTTGCCGTCGACATCGCCCACGAGATTGAAGGCCTCCACGTCCGTGGCGCTCATGCGCTTTTTGGCAACGAAGCCCAGCGGCGCATTGAGGATTTCCGCGTAGGCGGCGGCCATTTTCATCCCGCCAACGTCCGGCGAATAGACCACTAGATCGCTCTCCAGCTTGAGCTGCTGCAGGTAGTTAGAGAACACGGGAGACGCGTAAAGATGATCGACCGGGATATCAAAGAAGCCCTGAATTTGCTGGGCGTGGAGGTCCATCGCGAGGACACGGGTCGCACCGGCGGCAGCAATCAGATTGGCCACGAGCTTGGCAGTAATCGGCACGCGCGGCTGGTCCTTGCGGTCCTGGCGGGCGTAGCCGAAGAACGGCAGCACGGCCGTAATGCGGCTGGCCGATGCGCGGCGGGCGGCATCAATCATGATCAGGAGCTCCATCAGATGATGGTTCGCAGGGCCGCAGGTGGGCTGCACGAGGAAGATATCGCGTCCGCGGATATTTTCGTCGATGCGCACGAAGGTTTCGCCATCGGGGAAGGTCGTGACGATCGCCTTACCCAAGCGACAGCCTAGATATTGGCAGATCTCCTCGGCCAATTTGGGATTGGCGTTACCCGTGAAGATTTTAAGTTCCTGTTCTTTCATGCCGGTGTTTTCGAAATCGAGAATGTCAGTCAAAGCAAAGGTGAAGTTCAACAAATACGTTACGTATGGCGAGGTTTTCCCGAAAAAAATGAAGCAGCAAAACCTTAGTGCGAAGAAGACAAGACCGCGTCTTCGATTTTCTCGATGCGCTTGAACAGCTCGGGCAGGCGCTTGGAGAGGATGTGGATGCGGTTGGCCAGGGAGGCTTCCAGCGCAGGGCTGCCACGGTAGTATTTACCAGGCTCGGTATCGAAATGGACCCCACCCTGCGCGCCGACGACGGTGCCAGCGGCGAGATTCAAGTGGCCGGTGATTCCCGCCTGCCCGGCGATGACCACGTGGTGATCGAGGATAGTGCTGCCGGACACGCCGGCCTGAGCCACGATCAGGCAATGCGGGCCTACCTGCACGTTGTGCGCGATTTGCACGAGGTTGTCGATCTTGGCCCCCTCCCCGATGCGGGTGCTACTGAAGCGCGCGCGGTCGATAGTGGTGTTGGCTCCGATCTCCACGTCGTTCTCAATAATGACGTTACCGATCTGCGGGACCTTTTCGTGGATGCCCTTGGGGCTCTCGTAGCCAAAACCGTCGGAGCCGATCACGCCGCCAGCATGAATGCGCACGCGGTCGCCGAGCACACACGCGGCGTGGATGACCACCTGCGGGCGCAGCCAGCAACGCTCGCCGATTACCACATCGCGGCCAACAAATACCTGGGCCTGTAGCCACGTTCCTTCGCCGATGGTCGCACCGGCTTCGATTATACAGCCCGGGCCGATGTGCGCGCCGGGGGCAATCGTCGCGGACTCATCAATGAAGGCGCTCGGGTGGATGCCGGGCTCCGGCCAGGGCCAGAGTTTGGACTCCAGTGCGCCGCAAATACGGGCCAGTGCCAGCGAGGGATTCTGCACCGCCAGAAAGCATTGGTTTTCCTTGGGCTCGCCCTCGTAATCAGCGGGCACGAGGATGACGCTCGCCTGGCTTTCTTTGACCTCCGGCGTGTATTTTTTGTTGCCGAGGAAAGACAGGTCACCCGGTTGCGCGTCCTTGAGGGCCGCAATTCCGGACACGACGCCGTCAAAGCCGCCAGTGGATTTCCCGGCGCCACTCAGGCTCTTCAGTTGCTCTACGGTAAACGCGATTTGCATCTGGGAAAAGACTCATGCCCCGATCCGCACTTGGCGAACATTTAATCCCCCCAACCTGAAGAATTGGATGTAAAAAAAGCCCCGGCAGATGATCTCCACCGGGGCTGAAAATGATTACTGAATCAGACTACGGTTTGTCCGCGTTGAGCTTGGTCATCACTTCTTCGGTGATGTCCATGGCTTCGCTGGAGTAAACCACAGCGAGGCCCTGAGTGTTCAGGACGAGGTCTGCGCCCTTGCCCTTGGCCACTTCGGTAACAACCGCCTGGATGTCGGAAAGGTGCAGCTCGGTGATGGCCTGGCGGCGCTGCTGCAGCTGGCGATCCGTGGTCTGGCGGAACTGGTTTACGTCGCGCTCTTTTTGCTGGATGGTCTGAATCTTCGTCTGAGCTTCCTTGGCGATCTCTTGCTTACGCTCTTCGGAGATGGCCGGGCTGGAGGCTTCCGCCTGCATAGCCTGCAGCTGCTCAGTCATTTGCATGCCCTCTTGGATCATGCTCTGGATTTCCTGCTGCGCGTTTTCAATGGAGCTCTGGAACTTTGCTTCGGCTTCCTTGGCCTTCCAGTAACCGTCGTAAAGCTTAGCAACGTTTACCGTGAGGATGACCGGGGAATTCTGCGCAAAAGCAACGCTCATGGCGCCGAATGCGAGGAGGGTGATCAGGATTTTTCTCATAGTTAGGATTTTGATAATCTAGGGCGTCTTGCTGGTATATGAAAAGGTAATGGCCTTTGGTGGTAACAGGCCCGTCTATTCCTGACAAGCGGATTAGAAGACCGTTCCAAAGGAAAAGTTAAACACCGGCCCCGGCTGGTCATTAAACTCATCGGTGTGGATCGGCCAAGCCAAGTCGAGGTTGAGCGGTGAGCCCAAGAGCATGATGATCAGGCCAACGCCCACGTCGTCATTCCAGCCACCCGCAGTGCCGGTAATCGGTGCCGACTGCATACCCGTGGCTGGGTCGTAGAAAGTAGCACTGGAGGTATTGGGCTGATTGGGGCCCCAGTCTCCGGCGTCTTTGTTCACGAAACCACCGTCGTAGAATACCTTGAAACCAAGCTGGTCGATGAAGCGGAAGATATACTCGATCTGAACCATTGCCATGGTGTCACCCCCCAGCGGCTCGCCGGAGATCGGGTCCTTCGGGCCAACTTCGCGGTAATCGAAACCACGCAGCGTGTAAGGTCCGCCCAGGAAGTATTTATCGAAGAACGGCACACCGTCATCGTAGGTTTCGAAACGCTGCGTGCGCTGGTTGAAGAAGGTGCCAGTCTCGCGCTTGGTCGGGAGGACCGTGCCGGTGCGCCCATGCAGGCGGATCGTTTGGTCAAAGGTTTCGAAGGTGGGAATGTACTGTGTGGCGCGGACTTCCTGACGTATGTAATTGGCGTCGCCACCCAAACCGGTGCCAGCCAGCTCGGTGATGTACTGGACGCGGTTACCACTGGTCGTCCAGATCAGATTGTTGCGGGTATCACGTAGGAGCTGGAAGCCAACCTTGGAAGTGAGCGTGTTGCCCTCCTCCTGCTGAATGACCGGCGATGCGAAAGCATTCACGTCCTTGATGTCGACATCTTCAATCGTGTAGGACACACGGCCTTCCACGAGTTCGAAGAGGCGCTTGCGCAGGTAGAGCTGCATACCCATGCGGAGCTCATTATAGTTGGTGGAGAGATAGTCCGACTCCGTGCGATACAGCTCAAAACCGAAGGCCAACTCACGCTGGTAAACCCAAGGCTCTTCAAAAGACAAAAGCACCTGATTGGACTCCAGACCAAGAGAGAGACGCAGGCGGAACTTCTGACCACCACCCTGGAACATCGAGCGGTAGTTGAAGATGTCGAAGTTACTCTGGGTCAACTCAGCAAAGGCCACGACCGACTCCACCGAGCTGAAACCGGCACCGAAGGTCAGGTTACCCGTGCTGCCCTCTTTCACCGTAACGCGCAGGTTGCGGCGGTTCGGCAAATTGCTCGCCTCGGGAGCGAGGTTGACGGAATCAAAGAAGCGGGTATTTTCCAGACGCGACTGGCTGGCCTTCATGCGGACGAGGTCAAATACGTCACCCGGAGCCAGGGCCAGTTCGCGGATGATGACTTCATTCCGGGTCTTGGTGTTGCCCTGCAAGGTGATTGTCTCGACGTAGAACTGCTCACCTTCCGTCACGATGAAGGTCATGTCGATCGTGCCGTCATCGACGTTTGGCAGACGCTCGATGCGCACGTAGGTGTCGAGGTAACCGATTTGGCCGTAGAAATCCTTAATAATTTCAACGTCTTCATCGATCTTGCTCGGGGAGAAATAATCGCCGGGCTTGGTCGCCAAAATGCTTTCCAGACGCTCGGTAGTGAAGAGTTCATTCCCCTGGAAGGCGATCTCGCCCACGTAGTAGCGGCGGCCTTCATGGATCGTGATGATGATGTCCAGCTCACCCTCGGACGGGTATTCGAGCACCACCTCGGACTCAGGGATTTCCACGTCGAGGTAACCCTCGTTCTTGTAAAATGCGCGCAGTGTTTCGAGGTCGCGCTGGAAGTCCTCTTCCTGCAGGCGACCACCGCCGATCAGCCAGGACCAAAGCCAGAAGTACTCTTCGGTGACCATCATGCTCCGCAAATCGCTGGAGTCATAGTGCTCATTGCCGACGAATTCGATGTTGTCGATGTCGAGCTTCTCGCCCTCGTCGATGATGAAAGCAACCGTGGCCGTGCCGAGCTCTTCATTGCGGTCGATGCGGTAGTTGACCTTGGCGTTCGTGTAGCCGTCCTTCTGGAGCAGGTCAAAGATCTTGGTGGAGTCACGCTTGACGCGCACTTCGTCCAGCGGGAGTCCGTCGGCAGTTTCCACCTCGTCCTCGAAATCGTCTTCATCCACGTCCTTGAGGCCTTCGTAAACGACCTTGGTCACGCGGTATTTTGGCACGACGACAAAGATCACCTCGAAATTGCCATTGGGCAAGGTGGAGCGGCGCGCCTCGATGAATTCAAAAAGTCCGCTTTGGTAGAGCGAGCGGACCGATTTATCGATCTGCGTCTCCTCGTAAGGCATGCCAGCGCGCTGCTGAATGTGCGCGTAGATATTTTGCTCGCTTACGTTTTTGAAGCCCTCGAACTGGATATCGATTTTTTCGACAACCGGCGCAGAGCCAGATAAATCCTGCGCCCAGCCGAGTTGGGGCGCGAGAATAAGTGAGAGCAACAGGAATACCTTGACGGTCCAGTCAAGCAGGTTGTGGCGTGTAGTTTTCAAATCGCGTCAGGTTCTTAGTGAACATTAAAGGCACGGTTCCTACCGGCCCATTACGTTGCTTGGCAATGATTAAATCGCGCGCAACCGCGTCACTGGCAAGGTCTTCCTGTTCATCGAACTCCCGCGGCTTGGAAATTAGCAAAATAACGTCGGCGTCCTGCTCGATCGATCCGGACTCGCGAAGGTCACTCATACGGGGCTGGCGCTTCTCTTTTTCACTCTCGCGGTTGAGCTGCGCGAGCACGATTACCGGGATGCCCAATTCCTTGGCCATGCCCTTCATACCGCGGGAAATGTCGGCGATTTGCTGCTCGCGCGGGATATTGTTGTCACCGGCCACGAGCTGCAGGTAGTCGACCATGACCAGTCCCAGCTTGTGCTGGTTGCACAGTCGGCGGGCCTTGGCGCGGATTTCCAAAATCGTCAGGCCGGAGCTATCGTCGATAAACAGCGGGGCGTTTTTAAACTCCTGCGCCACGCGGACGAGGTCCTGCTGTTTTTCCTTGGGCAAAAAGCCTTCGCGCAACTTCGACATATTCACCCGGGCCCGGCTGCAGAGCAAACGCACGGCCAACTGCTCGGAGGGCATTTCCAGCGAGAAGACCAAGGTGGCGGCCGCCTCACCGTTTTTCGGGAACAGCGCGCCCTCAACCATGTTCAGCGCAATCGACGTCTTACCCATCGACGGACGGGCGGCGACAACGATCATTTCCGCCGGGTGCCAGCCGGTCGTCATCTTGTCCAGGTCGATGAAGCCCGTGGTCGTGCCGGTGATCTCGCCACGGTTCTCATACATCTGGTAAATGAGGCGCATGGCGTCGTCGACGGTCTTGTCGACCGGCTGCGCGGCGTCAGTGATGCGGTCTTCGCTGATCTTATAAATGGACTGCTCGACGTCTTCAATGAACGCGGACACATCGCCAGGGTTCTCAAAAACGCCCTCGATGGTGCGGTTGGAAAAGCGAATCAACTCCCGCAACAAGTGGTATTCCTTGATGCGCTCGATGTAATGCGGCAAGTGCGCGGTGGTGCTGATCTGGCCGGTGACCTCAAACAGATACGCGTCGCCGCCGATCTCCTCGTAGCGCTGGGTGCGGGTCAGCTCGTCACGCAGGATGATTTCGTCAATCGGCGTGGAGGCGTTGTAGAGCTCCGTCATCACCTCGAACATCAGCTGATGCTTCGGGCTGTAGAAGCAGTCGGCGCGCATCTTTTCCTGAATGCATTGCGCCATGGTGTCCGCCCCGCCTTCCAGCAAAATACAGCCCAGCAGCGCCTGCTCCAGGCGCAGGTCATGCGGGACCAGGCGGTCTCCCGCATACTGGTCGAAATCGGTTTTTTTCTTCTCAAACGGTCGCGACTTATACTTGGCGTCGGGCATTGGATCAGCATTGAGATGCGTCACCGCGTCGTAAAGAAAAACGCGCTAAGAACTTACTCAGAAATAGCTGTGAATAAGTCTCAGTGGACATCCAAACCAGTAGTCGCGACGAGACCCCTCTCAATTTGCCGAGAGCACAGAAAACTTGCTCAATTGCTTAAAATGATTCATGTTGGAGTGATGGGCACCTTAGTGGAAATCGAAAAAGCGGTGAAAGAATTACCTACGGAAGAACTTAAAAAATTCCGGGAATGGTTTCTTGAATTTGATGCCGATGCCTGGGACCAGCAATTTGAGCAGGATGCAAAGGCTGGCCGATTAGATGCGCTGGCCAAAGAAGCATTGGATGATTTGAAAAATGGCCGTTGCAACGACCGATGATTCATAAAGCGAATCCCAGCTTTTGGCGCTACTATGATAAGTTGCCAGAGCACATTCAAAAATTAGCGGATTCCAATTACCAACTTCTAAAAGACGATCCCTATCACCCGTCCTTGCATTTCAAGAAAGTTGGCAATTACTGGTCCATTAGAATTGGCATTCACTACCGGGCGATTGCGATTCAGTCAGACGATCAAATAGTGTGGTTCTGGATCGGCCATCACTCCGAATACGACAAGCTGCTGTAAGGTAAAATCAGCTCGCCTCCAGCTTCTCTCGGACGGCGTCGATCAGGTAGGCTGGAGTCGAAGCTCCGGCGGTGAGTCCCACTAATTCGTATCGCTTGAGCGACTCAACATCCAGCTCGGCGGGAGATTCGACATGGTAGGCTGGCAAGCCTTTGCGCTCGACCAAAGAAGCCAGCTTAATCGTGTTCGCCGAGTGACGGCCACCAACGACTACCACCGCCTCGACCCCCTTTTTAATTAGATGGCCAATGTCGTCCTGGCGTTCCCGGGTGGCACCACATATCGTATCGATAATAATGGCCTCCGAAAAGCGGTCTTTGAGCAGTTTAGCCAAGCGGTGAAACTCGTCCACAAACATGGTAGATTGCGAAACCATGCAGACTTTGTCCCCCAGATCGGGTAAGGCGGCGATGTCCTTATCATTGCGAATCACGTGGCCTCCGCTCACCGCGTATCCCAAAATTCCGATCACTTCAGGGTGCTTCGGGTCGCCAAAAATAACCACCTGATAGCCTTTGCGCGCATGAAGTTTCACTTTGCCGGCAATTATTCCGACATCCGGGCAAGTCGCGTCCTTGAACTGCATTCCCAGGCTTTTCAGGTAGGCGCGCCGCTGTGGGGAAACCCCATGAGCGCGGACGACCATGACGCCGTCTTCACCTTTTTCCAAGTGCAGCGGAGCCTGACTCTGGAAGTCGCCTACTTCGCTAATCCCTTCGGCTTCAAGCTGTTCCATCATCTGACGGTTATGGATCAGCGGGCCATCAGTGTAAACGCGCTGTTCGCCGCCTGCGTGCTTGCGGGCGATTTCGATGGCGCGTTCGACTCCCCAACAGAAGCCAGCACTTGGCGCGGTAATCACATTCACAGCTTACACTATGCGTGGAAAATTTCGTCGGTCAAACGTCGTAACCCAAATTTAATAGAGGCTCGCTTGATTTAAGGAACGAAGCTAGCTAGGGAAACAATATGTCGCGATATCTTTACGCGTTTGTTTTACTCCTTCTCACGCAGGCTTGTCTCTCCGGGCGCCAATTCACCGTGGTCGTCTACAACGTCGAAAATCTATTCGATGCCGACGGCGTGGCGATGTATGGGGATTATCAGGCGGACAACCAGTCCATGCCCTACCCCTACACGCCGCGCAAAACGCTGACGAAGATTCAAAACATCACCGAACTGCTCAAGCGCTTCAACAACGGCGAGGGGCCCGAGCTGATTCTATTTCAGGAGTTTGAGCTCGACCGCACACCGGAGAGCAAAGTCCAGGACTACGCCGCATTTTTGGAAACCTACAAGGACACCACTGTTGACTTGATGCTCACCGAGCAGTTTGACAACCTCGTGGCCGGCCTGCCCGTGGAGGCCCTGACCCTCAAGTATTTCGAGGACAACGGCTTAAAGGGATACCACATTGCCGTGCCCGAACCATCGGAACCCTTCAATGAATCTTCCGCGCACAACAACGTCGTCTTCACGAAGTTTCCCATCAATTATGAAAAGACCCACTTTACACCGAGCGCACGCGCGATTCAGGAAGTCGGTTTGGACGTGGACGGCCATGAGCTGATCGTCTTCAACAACCACTGGAAAAGCGGTGCCTCCAACCCCTCAACGGAGCCCAAGCGCGTCCGCAACGCCGCAGATCTCCGCCGCGCCGTCGAAGCCGTGATCATTAAAAACCCGCAGGCTGACATCCTGATCGGTGGCGACCTGAACACCTACTACAATGCGCCGGAACACTTCATGCGCGAACACCGCGAACAGTGGCGCGACACGCAAGACTTTGCCATCGACGTCCTCGGATCACAGGGAGACGAAGGTGCCACGCGCAATGGCCGGGCGATGCTCTACAACCTCTGGTTCGAGCTTCCCGAGGGCCAGCGCGGCAGCGAACTTTACCGCGGCTATTGGGGCACGCTGATGGAGATCCTCATCACTCCGGGCCTCTACGACGGCCAGGGCGTTCACTACGTGGACAACTCTTTCCGTGTGGTTGCAGCGCCGGGCCTCAACGCTCACGGACCGTGGAACGAGCCCATTTCCTGGCACTTTACCAGTGAGGCAGGCGGCGGCTTTTCGGACCATTTCCCGCTCGCAGTCAACCTCTCCACCGATCCCGAGCCCTACTTTGCCGTGCCGAGCAGCTCACAAAAGGATGCTCCCTCGACCGTCCCCATGGCCGATTACGACAGCGTATCGATAACCGCCGTCAATGAGTTCAATGGCTTGGTTAACCATAAGCCGGAAACCCTCTCAGCCAACATGGGAGAGATCTTCGTAGTCACGGGTGAGCTCATTAACCGCGAGCCCTACATCGTCCGCGTCGGAGACAACCAGTATGAAATTTACGGCTACGATGAAGACGTAAAAATCAAGCTCTCGACGCTCCGCGCCGATGAAGACATCCGCTTCATCGGCCAGTTGGGCGAGTTCCGCGGCAAGCCTCAGTTCGTGATCCACGACGCGTCCTGGATTAAGTAAAGCTAAGCCGAGCCGAACTTCAGCATGAAGCGGTCGAACATCCTGGTGCTTAGTATTCGCTTCAGGGCGTGCGTGAGATGCGTGGGGACCGTCACCCGGTAGCGCGCGCGGGGGCGCGGGCTCTCAAGCGCATGGAGCAGCACCTTGGTCACGGCGGATTCTGGTAGCGTAAATTTCATCCCCGGCCCCTCCTTGCTTAGGCGCTCGATAGTCTTGCGGTAAAGCGCGGCATGGCGGCTGTTCTCGATATCAATCGACGCCTGCATCGCCGCAAGTGCGTTTTGGCGGAACCGGCTGATAATAGGCCCAGGCTCGATCAGCACGCACTTGACCGGTGTCCCGGCCAGCTCCAGCCGCATCGTGTCAGTCAGCCCCTCCAGTGCAAACTTACTCGCCACATAGGCCCCACGATAGGGCGCACCGATAAAGCCCAGCACTGAACTATTCTGGATGATCCGCGCGTCATCCTGCTGAAGAAAGGTCGGGATCAGCAGCCGGGTCAGCTCATGCGTGCCAAAGAAATTTGTTTCAAACTGCCGGCGCAGGGCGTCGCGGGTCAGGTCTTCAACCGCTCCGGGCTGCCCGTAGGCTCCGTTGTTAAACAGCGCATACAGCTTGCCGCCGGTCAGCTCCAGCGTTTGCGCGACCCCACGCTTGATGGATTCCGTGGACGCCAAATCGAGCTGGATAACCGTCTCCAACCCCTTGGCTTGCAAGGGCTCGATGTCCGCCGCCTTCCGGCACGAGGCGATGACGCGAAAGCCGCGCTCCTGCAATGTAATGGCTGCATCCAGGCCAATGCCCGTCGAGCAACCCGTAATCAGCACCGCACGTTTTTGAGTAACCGCCATGGCCGTAAACCTAGCCAATCGCCCGGCCCAAGCGAGGCAGAAAAAACGCCGCCCCAGCGTTGGGACGGCGTTTAGTAAAACTATTTGACGACTTTGGATTAACCCTCGGCGAGATTCGCCTTGATGTAGTCGAAGCTCATCTTGAGCGAGTCAAACGGATCCCCCGGGCAGACGTCCTGCTCAACCATGAACCACTCGCAGCCACCCTCTTCAGCAGCGGCAATGATACCCTTGAAGTCGAGGTTGCCGTAGCCGATTTCGCAGAAGATGTGCTCCTTGGCACCGGTCATCTTGAAGTCCTTCAGGTGGATCAGCGGAGTGCGGCCAGCCACCTTGCGCACCCAACGCTCGGGATCGCAACCACCGGAGGCAACCCAGTAGGTGTCGAGCTCGGCCTGAATCGGGCACTCGTTGTAAATCTTGTCGAGGATGGTGCCCTCGCCCATGCGCAGGAACTCGATGTCGTGGTTGTGGTAGGTCAGCACGAGGCCGTTTTGTTCAAAGACTTCAACGGCCTTCTTCAGGTCGGCGATGAGCTCGTTAACCGAGTCTTCGCTGAAGAAATCCACACCCGCCGGATAAGGATAGGCAGTGTATTTGCAGCCGAGTTCCTTGAGTCGGTCACAAGCCTTTTGGGGCTCCTTGCGGACGACGTCACTGGGCTCGTGGGTGGAGCAGATGACGAGGTTGTTCTCCTTGCAAAGGCGTACGATCTCGCTGTTTTCGATCGGGCCAAAGCCGCTGACCTGCACGGCCTGGTAGCCGATGTCAGAGACTTTCTTAAGCGTCTGTGCGATGTCTTCCGGTGTCTTGCAGAAGTCACGCAGCGTGAAAAGTTGGGCGGCAACTTGGCTGATTTTCATGGGATTTCTTTTTGAGGGTTAAAGAAAGATTCAGGTCTACTATTGGGGCGGTGCCGAGGGCAACCCCAAATTCAAACACGTGTAAGGTCTGCCGCGCGACGTGGCAATTTATAAGCCCACGCCTGCGGTGCAATTAGTTGCCTGCGTCTTCGACAGACTGCTTGGCGGACTCCAGCGCGTCTTCCACGTGACCAACCGGATCGTCGCCACGATGCGGCTTAATGCCCACATCGCTCAGCGGCTTAAAGGTCACCGTGAGCACGGCCAGGAGACCGAGCACGAGCGTCACCCACCAGAGAGGCTTGGCAGCCTGCGGCTTTTTATTGATGAACGCCGTCATCGCGCCAAGGGCCAGCCAGATGACAAACTTGATCATCGCCCAGCCTGGGAAGCCGTAGTTAAATTTCGCCAACAGCCCGAAGCCACCGACCAGCAAAAACACCAGACCAATGCCGCTTGTGATGCCACCAAATTTGCGC
The DNA here is from genome assembly GCF_027257155.1 of Cerasicoccus sp. TK19100. NCBI lineage: Bacteria > Pseudomonadati > Verrucomicrobiota > Opitutia > Puniceicoccales > Cerasicoccaceae > Cerasicoccus > Cerasicoccus fimbriatus. The sequence continues at coordinate 124,315 of NZ_JAPWDU010000004.1, forward strand.
CACGAAACGTTGTCCGGCTGCAGCGCCGAACGCGCAATCATGCTGCCAAACGCCAGAAACACGAGCAAGATGCCCGCAAAGTGCATAACCAAGTAAATACGATAATCCATGGCGCGAGGTTTATAGCTAATGCCTAAAGGTTAAAGGCTAAAGCGACTGGCTGACGTCGATTTTTTGGCAGATCGATGTGCTAGTTACACTTTGCCAGCATCAGCTCATCAAGCGCGGTGCGGGTGCTTTTGGCGGGGGCGATGAGGTCGTAGTAACGCCGGGCATCCGCCTTGCGCCCCGCACCGGCCAGCGCATTGAAATAGGCCAGACGGAACAAGTCGTCCTGCGCGTCACTGCCGCCCACCATGGGCAGGCGGTCCACGATTGGCTCGATCAGCTCAACCACGCGCTGGTGATCACCGCGGCCACTGGCAGCGCAGGCTTCGACAAAGTCCGCGCCGACGGGGCACCAAATTTCGCGGCCTTCGTGGTCACTCTGTGCCGCGCGTTCGCGTGCTCGGGCAATGGCGGCCTCAACGGCGTCGTCGTGTCCATTGCGCGCCAGTCCGTAGATGAATTGCCCATCTAAAAAGGGAATCAAGCATTCGCCGGCATGCTCGCCGGACTTGGCCACTACATCCGCCCAGACATCGTCTGCCGGCTGCCCGGCCATGTCCATCCGCCAAAGCAGCGCAATGGCGTCGATCTGTTCGCCCACGTAATCCGGAGTAATGCCCCAGATGTCGCCGCGCAAGATTACGTCGGTCTTGGCCCAGTCGGCATTTTCCAGATAAAAAAGCGACTGATGCCAGGCGTTGTGCGCGTGGATGCCGCGCGCGCAGCTTTTCCAATACGGGGCAAAGCGCTCCATCTCGCGAGCCCCCTCCTCCACCTGCCCGGTGCGGATCAGGATGTGCGCCAGCGTGTGGTGGGACCAGGGTTGCCCTGGCTGTTGCTCCAGGGATTTCTCCGCGGCCTGCCGGGCGTCGTCATAGCGCGCGGTGAGCTCGAAGGCAAAGGACAGCATCGACAGAAACCCCGGGTGATCGCCATTGGCCTCACGCAGGCGCATCATATGCCACAGGAAGCGTTCACCATTAAAATGCTGGCCCGATGTGTAGTAAAGAAACTCGCTGATTTTGGCCGAAACGAGGTCGCGCGGGTGGTCCACCGTCACCCGCTCCAGCTTCTCCAGAGCGGCATGGTATTGCCCGCGTTGGAAGTGCTCAATCGCCTCCACAAAAACCACTTCGCGCGTGCTGGCCCCGTAGAGGCTGCGGCGCGCGGCGAGCAGGAATTCCGCCGCTTGCGCGACGCCCGACGCAGCCTGGGAGTAGAGCATCGCCGCTGCCGCATAAGCCTGAATGAGCGGCGTTTCCTGAAACTGCTTGGCGTGCGCAAATATCGCCTCCACCTCCGGCGTGATGCCGAGTAAATTCGTCTCAAACGCTTCAATCGCGTCAACCGCTTCCGGGGACTCCGCCCAGACCGCCAATCCGCGCTGTGTAGTATATTCAGGCACGGGCAAGAACTAACGTTACGCGCACGCACAACGCAATCAAGAAGCGTACTGCGTAACATTTCAGGGAATATATACCCTGTGGTTGACTCGCACTGTTTACTTATCCACAAACGCTATCATGCGCGCCCTCCAATTCTGTGTTTTCGTAATAGCCTATCTCGTCGCGGGAACTGCCAGCGGCCAGTTGGACGGCTTTTACGTGGAGAAGAGGCAGATTTTTTATCAAGACCAGACTTCCGGCATCTCCATGCCAAAGCATGGCGCGTTCCTCGACTACTATTTTAGCCGAACGGGAAACACTGATATACTCCAGGCCTCATTTTCGGCAAATTTCTCAAACGTCCCGATTCAGTTTCGCGACACGGGACAATATCGCGGTTTTGTTGCCTTCGAAGACGTCAATGCACTGGAGGCGGTTTATAAAGACATCTTCTACTATGAGTTCACCACCCAGCTACTGGGAGAGCTCCCGAAGAACGCCAACGTGCGTTTTACCTCTACCGGTTGGTATTCCGGGGCCAATCCACGGGTTAGTAATTTCGCTCAACTGAGCACGATTAATGCGCCGTTTAACTTTAACCTTTCGCTCACTCAGTCGGCAATCGGGAGCGCCGGTGTGGGCTGGCAAAACTACATTCAGTTGACCGTCATCGATCCGGTTGCGCTGTCCGGCGTTCACGTCAGCCAATACGCAGGCACCTCGAACACCTTGCAGATTCCGGGCGGCACGCTGGGCAACAGCCGTGAGTATGTTGCGCGCATTCAGTTTATCAGCCCGGATACTTGGTCCGAGGTCGGCACGTTCAACGACTACCGCGTGGTTTCCCAGTATTCGAACGAAACCTGGGTAAAGCTTCGCACGCTGGGCTCCTATCCGGATTTCCTCGCAGAGCTAACGCGCTACTACCACTGGAAACAGACCAGCCCGAGCCCGAGCGAGCCCCTGGCCGATAAGGACTACCTGCTGGCTCGCATCCCCACGGCGCAAAACCCAAACGTCGCCGCCGCCTCGCTGCTCCAGCTCGATGTGCGCAAAGGCTACGCCCTCGAAAAATTACCCGATGACAAGAACGACGAAACCCTCTTTGCGTATGAACTCCGCGACGAGGAGCTGGATAATTTCGTCAGCGGCCTGCTTTCCGTGGGCCTTCGCTACAGCGCTGGCAACACCCGCGCGGAGATGGTCAACTGGGACCTCAACCCCGCGACCAACACTCCCCTCATTACCAACTGGGAGGCCGCGCAAGCAATCGCGCCGGACTTGGATTTCGCGCTCATGGTAAACGTCCCAAACAATATGGTCGGCACCAGCCTGGCCACCACGCTGACCTTCTACGATCAGGACGGCGCAGTCGTGACCACCATTGAAGAAACCCATGCCACGGCATCAAGCATCGCGGTGGAAATTCCGGCAACCGCGCTCGCCGAGAACACCCAATACGACGCAACACTAACCCTGACTGCCAGCAACGGCGTAACCAATGGCATCGATCTGCAAGTGGCACACGTGGTCGATTTTTCTGTCGAAACCAGCCTGAGTAATTGGCTCGGCGTCGCCTCCGCTGCAATTTACCGCGGGACGTATTTCGCCAATGGCAACACGGACACGCCCGACGTCCTGTCGTCCGTTCGTGTGCGGTTGACCCAGGACAGTGCGGACAGTCTGACCGCCGCCAGCGTGCTGGAAGGTGAAACCGTGAAGACCACCCTCACCCCCCAGGCATCAGATCCGCTTTTGATGCAGAGTTTGCTTTTCTACGCGGATGAGCCGACGGCGCTAAGCGATTTCCCGTATGAGACCTATCTGTTCCAGACGACCATTGACAACCTGTCCCAGAGCGTGCCCTACGACTTTGCACTCCAGGCAGAGGCCGCTCCCGTGATCACCGTGGAGACCAGCCACCTGCTCAACTCTCTGGACCCCAGCCTGCCGATCCCCTTGTCTTGGACCGGGATCGACGCATCGGCGGACAACGTATCTATCGAGGTCGTCAACTCCGCGGACCCACAGACTCCGATTGCGCTCGAAAACATTGCACCAGACGGCCTGAGTGGCGAAATTCCGGCCAACACCTTTGCCGTCAACAGCAGCTACTCGCTCATGATCTTTTTCCGCCGCGATCTGCAAAATAATTACGATGATGCCTTGCAAGCCACGCTGATCCACGGCGACGAATACTTCACGTTTATCCCTGTCACGACCGGCATCGCCAGTTATGCGGGCTGGCTGTCGCTCTACTTGGACGCCGGGCAATTAGCCGATCCGGCCTACACAGCGCTCACTGCCAACCCCGATGGCGACACGCTGACCAACCTTCAGGAGTACGCCTTCAACGGGCATCCGCTCGCCCCGACAACACCGCCCCAGGTGCAGGCAGATGGCGGGCTGTATAAGCTGAAGTTTCAGTTCCGCTCGGACAACCCGCTCCTTTCCTATCAGGCCGAACAAAGCACTACGCTGGACCCTCCGTTTGCGCCCTTTAACGGCAATACGCAGGTGACCGCTGGCTCACCTTATCAGACGGTCCAGTTGACTTTTGTCAGCGCCGAGCGACTATTCGTCCGCCTCATCACACGCTTCGGCCAGACCGCCGAGTAACGCTACTGATCCTGGAGCGCGCACCAGCCTTCCAGGGCCTCGCGCGTCACCCCGTATTTCGCAGCACAGCGCGGGCAGTTGACGGTGATGATGTCGTCCCCGGCAAAGAGCTCGTCCGCCTGATGACGGAACACCGGCTCCAGCGCCGCAAAGATACGCTGGTCATTACAACCGCACTCCCACTTCACGAAACGCGTCTCAATCGTGTGCAGGTCTTCCAAATCATCGAGCCGCATGATGTCATCTTCCTGCACGCGGTAAAACCAGTCGCGGTTCCAATCCGGATGCGCCGACAGCAGCGCAAACTGCGTTTCGGACAACTGGAAAAAGCGGGCCGGCCGCTGCTCACTACGCTGATAATACTCCTGCGCAGCATGGATCGGATCGCGCCCCTCGAAGTCCACAAAACTGCGGTAGGGTTCCTCGCCCCGCTTACCGACCTCCTGGTAGAAGCTGTTGTATTCCGCCTCGGCAACATTCTCCGTGAAGATGCGCCCGGCGACGGTGTCTTCATCCGTATCGCCAACCAGGAAGAGGTTCGTCAGCGGCTCCTGAAAGTTAATCGTCCACGAAAGCGTCTGGCGGCGCGGCCGCGACACGCAGTGCAGCGTAAAACAGCCCAGCGCCCGCTGAAACAGGTTTTGCAGTTCGACGGGGGCGTCCAAGTGATGCTTTTGCATGTGCGCGCGCCATTGCTCGATGAGCGGCGCGAAGTCCGCCCGCGTCAGCAGAATATTCCTACCGCGTAGAAACAAGGATTCCACCCGCGTGTGCTCCGACTCCTGGCCAAATAACGATTCATCCATCACGGCACTTTTTTAGCACATCGGGTGCCGGGGCAAGCTTGAGTGTGCAAAATCGAATTACGAGAAATCGAAAAAGTAGAAATTCAACACCGCGGATAAGACACATGCGCCACCAAATGCCGAAGCCAAATTAGGCACCGTTAGCCGGAAACGTCGGCACCACCATTCTGCGACTGGGTAGACCAGTGCCATCGAGAGAAGAACCGCAGTACGAAACGCCCGTGGGTGGCCGCTCGCCAGCATCACCGGCAATAGAAAATTGAGGATCAACGCATGCAGCGGCGTCAGCAGCAGGAACAAAACCCAAGTCCATTTAAGACGTTCTTTGCTCATTTGCTCCCGACGTTCACGACGGCTGCGTAGCTCTTGAGTCCGTGATTCGGTGTCATCCATGGAGGCGATCTTACTCGGATCGAGCCGCACACCCTTGGGTCTGTTTTCGGATGGTTTCATCATTTATTCCCGCCCCAGTAGCTCGCGGTCCAGTTCGTGCACGAGCTCCACATTCTTTTGTTTGCGCATGAAATACATCGAACTGCCGCCAAGCAGGACAAACAAAGCCGCCGCAAAGAACGCCCGGTGGAAGATAAACCCCAGCACCACCGTCGCCGCAATCATGACTAGTATCACCTGCAAAATACTCGCTAACCCCGACCGCAAGATGTCGGCTTTCAGCAAGGTCACTTCACGCTGGAACTGCTCGAAGCTCATCGTGGGATGCTTCGAGTCATGGGCAGTAAACGCCTCGCCCCGCGCACTTGGATTCGGCGGAAACCGTCTGCGCAACTCCGTTAGCCGCTCAATTTGATCTGGTCGTATAACGGACATCGCGTGATTCAAGCGGGTGAGTCAACCACTGGCAAACATCGTTTCACCGCAATCATCACGATCTCGCGACCCAAGAGACAAATACTCGGATTAAGGCAAAAAGAACTAACCATATAGGCCATACCCTTTAGGTTTGACCATCGGTTAATCATACCAGTAATAAAACTCCTCTCATGAAAAAGCATATTATTCCTATTATACTACTATCCCTCGTTTCAACGGCTCAGGCTGCCTTAACGATCTACATATATGACACAGGGCCTAACTTGGGTGTTACCGCGACTGGTCAGCTTGATTTAACGGGCCTGACCTATTCGGGCACATTAAATAGCTACAGCGGAGACTTCATCGCCACCGCCGGCCCCAATGTGGTCAACATTGCCCTTGGAGCTAGCTTTGATTTCTACACCGACTTCATTTCCTACCCGGCAAATTTCGGTGCTGGCGTCGGGTCAGTATCAGGCCCCGGAGCCGTGGGAGACACCTTCTTCGTTCAAGGTGATGAAGGCGGCGGCTTTACGCCCTTCGTGGGTGTGCCGGTAGGCTACAGTTCAGCCCCCTACGTACTGAATTTCAGCAAGGTTTATTCTGGGCAAAGCATTGCCAGCCTCATGGCCGTCCCGGGAACCTACAGCTGGATTTGGGGCGCTGACTCGGTCAATGTCCTGATCGGGACAACGCCTCCCATCACGCCGGTGCCCGAACCAGCAGCCATCATTTCCATGATCGGCTTTAGCTCACTGGCTGGAATCCTTTGGATGCGCCGGAAACGCAAAAGCAAGCAATCCGCGTAACTCCGCACCACATAGTTTAAACAGCCAAGGCTTCCCCATCGGAAGCCTTGGCCTTTTTCCGACCAAATGCAGAACAGTTATACGCAAAACTCATTCCCCCTTGACGCTGTGGCGCTCAGGGGTCTAATTTGGAATGTTTCTAAATAGATTGATCATGGGCAAAACGCTTTTTCATAAAGTCTGGGAAGACCACGCCGTACGCAAACTGCCAAACGGCCAAACGCAGCTGTTAATCGGCACGCACCTCATCCACGAGGTGACCTCGCCGCAAGCCTTCGGCATGCTTCGTGACCTGGGTGCCACCGTCAAGTATCCCCAGCGCACCTTCGCCACCGTCGACCACATCGTGCCGACCAACGAAGCGATCGAGCCCTACAGCGACCCGCTCGCCCAAGCCATGATTGAAGAGCTGCGCAAGAACTGCGCGGACAACGGCATCACTTTCTTTGACACCAACACCGGCAAGCAGGGCGTCGTCCACATCGTCGGCCCCGAGCAGGGCATCACCCAGCCCGGCACCACCATTGCTTGTGGTGACAGCCATACGGCCACCCACGGCGCATTCGGCGCAATCGCCTTCGGCATCGGCACCAGCCAGGTCCGCGATGTATTGGCCACCCAGACCCTCGCCTTGAACGCACTCAAGGTGCGCCGCATCAACGTCAATGGTCAGCTCGGCCCCGGCGTCTATGCGAAGGACGTCATCTTGCACATCATCCGCCTGCTTGGCGTAAATGGCGGCCTCGGCTACGCCTACGAATACGGCGGCGAAGTCTTTGACAACTTCACGATGGAAGAGCGCATGACCGTGTGCAACATGTCCATCGAAGGCGGCGCACGCTGCGGCTATGTCAACCCGGACGAAACGACCTTCGAGTATCTCAAGGGCCGCCCCTACTCGCCCAAGGGCGCTGAGTGGGATGCCGCCGTCGCCAAGTGGAAGGCCTACGCCTCCGACGCCGACGCCGAATACGACGACGTGTTCAACATCGACGCTGCCGACATCAAGCCGACCGTCACCTGGGGCATCAATCCTGCGCAGGCCATTTTCGTCGACGAAAACATGCCGATGCTCGACTCCCTCAGCTCACACGACCGCGCCACTGCCGAGGAAGCCTACGAATACATGAGCCTCACTGAGGGTGCTCCGATTCGCGGCCAAAAGATCGACGTCGCGTTCATCGGCTCCTGCACCAACGGCCGCCTGAGTGACTTCGAGGAAGTCGCCCAATACGTAAAGGGCAAGAAAGTCGCCCCGCATGTGAAGGCTATCGTCGTTCCCGGCTCGCAAGTCGTCGCGGCTATCGCGATCGAGAAGGGCCTCGACAAAGTCTTTACCGAAGCCGGCTTTGAATGGCGCGGTGCCGGTTGCTCCATGTGCCTGGCCATGAACCCGGACAAGCTCATCGGCAACCAACTTTGCGCCAGCTCCTCGAACCGCAACTTCAAGGGCCGCCAAGGCAGCCCGACTGGCCGCACGCTCCTCATGAGCCCGGTCATGGTCGCCGCCGCCGCCATCACCGGCGAGGTCACCGACGCCCGCGAGCTGTTCCAGCAAGTCGCTGAGCCAGTCGGCGTCTAAGCCGCAGCCAAAGTTTCCAACAAAGAGCGCCGGTTCCCCTAAGGACCGGCGCTTTTTTGAGGCTACTCCACGGGCACCAGGCGCGCCAGCTCGTCCGGGCTGTTCAGCACCAGATAGACGGCTCCATCGGGGCCACTGCCCACGTCGCGCAGACGGCCACGGTCTTCGAGGATGATCTCGTCGCGGACGACCTCTTCGCCATTAAGCGTGATCAGGTGAAGCTCCTGCTGACGCAGTGAGGTGACCAACAGCTTGTTCTTCCAGCTAGGGAAGGCGTCGCCCTCGTAGAAATCGATCCCGCACACGGCGATGGATGGCGTCCAGTAAGTCACAGGCTGCGCCATGCCCGGGCGCTCGGTTTCGCTGGTGATCGGTGTTCCGTTGTAATTCATACCGTAGGTGATGACCGGCCAGCCGTAGTTGACGCCACGCTTGATCACATTGAGCTCGTCACCGCCGCGCGGGCCGTGCTCGCTCTCCCAGAGCTGCCCGGTTTCGGGGTGGAAATCGAGCCCTTGCGCATTGCGATTGCCGTAGCTCCAAATCGTCGGGTAGCCGTCGTCGACAAAGGGATTGTCCTTCGGGATGCGGCCATCGTCGTGAATGCGGTGAATCTTGCCGTTGGGGCGCGTGGTGTCCTGCGCCTGATCCTGCTGCCCGCGATCACCGATGCTAAAGAACAGGTAGTTGTCTTTATCGAAGGCAATGCGGTTGCCAAAGTGGTGCCCGCGATTGGTGTAAAATTCCTCTGGCGCTTCGAAAATCGTTTCCTCGTCGACCCAGCGATTATCCCGAATCCGGCCGCGCACAATTTTAGTCATCTGCGCATCGCCCTTCGGATCGGCAAAGGACAAATACACCCAGCGGTTTTCCGCAACGTCCGGATGCAGCGCCACCTCGAGCAAACCGCCCTGCCCCTTGTCGCGGACTTCGGGGATGCCCTCGATTGGCGGGCCGACCTCGCCGTCGGCCTCAATGATGCGCAGTTGCCCGGGCTTCTCCGTCACCAGAAAACGCCCCCCCGGCAGAAACGCCACGGACCACGGTGTGGAAAGGCCGCTGGCCACCGTCTCCAGGCGGAAGCGTTCGCCGGCCACATGGTAAACATCTTTGGTGCCGGGCTCGGGACGCGGTGGATTTTCCAGCGCGTATTTTTCCTTCTCTTGAATGTAGATGACCAGCCCACGGATTTCCTCCTTGGAAAGCACTTCGCCAAAGGGCGGCATACCAAGCTCAGGTTGGCCGTTGCGGATGATTTCCGTCAGCGAAGCAGCAGAGCCATCGCCGCGCCATACGCCGTCGATCAGGGACTTTCCCAGACCACCTTCCAGCTTCTCGCCGTGGCAAATCTGGCAGTGCTGGGCGTATAACTCATCGACTTTTTGCTTGGCCTCGCAAAGCCCGGTGATGATGAGGGGTAACGCAGCTAGCAACGAACGATTCATGCCGAACCCATAGCAGAAAAATACGAGTCGGCAATCACCAACGGTAAATTACCATCGCACAATCCCCACCAGCCGTCCATGCTTAGCGTTGTGAAAACCGCTGACACCGCTGACGAATTCCTGGCCTGCGCCGCCGATTTCCAACTGGGCAAACTCGACACCGAGCAGCCGCATCCGCTGACGGCAAACTTATCGGCCCAATGCCAGTCCGACCTTCCAGCCGCCGTCAGTGCGCTCAAGGCAGTGGACCAGCAGGCGCTGGCCACGCTGACAGAACGGCTCACCCCGACGGAGGAGGTCGTGGCCTCGATCCGCGAAACGTGGGCCGACGGCGGGCGGATTTTCCTGGCAGGCTGCGGTGCCACCGGGCGGCTGTCCATCGCATTGGAAACATTCTGCCGCGAGGGGCTCGTCCCGGAAGCTTTGCAAGACAAAGTAATCGGGTTCATGGCGGGCGGGGATGCCGCGCTGATCCGCTCCATCGAAGGCTTTGAAGACTTTCCTAGCTACGGTGCGCGCCAACTGCGCGAGCTGGGCTTTACCCAAAACGACTTACTCATTGCCTCGACCGAGGGCGGCGAGACACCGTGGGTCATTGGCGCGACCGAGGAAGCCACGCGTATCAGCCGCCGGACCCCGTGGTTTTGCTACTGCAACCCTGACGCCATTCTGCATGAACTGGTCGAGCGCTCGCGCCGTGTGCTGGACAACCCCGCCATTCGCAAGTGGAACCTCGCCGTCGGCCCCATGGGCATAGCCGGCAGCACGCGCATGCAGTCGACCACCGTCCTCCAATACTGCATTGGCCTGGCGCTGGAGCTGGCCGCGCAGAATACCCAAGACGCGTCCACCCAATTTGCCCAGCGGCTGGCTAGTTTTACCGATTCGGTTAATAAACTGAACTGGGGTTTTCTTAGCGACTTCATCTTGCGCGAAAGCGAAATCTACCAACAGGGCGACCGCACCCTCTACGTGACGGAGGACTTCGGCGTCACCGTGTTGACCGATACCACTGAGCGCTCGCCGACGTTTTCCTTACCGGTGTTTGAGAATTACACGCTCGGCGAAACCACCGAACCGCTCAGCCTATGCTATTTGTCGATCCCGGAACAGCGCCACGTCGGCCCCGCCTGGCAGCGATTGCTGCGCCGCGAGCCGCGCTGCCTGACCTGGCCCGACGACCTGCCCGTCACCCGCCATGAGCGACTGATGGGTTACGACATCAGCGCCCACGCCGCGCACAACCGTGCCATGTCCTGCGGTGAGGCACGGCACCACATTTTCGGCATCGATGACGTAGACGGTGGCATTGTTTGGGCACTAGGCCGACTCGCCGCTGAAGCCGTGCCTGCGGGCTTGCCGATGCTCGAAAAACAAACCCTGCTCAAGATGCTGCTCAACGCGCACTCCACATTGGTCATGGGCCGGCTGGGACGCTACGAGGGCAACCTGATGACCTACGTAAAACCCAGCAATAACAAGCTGATCGACCGCGCTATCCGCTATATCCAAACTTTGCAGTGCAAAGTAGCGGATAAACCCGCCACTTACGAAAACATCTGCCGTGAGCTCTATCGACAACGCGCCACGCTGGCACCAGACGAACCCATTGTTCTTAAAACCCTCCATGCGCTCAATAATGGCTAATCCAAGCGTTTCGCAAAATTAGCGTTAGGTAAGAAATCCCATTTGACCCCAGCCTGGAAAACACAAAAATTGCGCCACCATGCTGCTCATTCCAGAACCGCGAAAAATCAAGATCAACGAAGGTTCCTGCCCCGGCGATGTCGCCTCATCGCTGTCCATCGGCGCGCGCAGCATTCCGCCACAGGGCTACCGCTTAACCATCGAGCCTGGCAAAATTTCCATCGAAGCCGCGGATGCCGCGGGTGCCTTTTACGCCGAGCAGACGCTTCAGCAGATCACCGAACAGTCGCCGGAAGCCGGCCTGCCCTGCCTCAAGATCAGCGACTGGCCCGACTTTACCAACCGGGGTTACATGCTCGACATCTCACGCGACCGCGTGCCGACGATGCCCCAGCTTTACCGGCTGATCGACACCTTGGCCACGCTGCGCTACAACCAGCTACAGCTCTACACCGAGCATACCTTTGCCTACGCCGGGCACGAAACCGTGTGGGGCATGGCTTCGCCGATCACCGCCGAGGAGATTGAGGCCCTCGACGCCTACTGCGCAGACCGCCATATCGAGCTGGTGCCCAACCAGAATTCCTTCGGCCACTTCGAGCGTTGGCTCAAGCACGAGGAATACCAGGAGCTGGCCGAATGCCCGGACGGCTTTACCCACCCCATCACCGGCCCGCGCAGCCACGGCACCACCTTGCGCCCCAATGAGGAAAGCCTGAGCTTCCTCAACGAACTTTACGACGAGCTACTGCCGCACTTTACGAGCACGAAGTTTAACGTCGGTGGTGATGAGCCCTGGGAGCTTGGCCAGGGCTGGAGCGCGCCGCAAACTGAAGTCGAGGGCAAGCACGCCATTTACGCGCGCTTCCTCAAGCGCGTTTGCGAGCTGGCAGAAAACCACAATGCCGCCCCCATGTGCTGGGCGGACATCCTGCTCGAAGACCCGGCCTTTATCGATGAACTGCCCGCTGGCGTGCTGCCGATCATCTGGGGCTACGAGGCCGACCACCCCTTTGACACCCAGTGCGAAACCGTCGCCAGCACCGACCGCCCCTATTACGTGGCACCGGGTGACTCGTCCTGGAACAGCTTTACGGGTCGCGTCCGTAACATGCTGGAAAACGTCCGCTCCGCCGCGCGCCACGGCCTCACCCATGAAGCCAGCGGCCTGCTCATGACGCATTGGGGCGACAACGGGCACCCGCAAACCTGGCCCATCGCGTTCCCGGGCCTAGTTGCTGGAGGTGTCTTTAGCTGGTATGGCGATGCCGAGAGCAACCTCGATCTTACGGTGCAAATTAATCGCCTATTTTTCAAGGGCGAGGACCGCACCGCTGCGACCGTCTTGCTGGAGCTGGGCGATGTCGACCGCCTGTTGCCCGTAAAAATGCGCAACCAGAGCTTCCTCTGCACGAGCCTTCGCCTGCCGGTGGAGGAGCTGATCGTCAAGTTGGCCGACTGCCCGGAATCTGTGCTGGAGGCCGTCGTCAGCCAGACCTGGGAGTGGGAAGCCTCGCTCAATAGCACCAATTTGCACGCTGAAGACGCCGACTGGCTGCGCGACGAGCTCGACCTGGCCATCGATATGACGCGCTTCGCTGCCCAGCGATGCCTCGCGGTGAAGAGCCACACCGATTCGCCGCGCCAGTTTAGCCTCAGTTCCGGCCTGCGCTCAGAGCTGGCCTTAATCATTGGCCAATATGAGAAGCTCTGGATTCGCCGCAGCCGCGTGGGCGGGCTCTACGAAAGCAGCAACATCCTCCGCCGTTTAATGTAGGCGGCCCGACTTTTCGGGAACTACAGAATTGACCCTACGACGCGGATACCAAGCATATCAAAACTTATGGCAAACGATGAACCTGAGGAAATTCAGGCGCTGCGGCAGGCGCTGTCATTCTCACCAGAGAATGTTGCATTGCGGCAGCATTTGGGCGCACGCCTGATGAAGCTCGGGCGCTTCTCGGCCGCCGAAACCGAGTTTCGCGACGCGCTCAAAATCGAGGCCAACAACAGCGAGCTAAACGTGCTCCTGGCCGAGGCTTACTTCCAGCAGCATAAGCAGTCCGAAGCCCTCGTGGTGCTGGAGTCACTGGAGCGCGCCGATCGCCTGACCGCACAGGGTAAGCTGCTCTACGCGCGCGTCTTGGCGCAAACGACCGAGCTCGTCAAAGCCGCAAAAGTTTACCGCGACCTGCTGGCGGACCATCCGAACATGCAGGACGAATCGCTCGACGAGGAACTTTCGCCCTTCCTTCTTGAAGACTCCGAGGACGACGCCGATGGCCCCATGCGCGTGCCCGCTGGCGATATCCCCGGTGCCGGTTATTTGGAAAAAGAAGCCCCGGATATGACCTTCGACCACGTAGGCGGCATGGACGAAGTCAAGGACCAGATCCGCATGAAGGTCATCCACCCGCTGGCCAATGCCGACCTCTTCAAGGCTTATGGCAAATCCGTTGGCGGCGGCATCCTGCTCTACGGCCCTCCCGGCTGCGGCAAGACACTGCTCGCCCGCGCGACCGCCGGCGAAGTCAAAGCCAGCTTCATGGCCGTCGGCCTCCACGATGTGCTCGATATGTGGATCGGCCAGAGCGAAAAGAACCTTCACGAAATTTTTGCCTCGGCCCGCATCCACACGCCCAGTGTGCTGTTTTTCGACGAAGTCGACGCGCTCGGTGCCAGCCGCTCCGACCTCAAACAAAGCGCCGGTCGCAACACGATTAACCAGTTTCTCTCCGAGCTGGATGGCGTCGATTCAAACAACGATGGCCTGCTAATCCTTGCCGCGACCAATGCCCCGTGGCACCTCGACTCGGCCTTCCGCCGCCCGGGCCGTTTTGACCGCATCATCTTCGTCCCCCCGCCTGACCTGCCCGCCCGCGCCGCGATCCTGCAAGTGATGCTGCGCGACAAGCCCGCAGACCGGATCGATTTCGAAGCCGTCGCCAAGAAGACTGATGGCTACTCCGGGGCGGACCTCAAGGGGCTGGTGGACGACGCCATCGAGGCCAAACTGGAAGAAGCCATGAAGCGCGGCGACCTCGTTCCGCTGACCACAAAGGACCTGTTAAAATCCGCCAAGCGCATCAAGCCGAGCACCCGCGAGTGGTTTGCCACGGCGAAAAATTACGCGCTCTACGCGAATCAGAGCGGCCTCTACGACGACATCCTTGAGCACCTGAAGCTGAAACGCTAAATGACGGACTCACTACATCGCGCCTTCGAGCTGCTGAGAATCAAGCGCTACAAAGAAGCACAAAGCGCCGCTCAGGAAGTGCTGACTAAGAACCCGCATTCTGTGGGTGCGCACATCATCATTGCGCAAGCGGCCATGCAGCTGAACCAGCCACACGAAGCGCTGGAGTCGGTCAATCGGGCCATCGGCATGGCCCCAGACGAAGCCGAATGCTTCGTTACCCGGGCCCGCATTTTCCTGAGCCAAAAGCGCAACAAACAGGCTCGCGCCGACTGCGAAAAAGCCATTGAGCTCGACCCCAACAATGCGGCGGTTTACGGCATTCTCGCTTGGAGCTACGGTGCCGACGGCGACTGGCAAAACACACTGCGTTTTGCCAACGAAGGACTCGAAAAAGATCCGGAAGAAGGCAATTGCGTGAACGCCCGCGCCCGCGCCCTGCTCTATCTGAACCAAGGCGACCAGGCCTTTGAAGCCATTGGCCGCGCGCTCTCCCGCGACCCCGACGATGTTTACACCCATACCAATGCCGGGTGGGCCAAGCTCCAGGCGGGTGACCGCGAGGCCGCGCTCAACCACTTTACCGAGGCCCTCCGCCGCGAGCCGAACTACACCTACGCGCGCGATGGCCTGATCGCCGCCATGAAGGCGCGCAGCCCGATCTATGGGGCGCTGCTGGCCTATTCCTTTTTCATGACCGGGCTGAAGCCCAGCATGCGGATCGCAGTCTTGGTGGGGGCCTTTGTTGTCTATCAAATCTCTTGGCGAACTCTCGTCTCCCAAGGTCACCTGCTACTGGCGGGCGTCATCGTAACCCTATGGATGGGCCTCGTGTTGCTCACTTGGGCCGGCGATGCGATCTTCAATCTACTGCTGATGCTCGACCGACGCGGACGGCAGATTCTCAGTACCAGCCAAAAATGGATTTCCGTCGCGGTCGGCTCCACGTGCGTGCTCGGCTTCGCCACGATGATTTCCTACTTCGCATTTCTCGGCAAAAACCCGTTGTTCCTGATCGGCGTGGGCTTCCTGCTCTGCTGTTTGCCGCTGGCTTACGCGGGGCGGCTAGAGGGCAAAAAGCTCAACATCTGCGTGGCGATTTCGCTCGTTTGTATGCTGTTGCTATCCGTCTCGACGATCATGCATTTCATGGGCTTCGACATCCCGCAAGTCCACTCCGTGCGCGACATCGCCATTTACATCCTCGTCGCCTTCAGTTGGATCGGCCCCGCCGCGCTCTCGCGTAATTTCTAAAGGTAGTCCGACAAATCCAAGCAAAACTCCGTCATCGCTTCGATCTCCTGGCGAGCCGCGTCATCGTATGGCAGGCCCATTTTCAAGTGCGTGAGGATGCTGTCCTGAAGCGTTAAAAAGCTGTCCTCCTTCGGCCACTCGGCAGCCACTTTGGCGCGCCAGGTTTCGTCGAACAGCTGCTTCGCAGCCTCGGCGTCGTTGCACTTCAGGGAAAAAACGTCATCGAAGCTCGCGTCGCCCGTGCGGACCTCTTTCAGGCGGCCGACCTGCCCCAGCTTACCCGCTAAATTTCGCTTCGCCAAGGTCAGGTGGAGCTTCGCATTGGCCCGCGTCGTAATGCGCACGGCGACATCCGTCTGCCGTGTATTATCGAGGCCATAGCCCTTGGGGAAGATCGACATTTCATGCCCGCGGCAACGCCCATAAAGCGTAGGGCTACGGCGATAAATCCCGCCCATAGTCGCCTCAGGAATGGTCAACTCCAGCTCGAACTTCTCACTCAGCAAACGAAACTGATGCACCAGTTTTGCGTTCAGTTTCAAATTGTAAACAATCGCTGCGCCAGCAACCCCGAGCAACAGCACGAGCATGCCGGCCAGGGCTATCCACATTTCCGGCGATACCGCATTTTCTTCCATGGGCGAAACGTAGGCAGAGAACCCCAAGGCTCCAAGCGCAAAAAATTTAACGCACCTCCAGCACCATACCCTTGAGGTAATGGCTTTCGGGCATGTTGAGCAGCGCAGGGTGGTCCGCCGGTTGACCGGTGATCTCCATCAACCGCACATCGCGCTTGGCGTCCGCTGCAGCTTGCTGGGCCACGTCGAGAAACTCGTTCAGGCCGACATTGGCTGAGCACGAATAGCTGGCCAGAATTCCGCCCGGCGACAGCAGTCGCATCGCGCGCAGGTTCAACTCTTTGTAGCCACGCAAGGCACCAGCTACGGCCTTCTTGTTCCGCGCGAAACTTGGCGGATCGAGCACGATCAGGTCGAACTGGCCGTCACGGTTTTGCGTGAACCAATCAAAGACGTTCGCCTCCTGCGCCTCGACAGTCAGCTGGTTTTTACCTGCGTTGAGCTTGGTCGCCTTGATGCAGTCGGCGGAGATATCCAATGCGAGCACCGAGGCCGCGCCCGCCTTGGCACACTGCAGGCCGAAGGCACCCTGGTTGCAAAACGCGTCCAGCACGCGCCGTCCGTTTGCCAGCCCGGCGATGCGCAAATGCTCGCGGCGCTGGTCCAGGTAGAAACCCGTCTTCTGCCCCGCATACAAATCGAGATAATACGCAACGCCATCGATCTCGAACCACTGCGCTGGCAGGCGCTCGCCGGAGCGAGTCGTGGTCTCCATGCGCAGGCCCTCGTGTTGGCGACTCGGGGCGTCGTTGCGGTAAATGATCTCACGCGGCGACAGGTGTTTCTCCAACGCGGCTTCGATCTCGGCGCGGCGGTCGTCCATCCCCAGCGTCAAAAGCTGCACCACAAGCACGTCGGCAAACTGATCCACCACGAGGCCGGGCAAGCCATCGGCCTCCGACCACACGACACGGCGAAACGCATCGTCGCTGCGGCGCTCAATTGCGGCACCGATCGCGCTTTCCAGATAGGCGGCATCCAGCTTCACCGCGTCACGTGAATAGCGACGCCAGACAATCTGCGAGTGGCCATTGTAAAGCCCCATTCCGAGGCTTTTGCCCCGCGAGTCTTTCAGCTCAACGGCCTTACCGTTGGCTGCGTCGGGCAGCAGCCCTTTTACATCACTGGCGTACGCCCACGGGTGACCGTGCAACGCGCGAGGCCCCTTACCGGGCTTAAGTTGGAGTTCCGGCATAAATACTTTCTATTGCAAAGTTAATGACCGACTAGAGCGCAGGCATGCGCTTGGACCAGTCGTGTTGCTGCTCGTAAGCATGAGCGATGGCGAGCATCTCGGCCTCCTCAAAAGCCTTACCAATGATCTGCAGACCGATTGGCAAACCTCCCGAAGTGAAACCACAGGGCACGCTTACCCCGGGCAAACCGGCCAGGTTCACATTGATCGTGAAGATGTCCGAGAGATACATCGAGAGCGGATCATCGGTCTTCTCGCCGGCCTTAAATGCGGCCGTTGGCGAGGTGGGCGTCAGCAGCGCGTCGCACTTTTCAAAGGCCGCATTGAAGTCGTTGCGGATGATCGTGCGCGCCTTTTGCGCCTTCAAATAATAGGCGTCGTAATAACCACTCGAAAGCACGTAGGCACCCAGGATGATGCGACGCTTTACCTCCGCACCAAAACCTTCTGCACGACTCTTGTAGTAAACATCGATCGCGTCCTTCGCCTTCTGGCTGCGGTGGCCGTAGCGAATGCCATCGTAGCGGGAGAGATTCGAGGACGCCTCCGCGGGTGCCAGGATGTAGTAAACCGGCACGGCGAGTTCGGTGGTCGGCAGGCTGACTTCCACGATCTCGTGGCCCATGCTTTCGTAGGACTTGATCGCTGCGTCAATCGCCGCGCGCACCTCCGGATCGAGGCCTTCACCAAAGTATTCCTTGGGCACGCCAAGACGCCATTTTTTGTCGGTCTTGAGCGCGGCGCGGTAATCCGGAACCGGTGTATTGATCGAGGTCGAGTCACGGCGGTCGTGGCCGACTATGCCCTGCAGCAGCAGCGCGGCGTCTTCCACAGTTTTGGCAAACGGACCGATCTGGTCCAGCGACGAGGCAAAGGCGATCAGTCCGTAGCGCGACACCAGGCCGTAGGTCGGCTTCATGCCCACACAGCCACAAAGCGACGCCGGCTGACGAATCGAGCCACCGGTGTCACTGCCCAGCGTAAACGGCGCTTCGCCGGCGGCCACTGCGGCGGCGCTGCCCCCCGAGCTACCGCCCGGAATGCGCTCCAGATCCCACGGATTGCAGGTGCGCGCAAAGCCACTGTTCTCCGTGGAGGAGCCCATGGCAAATTCGTCCAAATTCAGTCGGCCAAAGAGCACTGCCCCCTGGCGCTTGAGCAGCTCGGTAACGTGCGCATCGTAGGGCGAAACAAAGTCCTTCAGCATGTTGCTCGACGCCGTCAGCGGTTGGTCCTTGACTGCGATCACGTCCTTGAGCGCCACCGGAATGCCGTCCAGCGGGCCGACCGCGAGGCCATCCATCCGGCGCTTGTCGGCCGCATCGGCTTGGAGCAGCGCATCATCGCGATCAAATGAATTAAAAGCGCGCACCTTGCCATCGACATTGTCGATGCGCGACAGGTAGGCGGCCATGATTTCTTTGGAGCTGACTTCGCCCTTGCTCAGCATATCGCTCAGCGCGGCGGCGGTTTGTTCGTAAATTTCTGCCATGGCGGTTACTCCACTACCTTCGGTACGACGACTTGGTTTTCGCGGGCGGCGGGCGCGTTGCGCAGCGCTTCCTCCGGCGTGAAGCCGGGCTGCGGCTCATCCTCATCGAGCACATTGCTCAACGGAAAGGAGTGCGCCGTGGGCTCGACGTCGTCCAGATTGAGCGCGTTGAGCTTTTCCATGTGCTCCAGCACCTGCCCGAGCTGCGCCGCGTAGGTTTGCTTTTCTTCGTCGGAAAGATCCAGCCGCGCGAGCTTGGCGACTTTGTCGATGTCTATTTCGGTGTGGGCCATGATGAAGTCAGTGTTCTGTCTTCCGGGGTCTAGTCCAGAGCATTCTTTTTGAACAAACTTAATTTATCTAGTTCGGAATCAGTGATAATCGACCGTGGAATCGAAAACAATCGCGCACCAGCCTCCGTAGTCAGGAAGAGGTAGTTATTCGTTATCAGAAATTTGCCAAGCACACGCCATTGATACGCGTGCGTCTCGACCGGATTCTTAATCTCGATGGAGCTTGAATCGGCAGTAACTGCAATTTGCTCATATCGCTCCATGGGCCCTTTTTCAAAATCTTGGCGCAGCGACTGAATAAACCGTTGCTCCCAGAATGCGCATAAGCCCCAGCCGACCCCAACCGCAATCCCACCAAGAATCAAAAGCATCGTGACTTGATGGAATAGCTCATATGAGACACCTGCAACGATGGTATGTCCATTGGTGCCCCAATCATTCAGAAAACCAAATATAACGAACAATATCACAATGACAAGACCTCGGAAGATTCTCCGTAATTGCTTCACCTTTGGAGATTGCTTCAGGAACTCACAATGCGCCTCATAAGCCATATTCGGGTCACTGCTAAAACAAAATCTGACGTGTTCCATGCTCATTGACGATCCAATCGTAAATAAAGGTCTTCCATCACCTAACACGCTGAGGGCCATGATGAAAGGGCACAATAGAATCAGGCGATAAGGCTCTGTCGAGTAAGTATTTGGCGAGGCCGTGACAACCGGCCAAAGAAAAGCCCCCGGAATCAACCGAGGGCTCGTCAAATGATTTTCTGCCGTGGGCTAGGCTTTGATGGCCTCTAACTCGCGAATGGACTGATCCACGTGCATGTTGAGCTGGCTGAGCAAGTCCGTGGTGTGGCCGTCGGTCTTGCACTCTTCCTTGGTTTCCACGATCAGATCCTGCAGCTCATTTTCGCCGCGAAGGCATTCCTTAACGACTGCCTCGACATCCTTGCCGCTCACGATTTCGCGGAGCTTGAGCATGCCGCGGTGGATCGCGCCACGGAAGGTGCCGCTATCCTCGCCGTCTTCGCCGATGTCGCGCAAACGGTTGGAAAGGCGTTGCGAGAGGATGACTCGCTCGGCGGCACGCGCCTTGAACTGCTTCGCGAGGATCGTGTTTTCCTCCTCGATGGAGTCAGCTGCGCTTTCGTAGCCGCTGATCGAGTCGTTGCAGTATTCGGTGATCTGTTTCAGATTGTCGGCAAGTTTGGATTTTACGGATGACATATACTTATCTTTCATTTGAGTTAAAGTGAGGTTTGGCGCGAATTAGCTGGCCGCTTCTTCGTGCAGGCCCTTGGAGAACATTCCGCCATCGGCCATCTTGTTAAGCTCGTCGCTGGCGTCGTTTTCCTGGCTAAGGTTTTCCTTGAGGAGCTTCACGTCCTCGTCGTGACCGAGGGCCTTAGCCATCGAAATTGCGGTTGTGTAGGCGGCGATTTCGTAGTGCTCAATGCGGTAAGCATTGGCCACGAGGTGGGCGTCGATGATCTCGCTGTCGCCGTGGGTATCGAGGGCCTCCTTACCTTCGCGAATCAGACCCTTCATCGCGTGGCAGGCGTGACCACCGGGCTTCACACCAGCGTAGCGATCAAAAATCTTTTCCAGGCGCTCCTTCTGGCCCTTGGTTTCTTCGAGGTGGTCGCCGAACGCCTTCTTCAAATCGTTGTCGCGGGCTTTCCAGGAAACCTGATGGAGAAAGTCCACCAGCTGCGTTTCGGCACTATAAATGTCTTGGAGTTGTTCTTGATACAGTTCTTCTAGGTTCATAACTCTGAGTAGGGTTTGTGGTTGATTAATTGCCCCTACCTAGTTGCAACCGCGATGCCAATTGGCCCTACCAATCCAGTAACCCTTTAACCCAGAGCGAGATACAGCTTTTCAAAGAAATCCACCAACAAAGAACCCCTGCATGATGCAATCATACAAGGGTCCAGATAGTTGAAATTTGCAGTGGCACCGTAGCCACTCAACCAATGCCTCAATGGTTATTATCCGCGCACTTCGTAGCCGGCCTCTTTCATCGCTTTTTGAACGGCGTCGAAGGCGGAGTTTACCTCCTTATCCTTGAGCGTGCGCTCAGGGCTACGGTAGCGAATGCTGAAGGCCAGGCTCTTCTTGCCCTCGGGCAGACCCGTGCCCGTGTAAACATCGAACACTTCCACGGCCTCCACGCCAAAGGCGCCGGCGGTGGATTTGTCTGCGGCCTTGGCCAATGCTTTGCGAACATCTTCCGCGGGCAAGGCAGCATCGACCACCAGTGCGAGGTCCTTCTCGCTGCCCGGATAATCACTGAAGCCTTGGAAACGCGTTGCCTTGTCGGACTTCGGTTGACGCGCGGCGAGGAAAAGGATTTCGCCACCGAGCCACAGGCCGTCGACCTCCATTGCCTTGAGCATCTGCATGTCCAACAGGCCGGCGCGGACCATCGACTGGCCCTTGAACCAGCAACCGGCACCGCCGCTCTGACCAGCTTGCCACGCGGGGTGATCCGTCGTATCCCACTGCGGCGTCTTGAAGCCACCGAGGCCGAGCAAATTCTCAACCATGGCCTTCGCCGAATAGAAATCCGGAGCGCCGCGCTCGCGCCACTGGCGTCCTTCGCCATCCGCACGCCAGAGGAAGGCAATGCTCGCGATTTCAAAAATTTCGCCTTCGCCCCAACGGAACACGCGGCCCGTCTCGAAGAAGCGCGTTGGTGAATTGCCGCGGCTTTGGTTGAGCTGCGCAGCCTTGACCAAGCCCGGGATCAGCGATGCGCGCAGGTGGCCCATCTCCGAAGTCAGCGGATTGGCCAGTTTGAGGTTCGGGTATTGATCGCCGTATTCAAAGGCACCCAGCTGATCGCCGTCGACCAGCGTGTAGTGCGAGCACTCGGCAAAGCCATTTGAAGCCAGGAAATTGGCAGTGAGGCGATTATACTTGGCCAGTGGCGCATCGTCGCGGGTGAGGCCCGTTGCCTTAACTGCGCCTTCGGGGATCTTCGCCGTGCCGTAGAGGCGGACGAATTCTTCCACTAGGTCGATCGGGCGATCCACCTCCGGGCGGAAGCTCGGAACGGTCACTTGCCAGGCAACGCCTTCACTTTGCGATGCAGAGTCACTTTGCACGACAAAGCCCAAGCGTTTAAAAGCCGACTCGATCTCGGCGTCCTTCACGGTGAAGCCGCAGACCTGGCGCACGTAATCACCGGTGATGTCGATGGTGCGGTCGCCACGCGGCGGCTCGCCAACAACGATTGGATCGCCGACGACTTCGCCTCCGGCAACTTCGAGAATCAAATCGATCGCGCGCTTGGCGGCATACTCGACACCTGCCGGATCAACATCGCGCGTGAAGCGGTGCGAGCTGTCGGAAAAGAGATTCAGGCGGCGTGTGGTCCAACGCACGGAGCCCGGCTGGAACCACGCGCTTTCGAGCACGATATCCACCGTGTTGTCGTCGACTTCCGCATCAAGGCTGCCCATGACACCGGCCACGACCAGCGGGCGCTTGGCATCGGCAATGACCATCATCTGCTCGCTCAGCTTACGCTCCTTTTCGTCGAGCGTGGTGATCGGCTCGCCTTCCTTGGCTTGGCGAACGATGATCTTGCCACCCTTGATTTTACCCGCGTCGAACGCGTGCAGTGGCTGGCCGGTTTCCATCAGCACGTAATTGGTAACGTCCACCACGTTGTTAATCGGGCGCTGGCCAATGGCGGTCAGTGCCTTCTTCAGCCACTCGGGGCTCTCGGCAATTTTCACGCCCTTAATGCTGCGCGCGGTGTAATACGGGCAGCCATCGGTCGTCACTTCCACGCCGCTGATCAGCGCATTGCCCTGACCCGATGCGTCGGAAACTTCCGGCGTTTTCAAATCCTTGCCAAAGTAGGCTGCAAGCTCGCGCGCCACGCCGATGTGGCTCAGGCAGTCGCCGCGATTAGCGGTCAGCTCCAGCTCGATGACGGTGTCGCTGTCCTTAAAAATGTCGTTCATCGGCGTGCCGATTTCCGGACGGTCGGTCAGGATCATCAGGCCGCTGTGGTCATCGCCGAGACCCAGCTCTTTGGCGGAGCACATCATGCCGTTGGACTCAACGCCGCGCAGCTTGCTCTTCTTGATCTTGAAATCGCCCGGCAGCTTCGCGCCTACCAATGCGACAGGGATGCGGTCGCCCACCTTGTAGTTCGACGCGCCGCAAACGATCTGCGTCGGCTCGGCGTCGGGGGCAAACTTCACCATGCACACGCCCAGCTTGTCCGCATTGGGGTGCTGCTCGCGGCTCAAGACTTCGCCCACGACAAGGTTGTCGATCTGGGGCATGCCCTTAGTTTCGACGGACTCCACTTCCAAGCCGATCATCGGCAGGGCCTCGCAGATTTCATCCACGGAGGCGTCGAGATCGACGTAGTTTTTCAGCCAGTTTAAAGATACTTTCATGGGAAAATTGTTGGGTGCAAGAGGCAGGTGAAAATTGTTGAACAGAAGGCAGCAAAGAAAGCAAAGGACATCAATCTGCTGAACCAGGCAGCAGCATCCGATGAATATCATCGGTAAGTTTGACGGAATTGAAATTCATGATCAGCCCTAAGGGAACATCCAGTAACTTCATGTAGCTCATGAGTTGTGCCCTGTGGATTGGTAAAATTTTTTCAACCGCTTTTAATTCAATGAGTAGGCAGCTTTCGATTAAAACATCGTAACGCAAAGGCTCCTCGAAAGTGAGGTCTTTGTAAGAAATACGCACGGGCTGCTGAGAGTCCCAGCGAATGCCCTGTAACGTAAGCTCATGTGCAAAGCACTTTTCATAAATGGACTCAATCAAGCCAGGCCCCTTGTCGCGATGAACTTCAATGCCCGCTCCAATCGCCAGCTTGCTTAATTCATTCGCCCTTTGATATTTCGGATGCACCGCTTTGCTTTCTTTGCTACCTTCTGTTCAAAAACAAGTTCTACCTACGCGAACTGACGCAGGAAGCGGAGGTCGTTGTTGTAGAAGTGGCGAATGTCGTCGATGCCGTGTATAATCATGGCTATGCGCTCGACGCCCATACCGAATGCGAAGCCGGTCCACTTGTTCGGGTTGATGCCGACGGCGTCGAAGACCTTGGGGTCGACCATGCCGCAGCCGCCGAGCTCGATCCACTGGTTCGAGAGCTTGCCGAGGTTGGGGGTCATCATATCGAGCTCGAAGGACGGCTCGGTGAACGGGAAAAAGCTCGGGCGCAGGCGGACCTTGGAGCCCTTGCCAAAGATTTCCGCCACGAAGTAATCCAACACCGCCTTGAGGTCCTTGATCGTTACCTCACGGTCGACGTAAAGGCCCTCGCACTGGTGGAAGTTCGCGCTGTGCGTGGCGTCGGTGGTGTCGCGGCGGAACACGCGGCCGGGCGAGATAATGCGCAGCGGCGGCTTCTCGGCGAGCATCGTGCGGATCTGCACCGTGGAGGTGTGCGAGCGCAGAATGTAACGCTCGTCGCCGTGCTTGGTCACGTTGCCCAGCTTGGCACCCTCGGGCATGAAAAGCGTGTCCTGCTCATCGCGGGCGGGGTGGTCCTCAGGCGTGTTCAACGCGTCAAAACAGAACCACTCGCTCTCGACCTCGGGGCCTTCGGCCACGGTGAAGCCGATCTTGCGGAACACGTCGTCCATCAGGCGGCGGGTCTGCGTCAGCGGGTGCAGCAGGCCGGCGGTCGGGTCCGGGCTGGGCAGCGTGGGGTCGATCGGCGGGCCAATGCGGGCCGCGAGCTCGAGCTCCTCCAGCTTGGCGAGGGCCTGCTCGTAGAGGGCCTCGATCTGCACTTTATATTCGTTGATGATCTTGCCCATGGCGGGGCGGTCTTCCTTGGGCACATCTTTCATGCCTTTGAGGATGTCCGTCAGCTTGCCTTTGGGACCAGAAATAGTGGCCTTAAACGCCTCGAAATCCGGTCGCTTGGCGATGCCGGGGATGGCGCTTTCGACTTCAGTGAGAATTGCCTGGAGTTGTTCCTTCATGAGGGTTTGCGGTTTGCGCTGATTGCGCGGCAAAGAAAAAGGCGGCCATCGTTGGCCGCCTCCGTAAATTCGTCAAGCAGGGACATCCCTACTCTGGTGGGTTTCTTTACTCAGCCTTGGAAGCCTTGTCCGCGAGAGCGGCCTTGGCCTTCTCTACCAGAGAGGCAAACGCGGCTTCGTCGTGGATCGCCATTTCGCTGATGGCCTTGCGGTCGAGACCGATCTCGGCAGCCTTGAGGCCTTCCATGAGGCGGCTGTAAGAGATGTCCAGCGGACGGCAGGCAGCGTTGATGCGAACGATCCAGAGTTGACGGAACTCGGACTTCTTTTTGCGGCGGTCGCGGTAAGCGAACTTACCGGAGCGTGAAACGGCATCCTTCGCGTAACGATAGAGACGCGACTTGTTGCCGAAATAACCCTTAGCCTGCTTCAGCTTACGCTTACGACGGGCGCGGGTGGCGGGTGCATTGGTTGCTCGTGGCATGTTGTGTTATTTCCTTGTGTTTCGTGGGCGGCGAGGTCGCCTGGGTGTGATTCACCTCGAACGCGCCCGGATTTATCTGTGTTGGTTACGCGTGCGGGACACCGTTTAGCATCTGGCGGGCTTGGCCCTCACCGAGGCTGTGGTCCTGACGCATCGCGCGCTTTTGCTTTTGCGACTTATTACGCAGCAGGTGGCGGTGGTTTGCCTTCCAACGACGAACCTTGCCTGTGCCGGTAACCTTGATGCGCTTGGCGATTGCTTTGCGTGTTTTTTGTGCCATAAGAATTGTGGAAAAGCCGAAGAAAACACCGGGTTTTCCGGCGTTTGGCAAGGATAATTTGGAAAAACCCGTCGCCAGGCGAGGCCGCCCTACTTCCAGGCCCAAAAGAAGCGCGGACGCCCATCCAGGTCTTTTTGCGACTCCGATTTGGCAAAGCCGGCCCGCCGAGCCATATCCGCCAGCACCGCATGCTGGGAAATGCCCGTTTCCGCAACCAGTAAACCATTGTCAGTTAATCGCTTAGGGGCCTTCTCGATAATCGTCTCCAAATCGCGCAGGCCGTCGTCTCCCGCAACGAGCGCGCTGGATGGTTCAAATTTCACCACCTCGGGCTCGGCGGTGGTCATTTCTTTTTCGGTGAGATAAGGCGGATTGGTCACGATCAGATCAAACGAGCCATTGACCGCAGCAAACCAGTCGCTTTGTAGAAAGTTCACGCGTTCCAGCTCATTGGCAGCGGCATTTTCCCGGGCCAGAGCCAGGGCATCGGCGCTGACATCCACCGCGGTCACGGCGGCGTCCGGCCAGGCCTGCGCCAGGGACAAGGCCAACGCGCCAATCCCGGTGCCCAGGTCGAGCACGCTCGCAGGCGGCGTCTTGCCGAAGTGGCGAATCAGCAGATCGGCCAGCTCCTCGGTTTCCTGTCTCGGAATCAAGGCGCGACGGTCGCACTTGAGCTTGAGGTCGAGAAAGTCCGTTTCGCCAATGATGTATTGCAGCGGCTCGCGCTTGGCACGGCGGCCCACCAGCGGGCGCAGCGCGGCGAGGAGGTCTTCCGTCAGCGGACGCTCAAACTGCAGATACAGGTCCAGCCGCGTACACTCCAGCACGTGCGCCATAAGCCGCTCAGCATTCAATTTAGCATCCGGCACGCCTTTCTGCTCGAAATAGGCCGTCGTTTTTTGCAGGATTTCCAGAACGCTTTGCATAATGTGGCGAAGCAACCAACACGATGCACTTCAGCCGGGAAGTCAATAACCTGATCGCCAATCTGCGGGGAGTCCCCGAAGACCGGGGGCGCTCGGTGCGTCGTGATGCCAAGCCTATCGACAGCATTGTCGAGGTGATCATCGAGCGTTACAAAATCGGCAAGCCGACCGCCGAGGAAATCATCGTGAAGCATTGGAAGGACATCGTTGGCGAGCAAACCGCCCACCGCGCCCGCCCGATGAAGATCGTCAACGGCAAGCAGTTGGTGATCCTCGCGTCAAACTCCGTCATCAAACAGGAGTTGCTCTTTGCCGAGCGGCAAATCCTCAAACGCATTCGCGCCCTCCCCGAATGCGGCGGCATCCGCGACGTGTCAATTAAGGGGTAGCCGTCGTAAAAAAACGTTCGCTGGCTATGGAGTGCGGCAGCCCTCTTCCGCTTTCAGCATTTTGTGGGAACGGCGGACTCCACCGAAACGCATCGTCAACTGAGCGTTTCACTGAAGCTTAGAGCGTCTTGGAAAATGCGAAAGCGCCAGAGGGCTGGCGCACTCCAAACTCGGATGACGGAAACCGCATTCTAATAGGTAGAAAGCACCTTCACACATTTCCCGGGAATTCAAGCAGGAGTTGCTCTTTGCCGAGCGGCAAATCCTCAAGCGCATCCGCGCCCTCCCCGAATGCGGCGGCATCCGTGACGTGTCGATCAGCGGCTAGCCGTCGCAAAAAAGCGTTCGCTGGCTATGGAGTGCGGCAGCCCTCTGCCGCTTTCAGCATTTTGTGGGAACGGCGGACTCCACCGAAACGCATCGTCAACTGCGCGTTTCACTGAAGCTTAGAGCGTCGTGGAAAATGCGAAAGCGCTAGAGGGCTGGCGCACTCCAAACTAGGATGACCGAAACCGCATTTTAATAGGTAGATAGCACCTCTACACATTTCCCGGGAATAACACCTTGATCGGGGCCTCTCATGTTAAACGGCGTGCTCGCTATCGCCGATCAACGTCCTACACCCATGACTCGATACCTAAAGCTGCTCGCGGCCATTGGCTTGGTGCCGTTTTTGTCCTTTGCCGCCACGATCACCTTTCACGGCGATACGCATCGCATCCATTGGCAGGCAGCAGCGGACACCGTGTATTTCACCGAACGCTCCGACGACCTGAAAGCCTGGGAGCCGCTGGGGCCGGTCTATATTGGCGACGACACCGAGCGCAGCAGTGACATCGCCGCCACCGGCAGCGAACTTGCCTTTTACCGCCTGCTTCGACTCCCGCGCGACAACGTAAAAAGCAGCATCAGCGACGGCGTGACGCCCGACTACCTTGCTTGGGTCACCGAGCTAAACGACGGCACGCTGAAATTCAACTTCCTCGCCCTCACGCCCGGAAATTTTGCGGACATCCATTATCGCGTCAACGGCGGCGACCAGCTCAACCTGCGCATGGACGGCGATGGCCCGCACTTCACCTACGTGACGCCCCCGCTGCAGGCCGATGACGAGATTACCTTTTATTACACCTTCGATCGTGAGGGCCCCGTGGAAGACACGCCCACCTATGCGCACATTTTCGGTGGTGATAACTCCGGCGGTAACAATGGTGGCAACGGCGGTAATGAATACGAAGACGTGCTCCCCGATCCGCTCACCCCGGCCGGCTTTAACCATGGGCTGACCTACGCCAACGGGCAGGCCACGATCCGCATTCAGCCGGGGCACCAGCCCGACTCCATGCGCGTCCACTATTCGCTTAATGGTAGCTCCGTGCGCGGCGAAAACATGACGCAAAACGGCGACGAGTGGACCTACACGCTCAACGCCGCAGATGGCGACACGCTGGTTTACTCCTTCCGCTCCAGCTCGCCCAATTACATCTACAGCAGCGACTTCACCCGCGTGGTGGGCTCCCAGCAACCCGAGGCCGACGAGCCATTGGAGATCATCGCCGCCGGCCGTTTCCGCGACCGTCACGAGAACGAATTGCGCTTCAATCCCTACGTGGAAAACTACTTCGATCACAGCTACTTCGGCCTGCGGATGATCGACCACGGCGACGGCGTCGAGGTGGAAGTAACCCCGGCCGAGCCGGTCGATTTTGTCGACATCAAGCTCTACGACCGCAACGAAACGCCGCACGAAGAACGCCCACTCGAAGAGCGCGCCGACTACGCGCAGGCAATCCGGATGTTCGAGGTCGACGGGAAATTCTACTGGCGCATCAACCCCGTCGAGCCGGGCAAATTCGTCGACCTGGAATTTACCCTCCGCCGCACCAGCACGGGCCAGCAGTATTACACCGCAATCTTCCGCTTCTACGTGGGCGATGGAGCCCTCACCCAACGCATCACCGATCCCGAGGCCTACAGCGGCGGCGCGACCAGCGTGGATGTCTACACCGAAACGCAATATTCCTTCGCCCAGGCGGCGCACAATGTCCGCCCCGACACGCTCCGCGACTTCCTCAACGGCAAGCGTGTGTTCGACCAGGTCTTTGACGAATCCACCGGCCTCGGCCCGCTTTACAACGCCAAGTCCTGCATACAGTGCCACGTCAACGACGGCTCCGCGCGCCCACCCTCCTCCTTCGACGAAATGATGAACGGTATGCTCGTGCGCCTTTCCGAGGGCGATGCCGGCAGCCAGGGTCCACACAGCGTTTACGGCTCGCAACTCCAGGATCGCGCCGTCGACGGCCAGTTCCCCGAAGGTCGCGGCCATGTGTCTTACACGAACGTCATTGGCCAGTTTGGCGATGGCGGTGCCTACACACTCGCCAAGCCGACCTACTCCTATTCCGGCCTGCAGGGCCCCGCATTTTTATCCGCCAAAAAGTCACCCCGCGTCGCGCCGAAGATCATCGGCATGGGTCTGCTGGAGTCCATACCCGCCGAGACCCTCGAAGCTTGGGCCGACCCCGAGGACGCCGACGGCGACGGCATCTCCGGGCGCATCCATTACGTGACCGATCCGGAATCGGGCGAGACCACCATTGGCCGCTTCGGCTGGAAGGCGACGCAGCCCAGCGTGCGCGCTCAAACGGCAATCGCGTTGACGGAAGACATTGGCGTGAGCAACCCGGTTTACCCGGATGACGGCGCCGAACTGGGCGAAACAGAATTTGACCACCTGGCCCACTACACGCAGCTGCTTGGCGTGCCGCTCAAGCGCGATCAGGGTGATGCCGACGTGGTGGTCGGCCAACAACTTTTCGGGGAAATGGGGTGCGTTGCCTGCCACGTTCCTACTACCGCTACCGGCGATATCCACACGCTGACCGAGTTGCGCGGGCAACGCATCCACCCCTACACTGACCTCCTCCTGCACGACATGGGCGATGGCCTGGCCGACGAGGTCGAAGAAGGCCAAGCCACTGGTCGCGAATGGCGCACGGCGCCGCTGTGGGGCATCGGCCGCACGGAAGAAGTCAGCGCCCACTCGCGCTACCTGCACGACGGTCGCGCCCGCAACCTGACCGAGGCCATCCTCTGGCACGGCGGCGAAGCAGAATCAGCCAAGGAAAACTTCCGCACCCTCAGCGCCGAGCAACGCGCACAGGTAATCGCGTTTTTGAAGAGTCTCTAACCAGCGTCCCGCTGGAACGAAAGATTGGCGCATTGCGTCAATGCCGTCATACGAAGCAAAGCGGCACGAATGCGGGTCACTTTAGAGATTGTCATGTATTGCCGGGAATCAAGGCGGATGGCTAAAGCCAACCGCGCACGTTTCACCCGAACTGGCGGAGGAAATCATTTCGCCAGTAGTAGTGATCCAGTAAACTCGGATCGTCTTCGCCCAGGAGTTTTTTGGCCAAATAGAGAGCCTCAACCGAGGCCAAGCCGCGAGCCGGATCTTCCGCGATTTTGCTGACGCGCGGGTAAGCCGTGCGCACATGCATTGGCAAAGTGCGGCGTATCGGCTCGCCGTGGACTTTGCACATCAGCTGCGGCAAAAGCCGCCAGGTCGAGTCGAGCAAGAGCAGCGGCTTACCGGCGTCAGCGCGGGAGATTTCCGGCGCGTCGATCGCGAGCAGCAGGTAGCCTGTGGCGTCGAACGTAAAGTCGTCGTGCGCCTTAAAAAACTCAATGTCCGGGCGGCCGCGCAGAGGCTCCAGTGAGCACTTGCTAAGCTTCTCCTTCGGGTGCCGGATAACGGTGATCGGTGTGCTCATGGGACGAGGATTTTGCGCCGCAGGTCAGCCGCTTTTTCGTTACTTGGCTGGAGCGCCAACGCGCGCTCCACGGCCACCCGCGCCTCTCCGCGCGTCGCGTTCATCGAGTTCAAATGCAGCGCATAAAAATACCAAACATCGGAGCGATTGGGGGCTATTTCGGTGGCCCGCTGGTAGGCCTCCCCTGCGTCCGCCATTCGTCCTTGCAACGAGAGCGCGTGCCCGAGGTTTATCCACGCATAGGGCAGTTGCTCATTGATCTCGAGCGCGCTCCGGGCATGCGCTTCGGCTCGTTCGCCAAACTCCGCGCTCCGGCCCGGATAGAGGAAGTCCTGCATCGCCACGGTGCAGCTCAAATCAGACCACGCCTCGGCATGATCCGGCATTTGCGCCAAGCTAAGTTGGAGCATCTCAATCAGCTCCGAATAGTAAACTTCGTCTTGCTTCAACTCGGCGAGATTCTCGGTCAGTTGATCCAGCTTGCGGTCACCGTTTTGCACATACAGATAGCCCGTGCTGTTGGGTATCGCCCACAGTGGGATCAGCACCGAGAGCATGAGCCCCAGCGCCATCGCACCAATACGCCATAATGGCGCGCGCGGTAGCTTAATGCGCTCAATGGGCACACATTTGCTGATGAATCCAAGGAACAGGAAAAAGAGCAGCAGCAGCGCTGGCGTCTTTAGGTGAGACTCCATTAGCAGGTGGCCACCAAAGAGAAACAAACCCAGGCCGAGAGCGCTAATGATGAACTTTGGCGTGGTCATGCGGCGCTTGGCCCGGGGATTATCCGAGGCCCCCAAGCGGACGGATTCCGGCTGGGCGAACCACTCCTTGACCGCCAGGAAAGCGATGGCCCCGACCGGCCCCCAGAACAGGATAAAGCCCACGGCACCGAGATCGGCCAGCGTTTCCAAGTAGTCATTGCTCGCGTGGATGGCCTCGCGGTTAAAGCCTTCCGGCCGGTGGTTTTCAAAAAGCATATCGTAGCCGCCGAGGCCATTGCCCAATATCGGCGCATCGAGAAACTGCCCCCACGCCGCCTGCCACATCACCGGGCGCACGGATTCGCGGCTGGCATCGAGCGTCGCCAGTAACCGCAGTTGGAAGTCTTCATTGAACAAAAACAGCAGCGAAAACGACCCCGCGAACAACATCAGGAGGAGCAGCCAGGCAATGACCGTTGTACTGCGTTTGGCACGCACCGCAAACGGCAACAGAAAGATGCCCACCACGACCAACACCAGCGCCCCACGCGACATCGACAGGAACACCGCGCCAATCATCAGGAAGCCCGCGTAAATGAAAAACGCCCGCGCCATCCCGGTGAAACGTCGGCTGAAGCCCGCCACCAGCATCGGAAATCCAACCAGCAGCATGAACCCGGCATAAGTCGCCGGCGCAGCAAACGACCCCGTGGCCCGGCCAATGTATTCACCCGCCATCGGCACGCGGAATGACCGGCCTTCAATCGGATCGATCACGCTCGGCAACCATTCGGGATTGTAGAAAAACTGCATGATGCCAATCGCCGTCCCCAGAATCGCGAGCAGGATCACCGAGCCGAGCACCATCCACACGTGGTTCTTCGTGCGGAAATTCTGCACTGCCAGCCAAAAGATCGTCACTCCCTGCACCATCGCCAGCAGCTCTTCCCGCCCGCGCCACACAAAGTCACTCAGCAGGTATAGGTTGGCGATCATGTAGAGCAGCGCCGGGAAAAACGCGAAGCCCAGCGGGTTGAATTTTATCGGGTCACGCGAAGTGTCGACCATCAGCCCCAGCGTATGAAAGGCCAGCGCCACTCCGAGAAAGCCCGCGGAAAACACCATGGTGTCCGGTCGGACCCCGCCCAACTGGTAGCCAATAAAGAACAACCATGCGCATACAGTCAGCGTAACCGCCCAATCCAGGCAATTGCTCAGCGACAGATCGCCAAAGACGGCGATCTTATGTTGTTTCATGCGGCGCTCCGCCATCTCAGGTCGTGGAAGGTGTTTCGGGGACGATTATCCCGCCATGCTTATGCAAGCGCGGTAAATGCTCGCAAACCTAAAAAACATGTCTTTTGCTCGCCAAACCATGACACCGAAAGAAGTTATCGCTCTGGCCCAGGCCAAAGACGTCAAAATGGTCGATCTGAAATTCTGCGACCTGCACGGCGCCTGGCAGCATTTTACCGTCCCCGTCAGCCAACTCACGGAAGAACTTTTCGAAGACGGTCTCGGCTTCGACGGCTCTTCGATTCGAGGTTGGAAAAGCATCGAAGCCTCGGACATGCTTGTCATCCCCGATGCGACCACGGCCTGGATGGACCCCTTTACCGAAATGGCTACGCTGAGCCTGCTCTGCGATATCCAGGAACCCATTACCCGCGAGCCCTACGAGCGATCACCGCGCGGTGTGGCGGTCAAGGCTGAGCACTATTTAAAGTCCACCGGCATTGCCGACACCGCTTTCTTTGGCCCGGAAGCCGAGTTTTTCATCTTCGACGACGTCCGCTACGGTACGGCCAACAACGAGGCCTTCTACCACGTTGACTCCGCCGAGGGTGCCTGGAACACCGGTCGCGAAGAGTTTCCCAACCTTGCTTACAAGATTCGTCCCAAGGAAGGCTACCTGCCCGTTCCGCCCGCCGACCGCGGTATGGACATCCGTAACGAGATGGTCGCCGTCATGCAGGAGCTTGGGCTCGAAGTCGAAGCGCAGCACCACGAAGTCGCCACCGGCGGCCAGGCCGAGATCGACCTGAAGTATAACACGCTGCTCAAGATGGCCGACATGATGTGCACCTACAAATATGTCGTGCGCAATGTCGCCGCCCGCCGTGGCAAGACTGCCACCTTCATGCCGAAGCCGCTCTTCAGCGACAACGGCTCGGGCATGCACACCCACCAGTCTCTCTGGAAAAAGGGCAAGCCGCTCATGTCCGGCGAAGGCTACGCCAACCTCTCGCAAAACGGCCTGTATTACATCGGCGGTCTGCTCAAGCACGCGCCCGCCCTGTGCGCGCTGACTAACCCCACGACCAATTCCTACAAGCGCCTGGCACCGGGCTTCGAAGCCCCCGTCATGCTGGCCTACTCCGCGCGCAACCGCTCGGCCATCTGCCGCATCCCGACGTATTCGAGCAACCCCAAGTCGATCCGCGTCGAATTCCGCTGCCCAGACCCGGCCGCCAATCCCTACCTCGCCTTTTCCGCGCTGCTCATGGCCGGTCTCGATGGCATCGAGAACAAGATCGATCCGGGCGAAGCCATGGACAAGAATCTCTACGACCTGCCTCCAGAAATCGCCGCCAACGTGCCACGCGTCCCCGGCAGCCTCGGTGAAGCGCTCGACGCCCTCCGCGACGACCACGAATTCCTCCTCAAGGGCGAGGTTTTCACCGAAGATTTCATCAAAAACTACATCGCCATTAAGCAGGCCGAGCACGACGCGATTCGCTTGCGTCCGCACCCACACGAGTTTAGTATGTATTTTGACGTTTAACCAGTTCGAACATTATTCATTATACCAACTGGCGCAGTAACATCGGAACATCATCACCATGCCTAACACTAATGCCATCGAGGGCGGCGCAGACCTGCTTCGCCGCCATGCGCTGTTTCACAAAATAAACGACGCCGCACTTGAGCGTTTTCTCAATGTCCTGCAGGTCGAAACCTTCCAGAATGGCGACGCCATTATCCGCGAAGGCGAGACCGGCAACCGCCTGTATATGATCTCGTCCGGCCGCGTGGTCATCGAAAAGAAAGTCTTCAACAAGGAGGCCATCACCTCCGAGCGTATCGCCGTCCTGCAAAAGGGCGAAACCTTCGGCGAGATGGAACTGGTCGACACCCAACCGCGCTCCGCCACGGTCCGCGCACTGGAAGACACCACCTGCCTCTCCCTCTCCCGCGAAGACCTGCAATACGCCACCGAGGACGACATCATGACCTTCTCCCAGGTCGTCATGAACCTCGCCCGCGAAATCAGCCTCCGCCTCCGCAACACCGACGTGTGGCTGGCAGGCTCGCTCTTCAGCATCCGCCAAAAAGACTAGCACCTTCGGCGATTTCAACGCGCACCTTTCCCGAAAGGCCGTCCATGTGGGCGGTCTTTTTTCGGCCCTACCCCGAGCGCCAAAGCGCGACAGCATCCTCGGACCAATAGACATCCAGACGAGCGCCTAAGATGCGACAGCATCCTCGGCCAACGGACATCCAGTCGAGCGCCAAAGGCGCGGACTCATCCTAGCCTAGGGTCAGCAAGGAGCGAAGCGACGAAGCGCAGCCCTAGGAAACCGTGACAACATTTAAACTTGAGCGCTGAAAGCGCGGATTCATGCTTGCTGCATGCCGCAGTCACTTAGCCAGGTTATGGTGCATTTCGTCTTTTCGACTAAAAGATCGGCAACCATGGCTACCTCCTCAAATGCGCCCGCGTTTATTTGGCTACCTGGCCGCAATATCAAACGACCTAGCTTGCCCTTGTCATCGAGTAGGCGGCACAGTTGACCATGTGCATCTCGCGGTAAGCCTTGGGCGTGAAACGACACAGAGCGATTGGATCAAAGAGGTAAAGTCCCGTTCGTCAAAATGGATTAAGCAAGAATGGCCAGAGCTAACATCGTTTGCCTGGCAGCGCGGATATGGCGCCTTTTCCATCAGCCCGAATCACCTAACCGCATTGCTTGAATACATCGACCGTCGAGAGGAGCACCACCGCCATGAAACGTTCCAGGACGAGTATCTACGCTTGTTAGCGAAATACCACATTGATTACAGCGAGCACTATCTCTGGGACTAACCGTTTGAAACCGCACCGTTGGCGCTCTAGATCGATCTACCTCAATTCCTAGGGCTGCGCTGCAGTCGCTTTGCTCCTTGCGCTGACCCTAGGCTAGGATGAAACCGCGCCGTTGGCGCTGATATTCGAGAAACAAAGGTCTCGTAGACGGTCTTTTTTCGGCCCCACCCATGAGGCCAAGGCCCGGAATAAATGCGTTTGCCGCTGCTCCCAACCTAACTAGCATAACTGGCAACTTTCCTAAGATGACTCTAGTACGCACTTTATCCAAACTATCCTGCTTCGCACTGGCAATCACGGCTGCCAACGTGGCCTTCGCGCAGAGCCCGAGCCAATACTCGGCAGTCGAGATCACCCAGACCGACATTGACAACGCCGTTGCCGAAATGGATGGCATCGTCGCCGACGTGATGACCCAAACCGGCGTTCCCGGCATGGCGGTGGCCATCGTCCACAACGACGCGGTCGTCTACGCGAAAGGATTTGGCATCAAGCAAATTGGCTCGCCTGATCCAATCGACGAAAACACGGTTTTTCAAATCGCGTCGGTCTCCAAGTCGGTCTCGGC
The DNA here is from genome assembly GCF_027257155.1 of Cerasicoccus sp. TK19100. Taxonomy (NCBI): domain Bacteria; kingdom Pseudomonadati; phylum Verrucomicrobiota; class Opitutia; order Puniceicoccales; family Cerasicoccaceae; genus Cerasicoccus; species Cerasicoccus fimbriatus. Next base: position 160,803 of record NZ_JAPWDU010000004.1, read on the forward strand.
CACCATCATCGCCGCGCTCGTGGGCGATAAAGAAATCACCTGGCAAACCCCGATCGTGGAATATATGCCGGGCTTCACCTTGGGCGATCCCTACGTCACCCAGCATGTGACCATCGGCGACATGTTCTCCCACCGCAGCGGCCTGCCCGGCCACGCCGGCGACCTGCTGGAAGACCTCGGCTTCGACCGCGAGACCGTGTTCGACCGCCTGCAATACCTGCCGCTCAAGCCGTTTCGCGCGAACTACGATTACACCAACTTCGGCCTGACCGCCGGTGGTGTCGCCGCCGCCAACGCCATGGGCACGGACTGGGAAACCATCTCAAAGACCCGCCTCTTCGACCAACTCGGCATGACGACGGCCAGCATGAGCTTTGCAGATTTTCAGGCGCAGCCGAACAAGGCGCTGGGCAACATTTTCCGCGATGGAACCGGCTGGGAAGCCACCCCGCAACAACGCGATCCAGACGCCCAGGCCCCGGCCGGCGGCGTCAGCGCCAACGTGGTCGACATGGCCAAGTGGCTGCGCATGGTGCTCAACGAAGGCCAGTTCGGCGGCGAAACCATCGTCGCCGCTGATCCGCTCAAGGAAGCCATTCTCCCCCAAAGCTACGAAGGCCCGCTGGCCAGCTTTGACTCTCGCCCCAGCAGCTACGGCTACGGCATTGGCATTGGCACAGACCAGACTGGTCGCGTGCGCTTCAGTCACTCCGGTGCCTTCCTGATCGGCACCGGCACGACTTACATGCTCCTGCCTTCCGAAAACCTCGGCATCATTGTGCTCACCAACGGCACGCCCGTCGGCGCCGCCGAAGCCGTCACCCAAATCTTCATGGACTACGTGGAGCTCGGCGCACCGCGCATCGACTGGACCACCGGCTACGAGCAGCTTTACGCCGCCTTCCGCGTCAACCACAGCGAGCTGGCTGACAAAAACTTTCCCACCAACCCAACGCCTGCGCCCGACCACGCCTTGCTGATCGGCAACTACCACAGCGATTACTTCGGCGAGCTGGAAATCGTCGACGACGGCGCGGGCGGCCTCATTGCACGCCTTGGCCCGGATCAAACCGACTACGCGATCCCCCATTGGGACGGCAAGATTTTCGCCTGGTATGCCCCCGGCGAAAACGGCGTTGGCATCTCCGCCGTGACCTTCAATCAAACCGGCGAAGACAACGCCGAATCCGTCACCTTCGAGTTCCTTGATGAATACGGCTTGGGAACCTTCGTTCGCCAAAACTACACCTTTGGAGCCTTCATCGAGCGCCAGCCCGGAACGGGCGGTGAAGCGTGGTCTGACGACAAGAGCGGCATCGGCGTTGCCAATGGACTCGACTACGCACTGACCTCCGACGCCTCCTCACCGATCAGCGACATCGCCGGCCCGCAAACCATCGCCCAGCGCGTTAGCGGCGGCGTCGATGGCAACAAGCTCGCCGTGCAGGTCCAGCTCCCCGCCAACCCGCCCGAGGAGGTCGTCTATCTCATCTACGCCAGCGACGATCTGGAGCGCGAGCATGCCGAAGTCTTGGCCACCTTTGAGGACAATCGCTGGCTCTTGGGCACAGGCTCCGTCCTGCAAAACACGCCCATCACCGGCGTCGACACCATTCTCGACTACCAGACTATCCCCGGCCTCGACTCCCGCTTTCTCTGGCTGGGCGTCCAGCAGCGCAACTAGCCGAAGCCGAATGGTGAGTCGTGAGTATCGTTTTCACTGAACGATATAGTGGCTTGGCCTGTCAAAGAATCGGCAACCCGTAACAACTTGCCGGACACCAAAAGGGTAGCGCGGACCGTCTCGGTCCGCAAGGATCCCGGGGCAAATCGCAGGTTCACGCCCAAGCTCAATTCGCCAAAGAGCGCTAAGCGAACACAATTCGCCATCCAGCTTCCACGAACTCAGTGGCTCTTCTGCCACCGCTTGCGGATCGAGACGATCCGCGCCATCTTTGCCGCTTCTCAGCAACGCTGCACTGTAGGGCTCGCGCTCGCGCGATGCCGCCATTGCCTCGCCTCCAACAGGGTGCGGCATCGCACAAGCGCGAGCCCTACAAGCCAACCGGCCCCTTCGGAACGCATGAACACCCAACCCAAGCGACTAAGCCAACCGAAGCAACTGAGCCAACCGAAGCAACTGAGCCAACCGAAGCAACTGAGCCAAAATAGCGTTTCCTATACCTTTGTTTCGAAAAAGCCCTATGCTGTGTTTCCAAAAAGCCTACTGGGTCTTTTTCAAAAAGCAGCATGCTTTGTTTAGAAAAAGCCACTACTGTTGTTGCCGCAACATAGCCACTGTTGTTGAGGCAACACAAGTAGTGTTGTTTCAGAGAAACCGCAGGCGTTGTTTTTCCGTGACCAGTGAACGCAGCTAGCGAACGCATAAAGCCTTTCGTTCTCCGCTCCTTATACGATCATTCACGCTCACTTCCAGCCCCCTCAAGCATAGCAATAAAGCTACGAACTGGAATGCTAGCCACTACCATGATAAACTGACTCCTATCATGCTGAAACCTTGACGAACACAACCTTTACGACCACTCTCAAGCCATGACACACGCCTGCAATCCACCCAGTTCGTAAGTTTGGAGGTGTGATCAATCATACTCTTCGTCAAAAGAAGGAAAAATGTATAATCTATTAGTTGCATATGGAAATGATTATTGGGAAAAGAGTCCTGCCACTATTCCCAAAGAGCGGTTTCTTGAATACACTGATGAAATAACCAAGGATAGATTCAAGAAACTAACACAGGAGCTCATAGATGAAATCAAAGAATTTCCTACTTTGTTCATGTGTGAAGGAGAGAAGTCTCCAACTATAATTGGCAGAATTACAGATATAAAAGTTAGAGAGGCCGAACTCAGAATTTACTTTGAAGAATCCGAGCATCTATCTCGAATCGAAACCGGCCTAATAGCAGAACATGCTACTGCATTGGATATATACGATTTTGAAATGAACCGCACTCATTGGGCGATAAAAGACGAAGATTTATACCATGAGTTGACGCGAGCGAATATCATATCCAAAGAGCAGCTCAGTCAAGAGAATCAAGAGAGCGGGAGTCAAATCGAAAACATCCCTCCAGAAGTTGGGAATAAATTCAACAACGATCAGATATTCATTGTCCATGGGCATGAAGACCTTGCAAAAAATGATGTGAAAAACTTTGTCACTAGTTTAGAAAAGGAGCCAATTATTCTTCACTTACAAGCAAGTGGTGGAATGACAATCATAGAAAAGATTGACTACTATTCAAACGTTGGGTTTGCTATTGTTCTATATACAGAGTGTGATGTTGGGGCTAAAAGAAATTCATTGGTATTTAAAAGGAGAGCTCGACAGAATGTTGTATTCGAGCATGGATATCTAATTGGTAAAATTGGGCGCTCAAGGGTTGTCGCATTAGTCAAAGGGGATGTTGAAACCCCAAATGACGTTAGCGGTGTTGTTTACGTTAAAATGGACAAAGAAGAAAATTGGAAAGTCGAAATCAAGAAAGAGTTGTTAAGCTGTGGATACATAAAAACCACTAGCAAACCGTGAGAGAATAACCAAGTAAGCATCATCTCCTCAGTTCCCCTACTCAAACACCCTATGCTTGTCTTTTTTTCCGAGTTCTGGAAACCAAAGACAATGGAATGAAACAACTCGTAACAAGGCAGTAGGGTCGAATCCGTTACGCGCACTGCGTGATTCACTTTGACGTTAAGCACAATCTTCCCCAACTGCTCCTTCGCGCCTTTGTGTCTTCGCGTGAGATTCTCTAGGCAAGATTGGCGCGAGAGGACGTGACAACGCCAAGCGCACCTGTCAGGCAAATTTCACACCGCAATTTGCTTTCTTACAGCATACGCTTTGGCTTTCTTACCATTGGCCGTTTCACTCGCCCCCCCGTATCCGGCCTTGACCTAACACGTGCATCGTTTTTGCTGATTTTCACGGAATAATTTACCCTGTGTTCCGCTCAAATTATTGAAACCAACCACCTGAACCGTTGTCTTGGAAAAAGCGTGCCTGCTTTGGAAGAGGCAGGGCGTTCAGGATTAACCGAAATTTTTATCCAGCTATGTCCGCTTCCTCCCTTTCAGAAGTCAATGAACGCGTGAAAGAGGCCTCCGCCTGGGTCCCGCAATTGCGACAGGAGATCGCGAAGGTCATCGTCGGCCAGCAATACCTGGTTGACCGCCTTATCGTCGGCATTTTGGCCAATGGCCACGTGCTGCTCGAAGGTGTCCCCGGCCTCGCAAAGACTCTCTCCGTCCGCACACTGGCCAGTGCGATCCACGCCGACTTTTCGCGCATCCAGTTCACGCCCGACCTGCTGCCCGCCGACATCGTGGGCACGCTCATTTACAACCCGCAAAAGGGCGAATTCTTCACCAAGAAAGGCCCGGTCTTCGCGAACATCGTCCTCGCCGACGAAATTAACCGCGCGCCGGCCAAGGTGCAGTCCGCCCTGCTCGAAGCCATGCAGGAGCGCCAGGTAACGCTCGGCGACGAGACGCACAAGCTGCCCGCGCCGTTCCTCGTTCTGGCCACGGAAAACCCGATCGACCAGGAGGGCACCTATCCGCTGCCCGAGGCGCAGGTTGACCGCTTCATGCTCAAGCTGAAGATCGGCTACCCGACCCGCGCCGAAGAACGCCAGATCCTCGACGCCATGGCCTCGACCGCCCCCAAGATGGACATCACGCCCGTCATCACGCCCGAGCAGATTCTCGAAGCGCGCAAGGTCGTCGACGAAATTTACATCGACGAAAAGGTCCGCGACTACGTGGTCGACCTCGTCTTTGCAACCCGCAAGCCGAGCGACTACGGCCTACAGATCGACAACTTTGTGCAGTTTGGTGCCAGCCCGCGCGCCACGATCGCCATCACCCTCGCCGCCAAGGCTTGGGCGTTCCTCAACGGCCGCGGCTATGTGACCCCGCAGGACATCAAAACGATCGGCGTTGACGTGCTCCGCCACCGCGTCATCCCCTCCTACGAAGCCGAGGCGGAAGACTTCACCAGCGAGCAGCTGGTCGCGAAGATTTTGGAAACGGTTCCCGTTCCGTGAGGAAAAAGGAAAAAGATTAAAGGAAAAAGGGAACGGCAGCAGAGTGCACTGGAAAAATCCAAAGCACACGTCACAAGCCAAACCTTCTTCCTATCCATGACTCTGAAACTTTAATCTTTAATCTTTTTACTTTAATCTCCCAATGCCCTCCACCAGTGAAATGTTGCGCAAGGTGCGCCAGATCGAAATCCGGACGAATCGACTCGTTACGGACTCTCTGACTGGTGCCTACCACAGCGTGTTCAAGGGGCGCGGGATGGACTTCGAAGAAGTCCGCGAATACGCGCCCGGCGACGACGTCCGCGCGATCGACTGGAACGTCACCGCGAAGATGGACCGCCCGTTCATCAAGCAATTCCGCGAAGAGCGCGAGCTGACCATCGTGCTCATGGTCGACCTGTCGGCCTCGGGCGCTTTTGGCTCGCTGGACGAATCCAAGCGTGAGCTCGCGGCCGAAATCGCCAGCGTCCTTGCCTTCTCCGCCACCAAGAACAACGATAAGGTGGGCCTGCTGCTCTTCACCGACGAGGTCGAGCAATACATCCCGCCGCGCAAAGGCCGCCAACACGTGCTGCGCGTGATCCGCGAAATCCTTTTCCACGAGCCTCGCCACACCGGCACGAATGTCGTCAAGGCGCTGGACACCGTGAACCACATGATCAAGCGCAAGGCCATCGTGTTTCTGCTGACGGACTTTCTGCAAGGCCCCGACGGCCGCTTGCCCACGCCCGAGGAACGCCAGGGCGACGACCTTTTCCGCGCACTCGGCATCACCAATCGCCGCCATGACCTGACGACGATTCTGATCTCCGACCGCCGTGAAGTCGAGCTGCCCGACATCGGCATCATCTCGCTGGAAGACGCCGAGACCGGCCAACTGGTCGACATCGATACCAGCAGCGCCAAGGTCCGCCAGCTCTACGCCAAGCAAAACCGCGAACGCATCGCCGGGCTGCATCGCGGCCTGCGGCAAGCCGGCGTCGGCGCCCTCCCCGTCACCACCGGTGAGCCTTACGTGAATAATCTTCGCCGCTACTTTGAATCCCGCAGCCAAAGGAGACACTAAGTGAACTTTGCATCGCAAATTAACTTTGTCCGGCAAAGCTTAACGGCATTTATCCTGACCGCGCCCGCCATGGCCTTCGCCCAGGAGGCGACCGGCCTGCGCCCGATGCGCGGCCTGCGCCCCACCTCCTACTGGGAGCAAAACTGGCCGTGGATCACGGCGCTCATTGTCGTGGCAGTCATTGGGCTGATCGTGCTCACCGTCTGGCTCGCCAAGCGCAAGCCGCCCGCGCGCACGCTCTCCCCGGCCGAAGAGGCACGCCTGCGCCTGGGCGAAGCATCGAGCCTCGCCAATGGACAGGATGACAAGGCGTTTTCCGTCACCGTCTCCGACGCGCTGCGCGTTTATCTGGAGCGTGCCTATGCCCTGCGCGCGCCGGAGCAAACGACCGAAGAATTTCTCCAACACGCCAAGCAAAGCAACCGCCTGCCCGGCAAGTCGCTCGACACGCTCGCGAAGTTCCTCGAGCTTTGCGACCTGGCCAAGTTCGCCCAACACGCCTTTGGTGATGAAGAGCGCCAGGACCTCCTCAACACCGCGCGTAACTTCGTGGACGAGGCCGAGCAGCGCAACCAACCCGCAAGCAAGGAGGCTGTCGCGACATGACCGAAAGCTTCGAATTTCACACCCCGTGGATGCTGTGGTTTCTCCTGGCGCTGCCCGTGCTGCTTTTCATCAAAGGGCGCACTGGTCGCTCGGCGTCGTTGATCTTTTCTTCCACGGCCATCGCGCGTGATGTCGCCAAGCAAGCCAAGACCCGCGCGGGTGGTTTTCTCTTCTTCCTGCGCCTGCTCGCGTTGGCTGCATTGATCATCGCCATGGCACGTCCGCAGATTGGCAAGGGTCACTCGGAAGTCGAGGCGAGCGGCATCGACATCGTGCTCGCGGTGGATGTCTCCGGTTCAATGGCAGCGCTCGACTTTGCAACGCAAAGTGATCTCGCCACCCGTCTCGATATCGTGAAGCGCGTCATTAACGAATTTATCGAAGAAAGGCCCAATGACCGCATCGGCCTGATCGCCTTTGCCAAGGAACCGTTTCTCGTGAGCCCACTCACGCTGAATCATGATTGGCTGCGCCGCAATTTGGAGCGGCTCGACCTCGGCATCATCGATGGCGCGGGCACCGCGATTGGCCCAGCCATTGGTATGAGTGCAAACCGCCTGCGCGATCTGCCCGCCAAGAGTCGCGTGGTGATTCTGCTCACCGATGGTGAGGACACCGTGGGCCAACTCCCACCCATCGCCGCAGCCGAGGCCGCCGAATCTTTTGACGTAAAAATCTACACCATCGCCGCCGGCAAATCCGGTCGCGTGCCGATGCCGCGCGTCGACCGCATGGGCGTGCCCGTGCGCGATCAGAGCGGCAACCTCATTTTCACCGGACAATATGGCGACAGCCGCGTCGATGAAGAGACGCTGGAGAAGATTGCCGAAGTGACCAACGGCAAGTTCTACCGCGCCACCAACACCGACGAGTTGGCCAAGATTTATCAGGACATCGACGAGCTCGAAAAAACCGAGGTCAAGCTGAAGCACTACGCCGAGTATGAAGAGCTGTTCTTCTGGCCGGCGCTGCTCGGGCTGACCCTGATCTCGCTGGAGCAACTGCTCGGCAACACCCGCTTCAAACGACTGCCATGAACTTTGAATACACCAGTTGGTTGATCGCTATCCCCGTCGCACTTTTGCTGCTGAGCGGGCTGTTCCTGTCCAACAGTCGCGCGCGGCGCAAGCGGGTGCGGCAGTTCGCCTCCGACCGTTTGGTAAAGCAACTGCTCGCCAGCTACAGCCCGGCACGTCGTCGTTTTAAGAACGCGCTGATCCTCGTCGCGCTCGCGCTGTTGCTCTTTGCCTTGGCACGTCCCCAGTGGGGCTTCACGTGGCGCGAGACGAAGAGCAAGGGCATCGACATCATGTTCGTCATGGACGTTTCCCGTAGCATGCTCGCCAAGGACATTAAGCCGGATCGTCTGGAGCGCTCAAAACTGGCGATCCTCGACTTTCTCGACAAGCTGGAGGGCGACCGCGTGGGCCTCGTCGCCTTTGCTGGCAACGCATTTTTACAGTGCCCGCTGACGCTGGACTACGATGCCTTCCGCCAGTCGCTGGAGGCGGTCGACACGAATGTCATTTCGCTTGGCGGCACCGACATTGCCCGCGCGATCAACGAAGCCGAAGCCGCCTTTTCCGATAAGAACAATTACAAGATCGTCGTCATGATTACCGACGGCGAAGACTTGGAAGAAGACGGTATCGCCCGCGCCAAAGAGGCTTCCGATAACGGCATCACAATTTACACGGTCGGCGTCGGCACACCCGAGGGTGAACTGATCCCCGTACGCAATCGCTATGGCCAGCTCACTTATCTACGTGACGACGACGGCGAACTGGTCCGCACCAAGCTCGATGCCGACACGCTGAGCGAGATCGCTGAGGCCACCGATGGTTTCTACACGCCCTTGGGCCCGACCGGCTATGGGCTGGAGCAAGTTTACGAAGCCGGCCTGGAGGCCATCCCTGAACAGGAGCTGGCCTCGCGCATGCAGAAAGTCTGGCTGGAGCGTTTCCAATGGCCGCTGGGGATAGCAATCATTCTGCTTGCCTGGGAGCCACTGATCGGCACACGACGCCTTACTTTGCGTCGCAAAGTAAAGGCTACCGGCGTCGCAAAATCCACTTCAGGCATGGCGACCAAAGCCGCGGCAGTCGTTATTTTTCTCGGTGCCCTCTTTGCGACAAGTGACCTTAACGCATCGGTCCGCCAAGGCGAGCAACTCTTTCGCAATGGCGATTATGCGGCCGCTGCGGAGGAGTTTAAAGCCGCCGTCGACAGTGATCCAATGAATGCCCAAGCGTCGTTCAACCTCGGCAATGCTTACCAGGCACTCGGCCAGAATGAAGAGGCGCAAGAGGCCTATATGCGCGCGCTGGTCACGACGGACTTCGAGCTGCAAGCCGACGCATTTTATAACCTGGGTACGTTGCGTTATTCTGCCGCCTCCGAGAAGTTGGGCGAAGCCGATGTCGGCACCATCGTCGAGCAAGGTAAAGAAATCAGTCGCGCGACTAGCGTAGCGATTCAAAACGGCAATGCGATCCTACAACAAGCAACCTCCATTGACGAAGCGCCACAGCCGCAGAGCGGTCAACCCAGCCCCAAGCAAATGCTACTGCAGCGCGCGCAACAAGCCCTGCAAGCCGCCGAGCAAGCCAAGGCCGGAGGCGAAGAAGCGATCAAAGCCACTGCCACCGCTCAAGCCGCCGCTAAGCCAATCAGCCTGGCATGGGAGCAAGCTGCAAATGACTTTCAAAGCTCGTTGGAGCTCAACCCGGCTGGCGAAGACGCCGCGCATAATTATAATTTCGTCTCGAAGCAAATCGAAGACTTGAAGCGGGACTTGCACGAACTCAAGCGCGCCGAGGATCGCATTAAAAAAGACCAGCCCGAGCTGGAGCACGTCATTGAAGAACTGCGCAAACTGCTGGAGGAAAATCAGCAGGACCAACAGAATCAGGATCAGCAGAATCAAGACCAGCAAGACCAACAGCAAAACCAGGATCAACAGAACCAGGACCAGCAGCAGAATTCCGATCAGCAGCAACAGCAGGATCAACAACAGCAACAAGATCAGCAGTCCGGCCAGCAGAACGATCAAGAGCAGCAAAGCCAGCAGGACCAGCAACAGCAGCAAGGCGACCAACAGGAATCGCAAGATCAGCAATCCGGCGAAGAACAAAACCAGGAGCAATCCGAACAGCAGCAATCTGGCGAAGAAGAGCAGCAGCAAGATGGTTCTGAGCAAACGGAAGGTTCTGAAGAGCAAGAGGGCTCGGAGAAGGAGCAACAGGACGCGGAGCAATCCGAAGAAGGCGAGCAGGAAGGTGAAGACCAACGCGGCCCGGAGCGCGACCCCGAGGAAGTTGACCGCATGATCGACAACATGGAGCAAGGCGAGCAGCCCGGCGAAGAGGAATCCGTCGCTCAGGAGAGTGGTGAGCAGTCGGCCGAGCAGCAGCCCAATGAAGACTTGATGCAGATGTCCGAAGAAGACGCGCAGAAAGCCATGGAAGAAGCTGCCCGAGCCGCCGCGATCGCCGAGGCCACCGAAGGCGAACCCGGCGAAGACGCCGTGCCAATCGGGGTGATGTCCGTCGACGATGCGCGCCGCTTGTTGGAATCTTTAAAACGATCTGAAAAGAAACTACCGGTGTCCGGCTATGGCCGCCGGGAGTCTAACCGTGACGATGATGGCAAACGAAAGGATTGGTAATGACTAAGTATCTTCCACGCCTGCTGATGCTAGTCGCGCTCATTTCTATCGGCAGCGCGGCGCAGGCACAGCGCATTCAGGCAAGCAGTGAGGCCCACCAGGAAATCCGCCAAGGGCAGACCGGCGTGTATCAATTCACGCTGCGCAGCTCAGACGTCGATCCACAGATTCCGCCGCCGGAGATTCCCAAGATCGACGGGCTCGACATCGAGTTTGCCAACATCTCGCAGGGCGTTAGCCAGCATATTATTAATGGCTCGTTTTCGCGCACGATTTCAAAAACCTACCAGTATCAAGTCACCGGCATTGAGCAAGGCGACTACACGATCCCGGGCTTCACCGTGGATGTACAGGGGGAAAAGGTGCACATCCCCGCCGCCAGTGTGCGCGTTGTCGAGGGACTGAACACCACCATCTGGACCGAGCTCGAACTACCGCGCGAAAAAATCTACGTCGGCGAGGCCGTCCTGGCGACTTTGAAGCTCTATTACGATCCGTCGGAAATCATCAGCATCAGCCAGGCACGCAACCCGCCCTTTAGCGTGAAGGACAACGACTCGGTGACCATTGGCCAGTTTGGCAATCAGCGGGAACGCGTCGTCCGCCGCGACGGGCGCGACCTGCACGAAATTAGTTTTCAGGTGATGATCACTCCGCTGAAGTCCGGCCCGACGCCGATGGTCATTCAGTCCGATTTGGTCATTACTACGCGCAACGATCAGCCGCAACGCCGTTACCGCAGCATGCTCGATCAATTCATGAATAACCGCTACCAGCGCCACCAGGTGTCGCTCTACACGCCTGATGATCCCATCGACGTGCAGCCGTTGCCCGCGGAAGGCCGGCCCACGTATTTCACCGGCGGCATCGGCATCTTCAGCGTGGACAAGCCGCAGCTTTCCGACACGAAAACCATGGCCGGCGAACCGCTGACCATGACCCTCACCGTGCGCGGCCAAGGCAACTTCGACCGTCTGCAAGCTCCCACATTGGCCGAAGACGACAATTGGCGCGACTACCCGCCGGAGGAGGAATTTTTCCCGGCTGACCAAATGGGCTACACCGGTGCCAAGACCTTTGAATACACTCTAATCTCGCGCGAGCCGGGCGAGATGATGACGCCGGAAATCAATTTTAACTTCTTTGATCCGGAAACGGAAAAATACGTGGAGCTGCCCATCCCTGGTCAGCAAATTATGGTGGAAGCCAACCCGAATGCACAGCGCCCGAAGCGCAACCCGGTCGCCGCACGCCGTGGGCCGGAGCTGCTGCCAATCGCCACCACGACAGGACGCTTGGTCAGCACAATCAAGCCCATCGTCACGAACCCGATTTTCATTGGCTCGCAGTTGATACCGGCGCTCGCGATCGGGCTGCTGTTCTACTCGCGCCGCCAGCAACTGCGATTGGAGAACGACTCCGCCTATGCGCGAAATTTCTACGCCGACCGCGCGACCAAGACCGAGCTGACCGCTGCCAAGCAGGCCGCTGACCAGTGCGACGCCACCGCATTTTACGCCGCCGCTCAGCGCGCGGTGCAGGCCGCAGCCGGGCGTCATGTCGCACAGGCACCGGAGTCATTGACCATCGCCGATCTGGAGCAGATCGCACATAACCGCAATGCAGACGAGGATCAGTTGGCGCGTATTCATGCGTTTATGGAGGCCGGGGATGCGATTCGTTTTGGCGGCCTGGCCGATGCCCAAATCGACTTTAGCGCCGAATACGCGCAGCTCGAGAAAACCGTGAACGCATTGGGAGGTAATCGATGAAAAACATGATTCGCATCAGCTTGTTCTTCGCCGCCCTGATAGCCTCGCTCGTCGCGCGCGGCGAGTCTGCGGACGCCCAATTCGCGCAGGCCAACCAACTCTACACCGACGGCGAATACGCGCAGGCCATCGAAGCCTACCAGCAAATGCTACCGGCGCAGCAATCGGCCAATGTCCACTTTAACCTCGGCAACGCTTACTATCAGCTCGGCGAATACGGGCCCGCGGTTTTGCACTATGAAAAAGCGTTGGCGCTTGCTCCGCGTAACCCGGACATCAAGGCCAACCTCGAACTCACGCAAGAAGCCGCACAGCTCACCCCTGCCCCTCCCGGCTGGGCGCAAATCGTGGGCGACCTCGCACCGGTAAATTTCTGGGCCTGGTTGGCGGTCATTGTCTTTTGGGCATTGGTCGCGCTGATCGTGATTGCCCCGATGTATCGTTGGAAAGGGCTATCCCGCAACGGGCTCACGGCACTGTGCGCGCTGGTGCTGATCGTGAGTATGGTCGGCCTTTACGGCTGGCACGTGCGCGGCAGTTACGGCGTGGTGCTCACCGACGAAGCCACGCTAAGCGTCGCGCCGACGTCCACCAGCCCGGCGGCAGGTTCCGTAAAAGCCGGTCAACTCGCACAGATTCGCGAGCGTCACGGTGAGTATTTCCTGGTCACCGTTGGCACAGATAAAATCGGCTGGCTGCCGAACAAAGCTTTTTCGCCCATCTGGGATTAGCAGCGTCCCGCTGCACCGAGAGTTTTTTGCAGTGCAAAAAAACGGTGAGGCAGTGAGGCGATGAGGCAGTGCGGCGGCGATGACGGAGCATCGCCCTCCAGCGTAGAGGCAACTTTACTTTGCGATGCAGAGTGACAATCGCCAGACAGGCAAGATTACTTTGCGATGCAAAGTAAAACGTGCGCTAAGCGCCGCCTTGCGGTTCGATGTAGTCGCGGCAAGCGAACTTCACTTCGTGTAGGAAGTGGACGGGATCATCCTGCGACCAGCGATTGGAGAAAATTTCAATTTCCAGCATTCCATCGAAGCCGGCTTCCTCGACTTGCTTGCTGATGCGGCGCAGCTCAATGCAGCCTTCGCCAGGAATGCCACGATCATTGAGGAAGTCTAGCGTGGGCGTTTTCCAGTCGGCTACGTGGTAGCAAAAGAGATTATCGTTCTCGCCAGCGCGGGCGATCTCATCACCGAGAGAGGAGTCCCACCACTGCTGATAGGTATCCACGCAAACGCCGAGATAAGTCGAGCCGAGCTGCTCCACCAGGTCGTTGGCTTCGCGCAGCGTGTTGATGCATCCGCGTTCGTCAGCATGCATGGGGTGCTGAGCTTCGAGCGCCATGCGCACGTGCTTTTTCTCGGCATAGGGTATGAGTTTTTCCAGTGCTTCGCGCACCTGTGCACGGCTGGCGTCCATGCTCTGTAGGGGGTCGGCACCGGGGATGATCAGCACCGAGGAGGCACCGATGGCTTCCGCCTCGTCGATGCAGCGCTCGGTGTCGTAGATCGCCGAGCGACGTGCATTCGCGTCGACCGCGGCGAAGAATCCGCCACGGCAATAGGAGGCGACTTCGAGCTTATACTCGTTGAGCAGTTTGCGAATTTCGGCAGGCGGTTTTTCCATGACATCCTGCCGCCAGAGCGAGACCCCGGCAAATCCCGACTCCGCAATCACGCGCAGCTTATTCTCGATCCCCTGAAGATCGAGAGAGATCGTGTGGATCGCCAAGCGTGACGACAGCGGTCGGGCCCGCTTTTTCGCAAAAAGCGTCAATGGATTCATGGGTTTGGGTAGAATATTCGAGTTGCGTAACCGTCTCGTCACTACGCTAACAATTCTAAGACACTTGGAAAGCCAAACTGTTGCCAAAAACGATATGCTCAGCCGCCCAAAATTGATCACCAACGACTTGAGATTTCCGCCAGTCGCGCTTAAATAACTGCATGGCAAAAAAAGCAGCGCAAAAAAGCCGTCAGTCATGGATTGACGCCTATCTGGACCACCTGCTGGAAGAGGGGGAACCGCCCGCCAGCGTTTACCGATTCGCCAAGAATCAGGGGGTCGGCGAAAAGGCGTTTTACGCGCATTTTGCCAACTTCGAGTCCTTGGAAGGCGAGATCTGGAAGTCCCTCGTGGCCGACACCGTTACCGCGCTGCAGGCTGATGAAGACTACGCCAGCTTCCCGGTACAACAGAAGCTGGCGGCTTTCTATTATACTTTTTTAGAGGGTGCGCTGGAGTATCGCTCGTTCATGCTGTTGCGCTTTCCGGGGGTGCAACTGGTGGCCTGCCCCGGGCGGCTCAATAAGTTTCGCGATGCCTTCATCGACTATGCCAAGCCGCTGCTGGACGCCGCCAAGGCCGAGCAGGAGATTCCCGAGCGCGGCAAGCTTAACCAGACCTACCCCGGCTTAGTGTATGCCCAGCTGCTGTTCATCATCGACTTTTGGCTCAAGGACGAGAGTGATCAATTCCAGCGGACCGACGCACTGATTGAGAAATCCGTCACGCTGGGCTTCGACCTGATCGGCACGCAAGTCGTCGATAGCGCCTTTGACCTCGTGCGCTTCCTCGCGGGTGAGCTAAAAGCGGGCTGAGCTAAACACAGTCGAAACCACTGAACATACGCTCCACCGAAAGAGTGTATGCTTATCGCGAGTGCGGTGAATCTGTAATGAATGGCCCCCGCAGAGGGTGTTGGGATAGTTTTGGTGCCAATGAAAACCCCAACACTCATACTCACATCTGCACTCATTACGAGTATCGCATCGGCCAACATCGTTGTTAACGGAGACTTCTCCTCGCCCATGGCGGGCACCTACAGCGCTTCCGTATTTGGCGGTGGCAACCTGAATGGAACCGGTGTCGCTGCTGGATCGGCAAACATTTATGATGGCGGCTGGGTGACCTACAGCGCCTCATCTAATGACTATTGGGAGGTCTCGGGCGGCGAAGGCGTTCGCACGTTCAACGCCAATTTCAACTACGGCGGCTTCGGCCAATTCGTCTCGAATCCCGGTGACGGCAACTTCGACAATGGCGACTCGATTGAGTTTTCGCTGGATTACATATTCAATGGGTTGGACACCACGGGTGGCTTCGCGGCGACGGTTTACGGGGTCACCGCCCCCAACGGCACCAGCGCTGGCTGGAATCTCTTCTCCGGCGAAGGCATTAGTAATGCAGGGCAAAGCGGATCTGTGACGATCGACACCGACTACACCAGCGGCGCGGATTACCAGTTCTACGTGCTCGATACAGTCTTCAGCAGCAGTGCGAGCACCGGCACCATTAGCTACGCTTCCGGTGCCATAGAACTTACCCGCGATTATGCACTGTTTGCCATCGTATTCCAGGCGGATCGAGACTCCGGCTCAGCGGGGCCGATCAGTGTGGACAATGTGTCGCTGGCAGCCATCCCCGAGCCCGGCCACTACGCGATGCTGCTGGGTGTCGTAACGCTGGGGCTGCTCCGGGTGCGCCGCCGCTAACGATTTTTTCTTAAGCGAAAAACACGCAACGCCGGTGGGTCATGCTGACTGCCGGCGTTGTTTTGTTTATCGGGCCAGCTTGCGAATTGGCAACTTCTGGCTTAGCTGAGAACCAGTATGAAGGAACAGCGGTCCATTCCGAAACATAAGCTTACCCGCGCCGCTTCGCTCGTAAAAACCGGGGCTAAAATCGGCGGGAACTACGCCAAGTATTACGGCAAGAAACTAGCCACTGGCGAGGACGACCGCGCGGCGTTGCATGAGGCCAACGCTGAGGAAACCTACAGCGCCTTCAGTAAGCTCAAGGGTGGCCCGCTCAAGGTCGCCCAAATGCTGAGCATTGATCAAAACATCCTGCCCACGGCCTACCAACAGCAGTTCGCCCAGGCCCAGTATTCGGCACCGCCCCTCTCCTACCCGCTCGTTGTGCGGACCTTTAAACAGGAGTTTGGCCAGGGGCCCAACGACATTTTTGACACGTTTACGAAGTCCGCCGTCAACGCCGCCTCTATTGGGCAAGTCCATCGCGCGACCATTGGCGACGAAACCTTTGCCGTAAAGATACAGTATCCCGGCGTCGCCCAGAGCCTGCAGTCCGACCTACGGCTGGTGAAGCCCATCGCCATGCGGATGATCGGCCTGACCGCGAAGGAGATCGACTACTACTTTGTCGAAGTCGAGGAACGCTTGCTCGAAGAAACCGATTACAACCTCGAGCTCAAGCGCTCACAGGAGTTAACCGCCAAGTCCGCCCATTTGCCCGAGGTCAAGTTCCCCAAATACTACCCGGATTTCTCCAGCAAACGCATCCTCACCATGGAGTGGATTGACGGTATGCCGCTGGATAAATTCATCGCGACCAACCCCGATCAGGAAACGCGCGACCGCATTGGCCAAGCCATGTGGGACTTCTATCATTTCCAGGTGCATGAGCTGCGCGAGTTCCATGCCGACCCCCACCCGGGCAACTTTCTCATCAGCCAAAACAACGAGCTTTACGTGCTCGATTTCGGCTGCGTCAAGAAGCTGGAAGATGATTTCTACCGCGAATATTTCCAACTGCTCGACATGAACCGCGTCCTCGACAACGCACACTTCGAGGCGATGCTTGAAGCGCTGGGCCTGATCCAAAGTAACGACAACGCCGAGGACCGCGTGAAACTGCGCGAGCTCTACCGGGAGTCGATCGAGCTGCTCTCCCGCCCCTTCCAGCAAGGCACATTCGACTTTGGCGACGAAACCTACGTGCGGGAAATTTACGACTTTAGCGAGCGCACCCAGAAGGATCCAGAAATCAAGCGCCTGAATACGGCGCGCGGGTCACGCCATGCGATTTACCTGAATCGCGCCTACTACGGGCTCTATAACCTGCTGGCGCAGTTGCGCTCACGCATTCGCGCAGAAATTCCCGGTGAGTTGACCGCAGTCAAAGCCTAAAGCATTTTCTTCGCTGGCCGCGCTGGCTAGCGGTTGTTCAGTGTGGGGGCTCAAGAGGCGGTAGTTATCCTCCTTAATATCCTGCGCCAGGCATCGATGCCGCCCTACGCGACACCCTTATCCGAGGACGACTCGGAGTGCTGGCGATTGCACTGGATGAACTCAACCACCTGCTCCAGAAACGCGATTTCACGCGGCTGCAGCGAGGACTCACGCAAGGCATGGCGCGATTCGCTAAAGTGGCTGCGGACCTCGCCACGCAAGGTCTGAATCACCCCGGATTTGGCGAACAACTGAGCCAAGTCTTGTAAGGCCGAGGGCTGCTCGGATTGCTCAAGAGCTTTGGCCAGGCGCTTTTGATCCGCCGGAGTAAGTGCATCATGCAGGCGCTTGAGCACCAGGGTTTTGACGCCACAGTGAAAGTCATAAGCCAGGTCGGGTGCCGCGTCGGGCAGCAGCTCGACCTCGTGTAAGTCGTTCTCGATCTGAAAGGCCAGGCCAAGCGGCTTGGCAAATTGGCAAAGTGATTTGCGGGCCTCATCGTCCGCGCCAGCCAACATCGCGCCCAGCACGAGCGGGCACTCAATGGTATAGCGCGTGGTTTTTAAATGATAGGTCTGGCGGATTTCACTTTCGCAAACCTCACTCAAAGGCAGGTCCAAATGTGCGATTTCGGCCGCCTGCCCCATCCCGGTTTCCTGCGCAATACGGAGGAAGTAGCGCATCGCCACCATCGACTGCGCGCGTGGCAGCTCGGGGTCGATGAAGCACTCCATCGCAAAGCCAAATAAGATGTCCCCCAAGACCAGCGCCAGGCTTTGCGCATTGCGCTCGGTGTTGGTGACGTCATTAGCCAACGCACGATGCAGGGTCGGCTTGCCGCGGCGGGATTCCGAGCAGTCAATCAAGTCATCGTGGATCAGCGCAAACGCGTGAAAAAGCTCCAATGCGCCAGCCACCCTCAACGCCGCTCTCGGCGGTGGTGCATCACGCTGATCAAACAGGCTATAACTTAATAAAAATAGCAGCGGACGCAGGCGTTTACCTGGTCGTCGTAAAAAGGATTTTAGGCTGCGCCAAGCCGGCTCAAGCGAATGATGCTGCGCCAAGTGATCCTCCAACTCCTTGAGTTCCATAGTGATGCAGGCATGGAGATCTTCTTCCAGGACCAGCAACATTTCGAGGGGATCAGGTGGTTTACTCATAGAGTTCGTTGGCCATTGATAAGCGTTGGCTCCGCGCAGCATTAGACGAAGATGACGGTTTTGAGCAGTATTTCAAGCGACAAGCGCGTTTTGTGCCATTATCATTACGCCAATGCAGATTGAATCTTGCGCCCAATCAAACGCCGTTCAAATTGAAATCACACTGCTCCAGAGCGATCCGAATATGGCGCAACCCAAGAAGAAGTCCGCAAAAGCAAAGCCCAACCTCTATTTGGTCGGCTTTATGGGCACCGGTAAAAGTACCGTGGGCCGGGCTTTGGCGCGCCGTCTGGGCATGAAGCAGATCGACTCCGACCGTGCAATCGAGGAAGATCAGGGCCGGCCGATCCCCGAGATTTTCGCCAACGAAGGCGAGGCGCATTTCCGTCAATTGGAGCACGACTTTATCCATGGCGGGCATCCGGAAACGGGCTGCATCATCTCCTGCGGCGGTGGCCTGGTGACCGCACCCGGCATGATTGACGAGTTGAAGCGACGCGGCCTTGTGGCCTGTTTGTTCGCCAGCCCGGAAACCATCCTCCAGCGCACCAAAGGCAATGCCAACCGCCCGCTCCTGAACGTGGAAAACCCCCGCCAGCGCATTGCCGAACTACTCTCCGACCGCGAGCCTATCTACCTGCAAGCCGGCGCGTGCTTCTACACCGACGCCCAGCCGATGGCGGAAATTGTCCGCCACCTTGAGCGTTTTTATCAGCGCGAATCCAAGAAGTTCGGCAAATAAATTACACGTCCTGAAATCGTTGCACTACGGGTAATTTTTCCTACGCTGCGATTGATGAAAAAACTGCTGATCGTCATTGCTATCCTTGCCCTCATTTTTGTTGGCATCCAATTCGTCCCCGCCAACACGACCAACCCGCCCGTTACGCATGAAGTCGCCTGGGCCAACCCGCAGACCAAGGAATTCTTCACCAACGCCTGCGCGGACTGCCATAGTAACGAAACCGTTTGGCCATGGTATGCCAAGGTCGCGCCGATTTCCTGGTGGATCAGTTATCATGTGGACCACGGTCGCGAACACTTCAACATCTCCGAGCCCAATATGGGCGACTACGACGAAGCTTACGAAGCCGTCCACGAAGGCTGGATGCCACTCGAAAGCTACACCTGGATGCACCCCAAGGCCCGGCTCACAACTGAGCAGCGCGACGAATTTTCAGCCGATTTGCAGGCGACGTTTAACGTCGGCGAGGCCGCTAAAGACAAGGAAGCGCACGACGATCACAGCCATTAACGCCCCATCTGCTCGCTGACGGTATTTTGCTGGCGGGCGATGTCGTGCAGCGTCAATACGCCGATTAATTTACGCTCGTCTTTCTCGGACACAACCGGGGCCTGCAAGACATCTTCCTTGATCAGCTTACCCGCTGCGGCGCGGATTGAGGTATCGGGCGTCACGGTGTAAATCGGGCGTTTATCAAGCTTTTCAATCAGCGGGCAGTCCTCACCAGCGGCGACGAACTCCTCCATCTCATGGTGGCAGATGACGCCCACCAAATGCCCCTCGGCATTGACCACCGGGTAGCCATGGTGCGGCTTGTCGATGAGCTGCAAATTCTCACTGGAGGTCTTCTCGGCAATGGCGGTAACGGCGTCGTAGGTCATGATGGTGGACACCGGCAAGTTCCGATAATCCTGCGCACCCTGATACGCTGGCATCCGCCGCAGATTCAGCCCATCCTGCAAGAGCAGTGAATTATACAGCGGCACGCGCAGTAGCCGGCTGGCCAGGTAATACGAGATCATGTTGCCCGCCATGAGCGGCAGGATCAGCCCGTAGTTTCGCGTCATTTCAAAGATGATCAGCAGCGAGGTAAACGGGCAGCGCACGATTGACGCAAACAACGCGCCCATGCCCAAAAGCACGCAGGCACCGACCACCTGATTCGCCTCAGGCAAAGTAAAGATATCGGCCACACCGTTGAGCTTCACCATCAGCACGCCGATAATGCCGCCCAGCATCCCGCCAAGGAACAGCGTGGGCGAAAACAGACCACCGGAGCCCCCCGTCGCGTAGCAGATGATGACCGCGATAAACTTAAACACGAACAGCATCAGCATCACCGTGATGACGAGGTTGTTCTCAAAGGCCTCGGTCAGGCTCTCATAACCAATCGAGAACACGCCACCTTGGCTGTCGCCAAACAAGCCCGTGACATACCAAGCGGTCACGCCGATCAGTCCCATCGCCAAACCACCCGAAGCCGGCCGCAGCCAGGGCGGCATTTTGCTGACGCGCATTTGCCCGCGCGTCCACAGCAGGCTCTTCACAAAGCCATGGCCGATAAAGCCGCTCAACAGGCCAATGGGAATCGCCACCAGCATCCACCAGTTCGTCTTGTAAACTTCGTTGATATCGACCGTGAGCACCGGGTCCTCGCCCAAGATGATGCGCGACACCGCCGCGGCCACGACCACCGCTACCACGATGCCACCCAGCGCCTTCGAGGAGAAGTCATCAAGCAACTCCTCGAACACAAAGGTAATCGCCGACAGCGGCGCGTTAAAGGCCGCCGCGATACCCGCGCCCATGCCCACCGGCACCAGCGCCTGGATGCGCACCTTGGCCAAGCCGAAGGCCTGCCCGAGTTTACTGGCGATCGCCGCGCACATGTGGACCGTCGGCCCCTCGCGGCCAAGCGCGTTGCCCAAACCGACGTAAAGCGTGCCCAGCACAAAGCGCCAGACGCCGTCGCTCAGCTTGATGATGCCAAAGTCATTGTAAAAAGCGGATTTCGTTTGCGGGATGCCACTACCCACCGCGTTGGGCGCGAGCTTCGTTAAAATGATGCCCACCAGCAGACCGCCCAAGGCCGGTGCGAGGCCCAGGATCAGCGGAAACAGCCATTGGTTTTCCTCGCCCATGACCTCGGCAAAATGCCAAAGCCAGTGGAACAGACCGTGAATCGCCAAGTGAAACGCCACCGCCGCCAGCCCGCAAAGCACACCCGCCACCGTACAAAGAATTAAAAAACGCTGCCCGTCGGTAAAACGGGCGCGCATCCAGTCCGGAAGATTAAGAATCCACGGCTTGCTCATAGCGCCGGTTTCTCCGACGTCTTCGGTTCCTCGGGCGCGCAGGTCGCGTTTTTGAGGAAGTTAAACGCCAGCGCCTCGTAGAGCGCTGTTCGGCAGACCAGCCGGGAAACTTCGTAGGCGAGCATGGCCGTCATTGCCAGTGGCAGCGCAAACATCGTAACCCCGGTCATTTCGAGCAGAATGATAAACGACGTCATCGGGCTCTGCACCACCCCGGAAAAATAAGCCACAATGAAGAGCAGTATCACCGACTGCTCCGTCGCTCCCGACCAGGCAAACATCGGAAACAGCGTGTGCCCCATGCCCGCACCTACCGAGAAGGATGGATCAAATAAACCACCGGGAATCGCCGTCAGCAGCACCAGGAAAGTCGCCAGCGCGCGCCAGAGGAAATAAAACGGGGTAACGTGGTCCTTGGCCTCGGCCAGGATGTCCTGATGGTGCGGCGTGAGCGTTTCCAGGTATTCCGGGCTACCCTGCAGGAGCAATGCCTGCGCCTGGGCATAGCCACTACCCAGCGTGCCGCCCTCGGTAAACCAAGCCAGACAAGCGCAGCTAAGGCCAATCAGCCCCGCCGTAATGACGAAGTTTTTCTTCATCGCCCGCCCGACATGCGGCATGCAAATCAGCAGTGTGCGCGAAAATAATCCGCCCAGCAAACCGCCAACAATCGCAATCACCGGAACAATCAACCATTGTCCAATGGAATCAAACATCAGTGGATCGCGGTCGTGGTCGAGATCACCGTAAAAATAGTAATTGCCCATGAATATGGTGCAAACCACACAAGCCAGGATCACCGTGCGCACCAGCGTGCCCATGTTGTTTTTATCAAAACGCCGGCCAATCTCCTCCATTGCAAAGACCACGCCCGCGATCGGCGCGTTAAAGGCCGCCGCAATGCCCGCCGCGCCACCGGCCAGGATCAACCCGCGCTGCACGAGGTGCGCCGGAAAATGCGCGAAGCGATTGCAGCAGCGCATGAAGCACGCCCCAAGCTGCACCGAGGGCCCCTCACGGCCAATGGATAAATAGGCTAGCAGCCCAAGCGTCGTCAGGATCAGCTTACCGACGGCAATGCGCATGGAGAGCACAGCGTCGCGCGCCACCCCGTCGCGCAACTTCAGCGCGGCAATGGTCTGCGGAATACCAGTCCCGTCCGTCCCGCAGAAAAAATTATCGCGCAGGTAGATGATTAAAATCAGGAAGGCCGGCATCACCAAAAACGCCAGCCAGGGCTGCTCGTTATTCCAGTCGCGCACGTAGCCGCCGACAAACAGCTCCACCCCACAAAAATACATGGCCCCCAAGCCAGCCGCTAAGCCGCCCAAGGCGACAACGAGGTAGCCCCACCAGGCCTCTCGCGTAAACAACGCTTTGCGCCAATCTATTGTTTCTTCGTTTTCCGTTTCCCCTGTCGCCATTTTGCAATTCCCGTTGGAGAATGTGGTAAGAACCGCAATTCCTGTCAAAATCATTCCCGTCTACTTGCATCGCAGTGGTTTACCGCCAAGTTACCTCGAATGCAGATAAAAGTTATTTTTTCAAAAAAAACACTTGGCAAGTTCGCGCTTAGCCCTACAACAGAGCGTTTTCCTGAACCACACACCGAGTGGTCAACATAAGTGACGGTGGGATATGCAAGCGGCCAAAGCACGCAGACTGTAAATCTGTTCCGATAATCGGTTCGGGCGTTCGAATCGCCCTCCCACCACCACTTAAGTTTTGTCAAATTTAGCCGATCTTCTGTGAAGTAACCATAAAACATAACCTGGCTAAAAATTATGCCTAGAAAATCGACCAACAGCACCAAGACCAAAGGCAAAACCGCAACGAAACGCGCACCTGGCAAGACACAGATCTCGATCTCTCTTCCAGCTGACCTCATCGAGCGTATTGACAAGCTCGCCGCTGCGGAAAATCGCAATCGATCCAATTTCATTGCGACTGCATTGGATCGGGTCACCGAATAATACATTCATAACTGGCGCCCAGCGTGGTTGTCGCCACGGATTCGCTAAGAATCCATCACAGTTGCATTCGCAACCGGTCGATAATCATTTCCCCAATAACAAACCCACTCAGCGCCAGCCAAGGAGCAGTTTGAAGGGCGCCGATTTTTCAAACTGTTTCCAGAGGCTGGCTATTCCCCCCTATCTCGCATCGGCTTTGATGCCCCCAGCCTTCAGGCTACATTTCGGCCCTAGGCCACACACCCTCCGCACCAAGCCGTGCGGTTTTTTTTGTGCCCAAATACCGGTTTCTCATTGGCGTGAATTGAGTCCTCTCCCAAGCCCAACGGACAATCATTCTGAGCGCCAAGGGCGCGGTCTCATATTAGCCTAGGGTCAGCACAGCACCTAGGGCTGCGCTCCAGTCGCCCTGCGACTTGCGCTGACCCTAGGCTAGTATGTGTTCGCACCCTTGGTGCTCATCTTCAAGGGTTTATGGCAATCCGGTTTAAGGGCGATTCACCTTTTGAATGTCCGTTGGCCCAAGGATTATGCCTTTGGGTATAACGGACACTCAACTTTCAGCAAATTTGCTCCAACGGGGCTACGAAATCTATAGCCCAGGGTTAGCTTGAGGCCGCAGGACGGCTGAACGCCTAGCCCCACAGTTCGCCGCATATAGCGCCATTGTGACACATTTACGCGCTTGGTCCATCCCGACACACGACTGAGTCAACTCGACACACTCCAATAAAGCCGGCATATCCACTTTTCATTGATTACAAGCAACTTACGAATCCAGAAAGCTCTGGCATTCCTCTTGCATTAGAATAGGTGCAAAAAACAAACACCTAATCTTTAAGGAGGAACAAAAAATGCATGTAATCAAGTATGACAACTTCTGGAATGATCCGTTTGCTGAAATGGATCGCATCTTCGACCGCACCGTTGGCAACAGCCGCTTTGCCGGTCTTTTCGATAACGCCAACACCGGGCGTAGCTTCCGCGTCGATGTTTACGACGACAACAACGAAGCCTACCAGGTCGTGGCCGAGCTTCCCGGTGTCGCCAAGGAAGACGTCGATATCCAGCTCGAAAACGGCGTGCTCACGATCAGCGCCAAGCGCCACATCAAGCAGGATGACAAGGAGCAAACCGCGCAATACCGCCGTTCCTTGACCATTAATGACGACATCAACGCCGACAAGGTCACCGCAAAGCTCGAAGACGGCATCCTGACCGTTTCCCTGCCCAAGGCCGAAGCCCGCAAGCCCAAGGCGATCACCGTCAGCTAACATCAAGCAACCAACATTCATCCAAAGGAGACCATTATCATGAGCGACACTCAAGTAGCCGAAAAATCCACCCAAACACCGGCCCCCGCCAAGCGCGTCAACTACCTGCGCCCGCACTACGAAGTGGCCAGCAATGCCGACGCCTACACCGTCACGGTTTACGTTCCGGGTGCGGCCAAGGAAGGGGTGAAAATTACCGTCGATCAGGACACCCTCGCCATTGAGGCCTCGCGCCGGCCCACCGCCAACGACAAATGGCGTGCCCGCCACCGCGAGATCCCGACCGCTGATTACCGGCTCCGCCTCGACCTCAATGTGCCGGTGGACGCCGAAAAAATCACGGCCAAAACCGCCGACGGCGTGCTCACCCTCACCTTGCCAGTGGCCGAGGCGGCCAAGCCGCGCCAGATCGCGGTTAACTAACCGCCGCCGCAACGCCGCCTGGCGCAACACATTCCGGGCCGGGCAGGTGCAAACCTCCCGGCCTTTTTCATGGATGCCTTCCCGGTATCGGGCAACCTTCCGCAATTTTGTTCGCCAAGACGGACAAGGTTGCGGACGATTGAGAAAGGAATTTACTGCACATGGAGTTTAAAGATTACTACCAGACCCTCGGCGTCCCCAAAGGCGCCACGGCCGACGAAATTAAGAAAGCTTTCCGCGGCTTGGCCCGCCAACACCACCCGGACAAAGCCAAGCCGGAGGATCGCCCCGCCGCCGAAACCAAATTTAAGGAAATCAGCGAGGCCTACGATGTCCTCGGCGACGCCGAAAAGCGCCAAAAATACGACCAGCTCGGTGCCAACTGGGACCAATACGGTTCCGGCGGCCGCGCAGGCGGCTACCCCGGCGGCGGCTTCCGTCGCGCAGGTGGCATGGGCCCTGGCGGCTACGAGGAATTCCACTTCGGCGGCACCGGCTTCAGCGACTTCTTCGAACAATTCTTCGGCGGCGCTGGCCGGGGCGGCGATCCCTTTGGCGGTGCCGGAAATCCCTTCGGTGGGGCCGGCGGCTACCAGCGCGCACCCGCCCGCGGGCAGGATGTGGAGGCCGAGATCATGGTCCCGCTCCACGAGGCCTACGCCGGTGCCGAGCGCACCGTTCGCCTCGAGCGCGTCAACCAGCAGACCGGCGAGCGCAAGGAAAACAGCTACAAGGTTAAAATCCCCGCAGGCGTCAAAGACGGCCAACGCATCCGCCTCGGCGGCCAGGGCGAGACCGGCGGCGCTGCGACCGCAGGCGACCTCTACCTGATCGTCCGCCTCGCCGCGCATCCGGACTACGAGGTCACCGGCAAAGACTTGATTTACACGCTGGAGCTCCCCGCTTGGGACGCCGCTCTCGGCGCCGCGAAGGAAATTCCGCTCCCCAACGGCAAACGCGTCCGCATCAACGTACCTTCAGGGGCCAAGACCGGCACGCGAGTCCGCCTGCGCGGCCTCGGTCTCCCCGGCAAAACGGCCAAGGGCGACCTCTTCGTCGAATACGTCATCACTGCCCCAGCCCCGGCCACCGACACCGAGCGCGAACTCTGGGAAAAGCTCCGGGACGGCGCGTAAAGCAGCGGCTCACTGAAGATTAAAGGCGCACCCGCTCAAGCTGGAGGGCGACGCTTCGTCGTCGCCGCCCCTCGCCCGCAAACAACAAACCTTACCGCCTCCACTGGAGGGCGACGCTCTGTCGTCGCCGCTCCATGCCCGCAAATCTTATCGTGTACTGGCAAGATTAGTGATGTGTTCCATAGGGCGGCGACGACGGAGCGTCGCCCTCCAAATCACTCCGTAAGCTTTGGCCACGAAGAGGCACAGAAATCACAAAACAATGCCTAGCTCATGCTTCTGGCATCCTTTTTTTCTGTGATTCTTGTGCCACTTCGTGACCAAATGATGCCTACTGCGCTTTTCAATGTCGCTTTTAAGCGCCTACGTGTAACTTATTCGTTTGCGTTGGCTACTTATTAATTTTTGTCCTTAATTAATTTACTGTCGTCTATGACTTATTTTTAAATGTCTGCGTCTTATTCTAAATTATTCGATACTTATTGAATATTGGTGGTAACTTATTGATTTTCATCTATAACTTATTTAATTTTGTTGGGACTTAACTTTGCCATAGTATCATCATGCCGATTACTTCACCACAGTCATATCTTCCTACTATTAATGAGTTTATTGCTCATTGGGAATTGGTGAATGAGGCGCTGCCTCCGACGCAGCCATTGACCGTCGCCAATGGGCGCGGGATCAATAATCTGTGCGCCTTGGCCGCCACATTGCTTGCCACGATCGACGCGGTGGAGGCTGCGCTCGTCGGGATGCGCACCGAAAGCGCCCAGGTCCGCGAGCTGAAGCGCGCGTTGAACCGTCGATTTGCCGAGTTCGCGCATCTGATCCGCGCATTGGACACCGCAGGCGTGTTTGTGAACTCCCTGCCCAGCGCGCCGAAGGTCAATCACATCGCCAGCAAATTTCGTGAGCCCTTGTTGAAGGCCGAAAATATCTGGGCAAGCGCCAATGCCGAGCTGGGCGTCATTGAACTCGCCAATGGTTACGGCCTGGCCGACTTTTCTGCCGATCTCGCCGCGTTCCAAGGTGCCGAAGCCCTCTGGCTCAAGGCCAAGGCCGAAGTGAAAAGTAAACGCGCCGACCGCAACGGCCTTCAGCGCGACATTTACCCGATTCTCCGCGAGTATCGCCGTGTCGTGCAGGGCCGGATGAGCGCCGACAGTGTCTATGTCGCCAGTCTGCCCAAGCTGACCTTATCCAAGCGCCGCTCGAAAGCCGTTGCCGCCGGGTAGATGCGCGGTGACAGGCTCGCGTTGCGCGGTGGCAGGCGCGGGTGTCGTGATGATAACAAGTGGTGGCGCGATGGTAGGTGTGGGTTTAACCTTGAAGGCCACCGAGAACACGAAGCCAGCGAGGCGCGTGGGCATCATGCGAAGATGCGCAGACGCGAAACCAACTGATTGAAGGTAGGACGGCGGATGAAGATGGTTGGAAGGATGATGTCGAAGCTTGTACGGCTGATTCCTTGGGGCCTTGGGGTCTTGGCGTGAGATAAAATTGGCTAAACTCGCGGTATTATTAGCCAAGCGCACGGTGAATTTGGCTAGGCTTGCGGTGAATGCGGCTGCCCGAACCTTCGTGGCCTTCGTGCTCTTCGTGGTTTTTAAATAATGCCTGCTGGCTGCCCCTGTTGCGCCGCCGCCACCGTCACTACGACGCCTTTGGACGTGGGGGTGTTGCTTTTTTCCGCGGTGCTGTCGATGGGGACCAGGAGATTGGCCTCCGGGAAGTAGGCGGCGACGCAGGCGCGCGGCATGTCGTAGGGAATCGCCAGGAAGAGGCGCGCCGTGCGCGTTTGGCCGCGGTGGTGGCTGGTGATGTCGACCGGTTGCTCCGGCTGGAGGCCCGCTGCCGCCATGTCGTCGGGGTTCATCAGGAGGATGCGGCGCTCGCCGGCGATGCCCCGGTAGCGGTCGTCCATGCCGTAGACCGTGGTGTTAAACTGGTCGTGGCTGCGGATCGTCATCAGCAGGTATTGGCCCGGCTCGAGGGGCTGCGATTCCAGGCGGTTGAGCGAGAACGGCACGTGGCCGCCGAGCTTGGAAAAGTCGCCCTCGCGCGCGTGGTTGGGCAGGTAGAATCCCCCCGGCTGAGCCGCGCGTTCGTTGTAGCGGTTGAAGCCTGGAATCGTCTTTTCGATTACGTCGCGCAGTTGGGCGTAGTCCTCGGCCCACTCGGCCCAGGGTAATTGCGTGCGCTCGCCCAGCGTGGCCTGCGCGATGCCAGCCACGATCGCGGGCTCGCTCATTAAATGCGCGGAGGCGGGCGGAAATTTCCCGCGCGAGGCGTGCACGACGCCCATGGAGTTCTCCACGGTTAAAAACTGCGGCTGCCCACGCGGCGCATCGAGCTCGGAGCGGCCGAGGCAGGGCAGGATTAGCGCCTGCTGGCCCGTTACGAGGTGCGAGCGGTTAAGCTTGGTCGAGACGTGGACCGTTAGCCGGCAGTTGCGCAGCGCCTGCGCCGTGAAGTCCGTGTCCGGCGTGGCCGAGAGGAAGTTGCCACCCAGGCCAATAAAGACCTTGCCCGGCTCGGCGTGCATGGCGCGGATCGCGTCGACGGTGTCATGCCCGTGTTTGCGCGGCGGCGCGAACCCGAAAACCTGCTCGATCCGGTCGAGGAAGCTGTCGGGCATTTTCTCGAAGATGCCCATCGTGCGGTCGCCCTGCACATTGCTGTGGCCGCGCACCGGGCACAGCCCGGCGTGGGGTTTGCCCAGAGCGCCGCGCAGCAAATGCAGGTTGACGATCTCCTGGATCGTCGCGACGGCCCGCTTGTGCTGCGTGAGCCCCATTGCCCAGCAAGTGATGATCTTTTCCGTGCTGGCCAACAGCGTGGCGACCGCCTCGATCTGCGCTCGCTCGATGCCGCTCTGCGCCTCCAGCGTGGGCCAGTCCAGTGCGGCCAGCTGCTCGCGGTAGGCGGCGAAGCCGGTGGTCGATTTTTCAATAAAGTCCGCTGCCACGGCCCCCTGCCCGACCAGTGATTTCGCCAGGGCGAGCAGCAGCGCGTGGTCGCCGGCGGGCTTGACCTGCAGGTAGTGCGAGGCGAGCGGCGTGCGCGCGCCCAGCATCCCCTTGACCTCCTGCGGGTGCGAAAATCCGAGCAGCCCGGCCTCCTTGAGCGGGTTGACGGCCACCACTTTGCCGCCGTTGCGCACGCATTGCTGCAGTGCGGAGAGCATGCGCGGGTGGTTGGTGCCGGGGTTTTGCCCGAAAATCAGGACGACGTCGGCCTCGTAGAAGTCCTCGAGCTTTACGGTGCCCTTGCCAATGCCAATCGTCGAGCCGAGCGCCACGCCGCTGGACTCGTGGCACATGTTGGAGCAGTCGGGCAGGTTGTTGGTGCCGAAGTGCCGCGCGAAAAGCTGGTAGAGGAACGCTGCTTCGTTGCTGGCGCGGCCCGAGGTGTAGAAGATGGCGTCGTCCGGCGTGGGCAGCGCATTTAGCTCGCGCCCAATCAGGTCGAAGGCCGCCTGCCACGAGATTGGCTCGTAGTGGCTGGCGCCTGCGGGCAAGTGCATGGGCTCCGTCAGCCGCCCCTGGAGCTCGTGCCAGTGGTCGGTCTGGGCGGCAAGCGCCTCGACGGAGTGCGCGCGAAAGAAGTCGGGCGTTATCCGCTTGCGGGTGGTCTCCGAGGCGATGGCCTTGGCCCCGTTTTCGCAGAACTCGGCCGATGCGCGGTGGCCGTCGGGGTCTGGCCACGCGCAGGACGGGCAGTCGAAACCGTCTTTTTGGTTTAACTTCAGCAGCGCCTTGGCCCCATGCACGAGACCGGCCTCCCGCTGAATGTGCTTGAGGGAATTGGCCACGGCTTTGACCCCTCCGGCCGTCTGGGCGGGGTCTGATTTCGTGAGGTGCTCGAGTGTTTCCGGGCAGCGTTGGTTGGAATCCGAGGGCATGGGCTAGGCAGGCGTGAGGGTGGGCAATGTAAATTTAAGGATGAAGGGAGCCAGCGAGGCGTGGAGGTTCTCACAGAGACACG
The DNA here is from genome assembly GCF_027257155.1 of Cerasicoccus sp. TK19100. Taxonomy (NCBI): domain Bacteria; kingdom Pseudomonadati; phylum Verrucomicrobiota; class Opitutia; order Puniceicoccales; family Cerasicoccaceae; genus Cerasicoccus; species Cerasicoccus fimbriatus. The sequence goes on from NZ_JAPWDU010000004.1 coordinate 190,977, forward strand.
GAGACACAAAGACGACTGACTTAGAAATGAAAATTGGAGTGGCTTGGTGCCTCTTTGTCTTGGTGAGAGATAATTACGGTGGTTAAGACGATGCAGGCGTGAGGCGTTGCGGGTGGGTGTAGATGTTGTAGCGCTCGGCGCTGAGGAAGCCGACCAAGGTGATGTTCGTCCGGTCCGCGAGCTCGACGGCCAGGCTGGAGGCCGCGCCCATCGCCAACACGAGCCCGATACGGGCGCGCGCGGCCTTCTGCACGATCTCGAAGCCCAAGCGGCTGCTGACTAAAAGCGCGTGGCCGGCTGGCAGATCACCTTGGAGCAGCGCTGCGCCGATGGCTTTGTCCACCGCGTTGTGGCGGCCGACGTCTTCCATCGGCGGGTGGATGTCTCCCGTCGGCGCGACGAGGGCGGCGGCGTGGTTGCCACCGGTTTGGGCGAACTGAGGGAGACGCGCATTGAACGTGGCGGGCAGCAAACGCGGGTCCACGGGGAATCTGGTAAAGTGCTCCGGCAGCGGCGTGATGTCGGCCAGCCCCAAAGCGCGCAGGTCGTTTTTTCCACACGCTCCGCAGGCGGCGTTACTCGTGTGGCGCATGGCCAGATCCGGCAGTTCGCGGAGGGAAATCGTGACGGCGTTGGGCGAATCCCAGCGGATGGCCAGCAGCTCGGCGGGCGTCTGGATCACGCCCTCGGCAAAGAGCAGCCCGGCCAGGAATGCCTCGCCGTTGCCAGGCGTCCACATGGCCACCATCCAGTCGCGGGTGGTGATTTGCGCCGGGGTGGTGAACCGGATCGCGAGGGGCTCCTCCGCAATGACGTTGTCTTCCCGCGCGGTGGTCTCGCGGCCCGTCACGCTCACGATGCGGCAGCGCCGGGTCGCTGGCACGAGGGAGTCGGAAGCAAGCGCGGGGTCAGAGTTCATGGGTTCTAATGACAACGATTAAATACCGAGCGGCGCGGAAGATCAAATCCCAAGCGCAATTGGCCGGGCACGCGGCTACATCATGTCGACGGGGTCCACGTCGAACACGTCGATAACGTCTTCGTCCATCGGAAACTCTTTGCGCAGCTTGAGGATGTCGGGGAGTATCTTGCTGACGTTGCCGAGAAAATACCAGATGTGGTAGCGGTAGGTGTCTTTCATCTTTTCCAGCGGCGCGGGGGCCGGACCCCGGATTTCGACGGGGTGCTCGAGCTTTTCCTCCAGCAAGTCGGCCCACTTCTCGGCGTAGAATACGACTTTGTCCGGGTTGCGCCCGCGGAAAAGGTGCCGCACAATATGGCGAAACGGCGGGTAATGAAACTCGCGCCGCTGCTCCAGCTCGACCTCCAGGTAGCCGTCGAAATCGCCACGCCGCGCAAACTGAATCGGCTCGTGGTGCGGCATGTAAGTCTGCACGATCACCTCGCCAGCCAGGTCACCCCGCCCCGCGCGGCCCGATACCTGCACCAGCAGCTGGAAACAACGCTCGCCGGCGCGGAAGTCCGGCACGTGCAGCGAGATGTCGGCATCGACCATGCCCACGAGCGTGACATTGGGGAAGTCCAGCCCCTTGGCGATCATTTGCGTGCCGACGAGGATGTCGATTTTGCCCGCCCGGAAGTCGCTCAAGATGTGGCGGAAGAGGTTTTTCTTCGTCATCGTGTCCGTGTCCATGCGGACGATTTTTGCGCGCGGCACGATGCGCTGCACGGCCTCTTCAATGCGCTGCGTGCCGGAGCCGCGCTTGCGAATTTCCACCGAGGAGCACTTCGGGCAGCGCGGCGGGAGGCGCTCGAAGTAGCCGCAGATGTGGCACTTAATGCGGTCGTCCGTCTTGTGGTAAGTGAGCGTGACGGCGCAATGCGGGCACTCCGGCGTGAACCCGCAGTCGGGGCATAGCACAGAATTGGAGTAGCCGCGGCGGTTGAGGAAAAGGATCGATTGCTCCTTTTTCTCAAAGCGGTCCACGAGCTTCTCGGCCAAAGTTTGCGAGATGCCCTGCATGCCGTCGGCGCGGAGCTTTTCGCGGCGCATGTCGATGATGTGGACCGTCGGCAGCGAACGGTCGTCCACGCGCTTATTGAGTCGGTTGAGCTGGTAGCGCTTTTGCTGGACGTTGTAGAGCGTCTCCAGTGAGGGCGTTGCCGAGCCAAGGATGCACGTCGCGCCAGCGAGCATCGCACGGTAGACCGCGACATCGCGGCCGTGGTAGCGCGGCGTCTCCCCCTGCTTGTAGGCGGGCTCGTGCTCCTCGTCGACCACGACCAGGCGCAGATTGCGCACCGGGGCAAAGATCGCCGAGCGCGCGCCGACCACCACCTGTGCCTCACCCTTGGCCAGCGCAAACCAGGCGTCAAAGCGCTCACCCGCCGAGAGGTGACTGTGCCAGACGACGATCTTTGCGCCGTCGCGCTCCAACCGCGAACGCAGGCGGCCAACGGTCTGCGGAGTCAGCGCGACTTCGGGCACCAGAAAAATGCAGCCCCCGCCCTGCTCCATCACCGCGCGCATGGCGTCGAGGTAGACCTCGGTCTTGCCGGAGCCAGTCACCCCGTGGAGCAAGTGCGGGCGAAACTTCTGTGTAGCCAGGCTGGCGCGAAAGTCGTCCGCCGCCGCCTGTTGCTCTTCATTGAGCGTGACCTCGTGCGCAGCCACGGTTTCCGCACCGGCCAAATCGTCTGCATAAACCACGCGCTCTTCGCGCTCGGCGAACTCACGGACCAGCCCCTTTTTGACCAGAGTCTGACAACTGGCGGCGTTGACCTTAAGCCGCTGCAACACCATTCCCTTCGGCAGCGGTTTGATCTGCTGTTGCAGGAACCGGTATAGCTCTGCCTGCTTGGGTGCGCGCTTTTCGAGCTTGGCCATTTCCTCGTCCGGCAGGAGCTGCCCGACCTCCAGCAATGAACGCATTTTGGGCGCAGTCTGCTGACGCACGGCACCGGGGATCATGGTCTCGAAGACGGTCTCCGCCGTCGCTGCGTAGTAGCGCTGCATCCATTGGCCGAGCTGGATCAACTGGCCATCAAGCACCGGTGTGGGATACAGCACTTCGAGGATAAACTTGATCTTCTTGGCGGGAACATCCTCCTGCGAGCCGAGCTGCTTGACAACGCCCAGCTCCGTGCGATTCAGCAGTGGCACCCGCACCAGCGAACCCACATGCACCTGCGACTGCATCGCCTCAGGGACCGCATAGGCAAGGCTGCGGTCAAGGCCGGTCAAGGGCAGGACTTCGATGAGCATGTGAAGGAAAAAGGAAAAAGATTAAAGGAAAAAGACCGATAAGTGATTCTGCGAATGACGAGAAAGCAATCAGCGAGCGGCAGAACACACAGCATCCGAAACGAAGGCCGCGGTAACAACTTTTTCCTTTAATCTTTTTCCTCCCAAAAAACAAAAGAGCCCGCAGCGAACTGCGGGCTCTCGAAAGCTTGGTTAGTTAACCGTATCGACTTAGTAAATCGTGGTGGATTCCTGGTCGACGATCGGCACCGTGCGGAAGTTGGTCATGGTTTCCATCGGGATGGTAACCGTGCCGCCTTGAGCACCGGTAGCGGTGATCGTGCGGGTAACTTCCTTACCCGGAGCAAGGTCAACTGCACCGAAGGTAACCGTCTGGCCGGAAACCGTGCCACCAGCGCTGACGCTGTTGATCTTCAGGTTAGCCGGGAAGGTGATGACCTGAGAGGTGACCGTGATGCCTTCATACGGGGACTGGTTGAGAGCCTTGATGGTGTAAACCGTTTGCTGGCCGATTTGGATCGGGTCAATGGAGTCAGCAATCGTAGTGTGAACACCTGGAACTGCCTTCCAAACGGTCTTGGCCGAAGCGCTGTCACTCAGACCGCGGCTGGTCTTGACGTCAGCAACGTTGGTGAGGGTGCCTGGCTTAGCCGAGGTGTAGGTGAGCTTGAAGCTCTGAGAAGCACCGGGAGCAAGGGAAGCGATCTTCCAAGTGACGAGGTCAGCATGGTCGTCGGCTTGCGGGTTGGTGCTGCCTGGGCGCCAGTAACCGTAAACGTTGCGTGTCGGGTCGTGGGTCGGCTTGATGAACACGGTCTTACCGGTGTCTACGTCGTAAACTTCACCGCTCTTTTCAACCTGACCGTGGATAACGGCACCGGCTGGGAGCTTGTCACTGACGAGGAGGTCCGTGAGGGTGGTGTTACCATCGTTGGTGACGGTGATCGTGTAGTCAGCCGGAACAAAGATGTATTGTTCAGCAGGGCCAGTCTTGGTGATGGAAACTGCGGAGCTGACAACTTCAATCGGAGCGGAAGCAGTGACTTCGTCGCCGCCAGCGAAGTTGGCGGTAGCAACGTTGGTGAACTTACCAACCTTGGTGGACTTACCGGTGACCTGGAAGGTCGCGGTGTCACCCGGCATCAGCGTGCCAGCATTCTTGGTAAGAGCGCCAGCCGGAGTAAACTCAGCAGGCATTGCATCCTTGATGGTGGTCATGTCCGCAGCGGCGTTACCGGTGTTCTTAACAGCGATATTCCAGGTAGCGGATTCACCGAGCTCAATGAGGGCCGGACCGGTCTTGGTGATGGACAGCTCAGGCTGGCCGACGAAGAGCGGAAGGCAGAGCAGTGGGTCAGCCTTGATGACGGAGCAAACGTCGAAAGTGCCGGTGGTGCTGGGCACAACCATAACCTTGATCGTTTCGGTCTTGCCGCCTTCGATTGCTTCCAGATCCCAGCTCGGCATGCCGAACTGATTCATGGATGCCTTCGGAGTGGCGTCCTTGAACTTAACGGAGCTCGGGAGGAACTCGTCAATTTCAACATTGGTGACCGGCTGCTTCGCCAGGACATCGATGTCGTACGTGTATGTCTGACCGACTGTGGAGCCGGAGCCATAGCGTTTGGTGACCTTAACCAGATGGTCTTCGTAGACCACATAGCCATCACCGGAAGTACGTTGGTAATTCGGTGCTGGTGCTGCTTTAGCAGGAGCCGCAGTCTGCGGTTGTGGCGCTGGCTTATCACCGGCTGTGGTGCCACAACCGGAAAGCAGAGCCGCAAGAGCAAGACCCGGAACCATAACGGTTTTTAGGAGGGACTTAGTGCGCTTCATAGTGTTAGTGTGAGAATTCAGTTTAGCGTAACATCGGAACATACCGATCTGTAAGTAAGCATCTTGTGTGCAATACGATGCGCGTCAACTACCAAACGCAAATTAGCATGCGAGGGCGTTCATGGATTTTTTACAGTTTACGCATTGACCTGAGGCGCTCAGTTCTCAAATTAGTCTCAATAAAAATAAGACTATGAGCGTAGAAAACACCAGTGAACTGACCTTGGACAGCCCCCGCGAAACTTTTCAGCAGTTTCTCACTAGCAAGGGTTTACGCGTGACCAATCAACGCATTGCCATCTTTGACGCCGCCTATGGCGCTGACGACCACTACACCGCGGAAGACCTGCTCGACCGCTCTCGCAAGATCGACTCCTCCGTCTCCCGCGCTACCGTTTACCGCTCCCTGCCGATCCTGGTGGAAAGCGGCATGATCCGTGAAGTGGACGTGGGTTTGGATAATAAATACTACCTTGCCAATCGCGAGACGCGCACTTTCCAGGCCCAGGTAATCGACACCGACAATGACAAGATTTACGAAGTCGATGCTCCCTTCATGGAATGGTATGGCAAAACCGTCTGCGAACGTTTGGGCATGGAGCCCGTCGCGATGCGTTTGCAGGTGACCGCGCGCAAAATTGCCAAGAGCTAGCCCGCCGCCATGGCCGAGGAAGATCATAGCTTCGAGATTGATTTCTTCGAGGGGGTTCACCGGCGTAATCCCACGGACCCGGATGTGGTGGAAATCCTTGGTAGTCTCTATTCAGACCTCGGACAGGTAGATAACAGCCTGCGCATGGATAGCTGCCTGGTGGACCTGCAGCCGACCAATGCCAACGCCCATTACAACCTCGCCTGCTCATTCGCGCTCAAGCACCGATTCGACGAAGCCCTGCAATCCCTGCGTCAAGCGGTCAAACTTGGCTACACGGACATAAAATGGCTACTCGGCGACCCGGATTTTAGTCAACTACGCGAGCACCCCGCCTTTCTGGCCATCGTCACCGACCTGAAAAACAAGGCCGATATCTAGAGCAACCTCAACGTTTTCGAAGTGGGTTAACTCTTCAAATCGCAACGAAGCTGCCCAAGAACGCGATGTTATTTTTTCCCGCGCCTGGCGGTTTTGCGGGAGACGCCCTTACCGTGCTTGTTGAGCGTGTTGTTACCCTTGTTTTGTGAGGTGTTCGGCGTGTAATAGGGATTTTTCTCGGACTTGCCGCGCAAGTCGAAGCGCACCGGGCAACCTTCCAGGCGGAAGGCTTTATGGAAGCCATTCTCCAGATAGCGCAGGTAGCTGTCGTCCAGTTTTTCCTCGCGATTGCAAAACAGACGAATCTTGAACGGACGCTGCGCGACCTGCAAACCGTAGTAAACCTTGAAGCGGCGACCTTGTACGATCTTCGGCTTCTGACGCTCCAGCAAATCGGAGAGGACCTTGTTGACCTTGGCTGTCGGCAGCTCCATGCCGAGCGTGGTATCGACCATGACGCCGCTCTTGAGAATCTCCTCAATGTTGTAGCCGGTCTTGGCCGAGGTAAACAGGATCGGTGAGTCCGGCAGGAAGAAGAGCTCTTCGCGCACGGCCTCGGCAAAGGCTTTGCGGAATTCCTTCTCGCTCTCGTAGCCTTTGATCGGGTTTTGCTTCCACTGCTCCAAGGCGAGGTCCCACTTGTTAACCACGACCACGAGCCCTACCCCGGCCTCGGCGATATCACCCGCAATCTTCTTGTCGTGCTTGGCAACGCCGGTCAGCGCATCGAGCACGAGAAAGGCGACATCGGTCCGCTCGATCGCACCCGAGCTACGCAGGTTGGAAAAGTAATCCAGGGACGAGCCCAGCTTGCGGTTCGGCTTCATCCCGGCGGTGTCGATCAGTCGGAAATGCCATTTCTCCCCCGTGCGCGCGGTGTAGTCGAGCTCGTGCTCAATCGCGTCGCGCGTGGTGCCGGCGATGTCGCTGACGATTAACCGCGGTGCCTTGAGCAGCGCATTGCCCAGCGAGGACTTGCCCACATTCGGACGGCCACAAAGGCAGATCTTGATGCGGCGTTCTTCGTCTTGCTCCACCTTCTCAGGCTTGGGGCCAAAAAACTCGCAGATCGCGTCAAAGAGGTCGCGCGAGCCCTGCCCGTGCTCAGCAGAGACGCCCATCACGTCGCGGAAGCCCAACCGGTGGAACTCGGCGTAGCTGTGCTCGCGCATGTTGTCGATCTTGTTGACCACCGTCAGCACCTGCTTGCCGGAGCGACGTAGCTTGTCGGCGATGTCGATATCGATCGGCGTCACACCTTCCGGGCCTTCCAAGACAAACAGCACGAGCTCGGCAGCCTCGATCGCGAGATCGACCTGTTCCTCGGTGGCGTCGTGAATGGCGGCGGGCGTCATCTCCGGCTTGATGCCGATGCCCCCGGTGTCGATGAGCAGGAAATTCTCGTCCACCTCGGCCATGGCGAGGTCACGCGTGACGCCGGGCATATCGTGCACGATGGCAATGCGTTTGCCGAGGATCCGGTTAAACAACCGGCTCTTGCCAACGTTAGGACGGCCGACGAGGGCCACGGTGCGGGTGGGATGCATGGAAATGTGATCGATTAATTATTCTTTAGCCGCGGATTGACGCGGATAAAACGCGGATGCCAGCAGGTGATACGGATGGAAATGAAAATACGTTAGGGTTTTTGCGAACGAACGAAACGCTTAAATTCTACCTTGGATTTTCCAAAATTGATCAGGAGACCGACTGGAATACCGGTAGCTTTGAGTTCATTCAACAGCTGAGGCTCGTCATTGGGATTATATTTTTGCGCCACTTTCAGCTCAACGACAACGGATTCATTCACGAATAAATCTGCAAAATACTCGCCAACCATTTCGCCTTTGTAGCGCACGGTAATCGGCGCTTCGGCCGCCACCTTCATACCGCGTTTTTCGAGCTCCACCAGCATTGCTCGCTGGTAGACCTTCTCCAGAAAACCATAGCCAAGCTCATTGTATACCTCGAATGAAGCTCCAATAATTTCTTTGGTAATCTCTTCAAATTCCAGCTCCACAATACTCCTTAAATAATCCGAACTCGCCTCGCTGGCATCCGCGTTTAATCCGCGTCCATCCGCGGCTAAAAACAGCGTCCTATTTCGCCGCGGCCTCCGCGGGCTGTAGCGTGCCCACGAAGCGCTCGATGGCGTCGGTGGCGCGGATGAGCTGCTCGTAACTATTGGAGAAGCTGGCGCGGAAGAAACCTTCGCCACTCGGGCCAAAGGCGGTGCCGGGGACGACGGCCACTTTCTCGGCTTTGAGCAGCTGTTGGCAGAAATCCATCGACTTCAGGCCCGTGCTTTGCAGCGAGGGAAAGGCGTAGAAGGTCGCGTTGGGCACGTGGCACTTCAGGCCGATCTCGTTGAAACGGCGGGTAATGAAGTCGCGGCGCTGTTGATACTTTTCCTTCATCATCAGCACGGATTCCTCGCCGTTTTTCAGTGCCTCAAGAGCTGCTTCCTGAGAAAGGATCGGGGCGCACATCATGGCGTATTGGTGGACCTTCATCATGGCCTCGACCAGCTCGGGCGTGGAGCAGGCGTAACCAATGCGGAAGCCCGTCATCGCGAAAGCCTTGGAGAAACCGTGGAGGAAAATCGTGCGCTCCTTCATGCCGGGAAAGGACGCAATGGAGACGTGTTCGCCGTCGTAAGTGAGTTCAGCGTAAATTTCGTCGGCCAAGACGACGATGTCCTTCTCGGCGGCAAACTTGGCGATGCGCTCCAGCTTGTCGCGACCGGTGACACCACCCGTCGGGTTCGTCGGGAAGTTGAGCAGGATAGCCTTCACGCCCGGCTCCCAGGCGGCGATCAGCTTGTCCGGGTCGATGGCAAAATCGTCCTCCGCGCTCGTGGCGACGGGGATGGCCTCAGCGTGGCAGAGCTTGATGCTCGGGCTGTAGCTGACGTAGCACGGCTCGTGGTAGATGACCTTGTCACCCGGGTTCAGGATCGCGCGCAGGGCGATGTCCAACGCTTCACTGACGCCGACGGCGACGAGGATTTCGTTGTCCGGATTGTAGCCGATCCCGAAAAAGCGCTCCACGTATTTGGAGATTTCGCGCCGCAGCGTGATGAGGCCTTTGTTGTCCGTGTAAGACGTTTTGCCCTGCTCCAGCGCGTAGATCGCCGCTTCCCGGATGTGCCATGGGGTCACAAAATCCGGTTCGCCAATCCCGAGGGAAATGGCGTCCTTCATCTGTGATACGATCGCAAAGAAATCACGGATACCGGACTTCGGCAGCCCGGCCACGTGATTGGCGACGAATCTTTGGGAGGAGGACATAATTCTCTAATGCTAAATTATAAATTCAAAATGCAAAAAGGACTGGCAGATGCTTCATCGATATGGCCAGTCCTTTAATTTTTAATTTGCTCACTTTAATCTTCTAAGGACTAACCGCTGGCTTGGCGTCGGCTTCTTCGGGGCGCGCGATCAGGTGGCCCTGCTCTTTGTAGGCGCGCAGCATGAAGTGAGTCGCCGTCGCGTTGACGCCCGCCACCGTGGCCAGCTTTTCAAAAACAAATGAGGCCACGCGCTGTAGGCTCTGGGCCTTGATCACGACCAGCAGGTCGTAGGCGCCGCTCATCAGGTAGCAGCTTTCCACGCGGTCAAATTTGCTAATGCGCTCGGCAATGCGGTCGAAGCCACCTTCGCGCTCGGGGCTGATCTTCACCTCGATCACGGCGCGCACCTGGCCTTCGTTGTCGAAGTCGGGGTTGAGCACCGGGCGCCAGCCCAGCAGGACGCCCTCATCGCGCAGCTTGTCCAGCTCGGCGTCGACTTCATCCCGCGACATGCCCAGCACCGTGCCCATTTGCGCGGTGGTTAATGGTTCGCCTTCGAGGATTAGTTTGAGTACGGGATTCATGGAAAACTGGGCACGCTAGCAGCCTGCGCGCGAATGTCCATTGCAATCTATGGGCGTTTAACCAGACATTTACCCGGCGAAGCCGCAGTTTGATTTGCCTCATCGGTCGGATTCCATAAGCTATAAGTCATGAACAAACAACTTCGCCCCTATGTCTTCTCCGCGCTGACCGGCACCCTGCTCTGTTCCATTGCCCTGGCGGACAAGCCCGCTAAAACCGGCAAGCCCGAGAATCCAGGCAACTCCGCCAACCAATCCAGCTACCAGTACGTGGAAGATGAGATCAAGCAGGCGCAGGAAAATCTCAACGCCGAAGCCGCCAAAGAGAAGGCGAATCTCCAGGACAAGCTCGTCAAAGAGATGCAGAAAAAGGACGGCTTCGACGCCCAATCCCGCGAGGTCCTTGGCAAATACGTGAGCGAAAACAAGGGCAGCTGGAAAAATCACAGCAGCCTGCCACCCGGTCTGCAAAAGAAGGTGGCCCGCGGAGGCGACCTGCCCCCCGGCTGGCAAAAGAAGCTCCAGCTCGGTCAACCGATTCCCAAAGACATCTGGGAATACTCGCGACCGCTCCCGGAGGACATCGCCAAGAAAATTCCACGCCCTGAAGGCACTGAAGACGTCATGATCGAAGACGAAATCTACCGTGTGACTAAGAAAACCCGGCAGATCATCGACATTCTCAGCAGCCCGACAACTAGCAATTAGCGGCCATTGATACCCTATAGAATTTGCCGCGAAAAAGTGGCAATTGGGCATCCTGCATTGGCGTATTTTCCCCGATATTGCAAAGGGCAGCATTCGCGCGGCAAAATACCAGTGCCAAGTCGGCAAAACTAGGCTATATAGACTAATTTTGCATTCATGCGTGCTGCATAACCCGCTATTGTTCCGTGATTTGCGCAATGGTGACAATCGGGCTACCTTACGGGCACCATGAAAAACAAAACCAACTACATTGCCATCGCGGTTAGCGCGCTTTCCATCAGCGCCGTTCCGCTCTTCGCTGAATCTTCAGAAAAAGTCACTGATGTCGCCGGAGGCTCTGCTGCCTACGAAGTAACGCAATCGGATCTCCGCGCGGATCAAGCGAAGTCCACCAATATGCAGACGCGCTCCATGGACTCCGATGCCGCAGCAAATGCCAGCGAACTTCAAGCGCAGCTGGACATGATTCGCAAGCAGCGCGGCTTCAACGCCAGCGCCCTCAAGTCCCTCAATGCATACGTGGACCAACACGATGGCTGGGGTGTCCCGAGCAACAGTGAAGCCGCCAAAGATTTGCCCAAAGGATGGGACGAGGATTTAACCCTTGGCGCGGTGTTGCCAGCTGATGCCTATCACGCCGCCCACAAGCTGCCGAAAGACGTAGCCACCAAAATCCCAACCCCGCCTGGCACGGAAGACATCCTAATCGAAGAAAAGCTGTTCCGCATTGATTCCAAGAGCCGCGTGATCATCGACATGTTCACGCCATCAGCCAACATCAGCTAAGCGCAGGCCCTAAACCGCTTCGCCCACCCGCTCGCACGCACCTTCAAAGTAGCGCTGGAAGTCGAGGTGGTCGAGGCGGAGGTTGGCGCAGATCTGCATGATCTCGTCCGTCTCGCGCTCGGCCAATTCTCCGTCGCAGATGGCGACCTCGAACAGCAACTCCAGGAAACGTCGGCGCTCGCGCAAAGTCGTTTCTTCAAAGAGCCAGCGGCTCACGCGCAGCGAATCAATTTCGCAAATCGAATCCGACAGGGAAACGATCATAACAAACTCGGCTTGCTCGCGCTTGAGGTGCCATTGCTCGATCAGGAAGTCTATCGAGATGGAGAGTTCACGCTCGTCAATCACGTCATCTGAGTGAATGACGCGAGCCAGGAGAATACCGGCCAGACACAGACGTCGCAGCTCGCGCGGTGAACGCTTTTCCAAGCCGATTCCGCCCACCAGCCAATCGTCAACGCGCCCGGAAATCACGTCATCCACCGGAGCCAGTTCACGTTCCGTATTATTGGCGGCGCGCTCACGTCGCTGCATGGGCTCTTCAAGTAGCTGCAGAAGCAGCGTCACGGAATCCGCCGGGAAAGCACCGACCTTGTCCACAAATTCGCGAATCAGCCTTCGTTCGCTTTCGACGATAATCCCGTCGGCCTGGACCATTCGCTCCAGCGCATAAAGGGCTGAGCGCTTCACCTTGTCGGTATCAACCAGGGACACCAGATCGTTGACATACCGCGTGCGCCAGCTGGCGCTGATCGGCTGATCAAGCAGCTTTTGAATCTTCCGCCAATCCGGCAAAGCCAACCCGGGCAATTGGTAAAGCAAATCCATCAAACAATCACGTTCCTCGGGCGTAACCTTGTTATCAGCCCAAGCGGCGACAGCGACGACTTTCGCCAACGCCAGCGATAATGACGATTCGTGCATTCGCAGGTATTGGTATGTGGTGGGGGGAAAGGAAACAGCGTTGTGCTGCGTAATTGAGATTACTCAGGGATGGGTAAATTAAAAGCAAAAAACGCCAACTACACAATGAACCTTAGCTGCGCTGGCACCTTTAGCCCATGTTTCCATCAGATCGCCTTCTAAGGCTTAGTGGCGCTGGTTTTGACGACACTTTTTCCGGCTCAACCGCGGCAACTGGCTGAGGCTCAACCGCTGGAAATGTCAGCCGGAAACAGGTCCCTATTTTCTCGCCGGGCAGGCATTCCACCGTGCCGCTCATGGCTTCGGTAATGCGCTTTACAATGGATAGTCCCAGACCAGTCGAGCTCTCCCCTCCAGTCGGTCGAGCGCTCAGTTTCGCAAAACGTTGGAAGAGCTTTTTCCGATCCTCATCCGTAAAGCCGGGCCCATCGTCGATGACCTCCAAGATCGACGCCTGCCCCTCTTGCCGGCTGACGATCCTTACCGTTGAGGCCTTGGGTGAATACTTCACGGCGTTGGAAATTAAATTGTCGAGTACCTGCCCCAATGCGCGCTCATCAATCACGGCCTGATTCAACGCGGAGGCGATCTTCACCTGGATGACGGTGCCCTTCTCAGTGGCCTTGAGGCGGGCGCGCTCCGCACATTCCTCCGCCACCGAGCCCAGCTCGTAAACATCCATGCTCAGCGGGTAGTTGCCCTGCTCGATCGCGTTAAGATTCAGGAGGTCGTCGAGAATGCCGGCCATGCGCTTGCTGGAACGCAGAATGGTGTCGATCTGCTTCAGCGCATCGCCGGGGATGTCATCGCGCATGGTCAGCATTTGCGCATAGGCGTCGACCAGCCCCAGCGGATTGCGCAAGTCATGTGCAACGATGCCGAGAAAATTGTCCTTCTCCTCATTCGCGTGCTTAAGCTTCGAATTGGCGACGGCCAGGTTGCCCATCGCGCGTTCTTTGGCGGCGACCGCGCGACCACGGGTCAGCTCAAAAGTCAGGGCAATGGCGAACAGGAAAGGCCCCAGCCCGAGGAAGCCCAACCCAGCGACCAGCGTGTGCCACTCCGCCGCATAGCGATACGGGAATTTCATGCCCAGCATTTCCAGGGCGAAGAAGATCGTGAGGATTGAAACCGAGATGAACGCCCACGCCCACGCTGCACGGGAGCTGATCATCATGAGCCCGCACAACGGAGCCGCTGCCAGCCAAGCCGCCGCATGCGCCGTGACCCCGCCTTCGCCGTACATCATCGCGGTAAAACCAAAGACAAGCACCCCCGTTAACCAGTTGCCCGTAAAAGAGATAGATACCCCGGCACGCATCATGGGGATCGCCGCGCCAATGGCCAGCGAGCTCACGAGAATCGTCCACACGGCATACCAGAAATCGATCGCCATGTAGAAGAAGACATAGCTCCCGCCAAAGATGAAACCCAGCAGCGCGAAGCCGCACTGAATGCGATGCAGGCGACGCTTCTCCGTCGTCTCGTCCTGATCACTCTTAGCCAATACGTCCAACAGATGACGCCATATCTCGGCCGTCTTCAACGTGGTTGGTGCGATTTGTTCTTCTCCCTGATTCAATCCTGCCCTGTGACTAAAGTCTTAATGCGTTTAGTGACGAAAAACCCCTCTAATAAGAGTGACAATTCCCAAACGGCAAGTTCTGCCGCAGATTAAGAGTAATCACATCTTTAATTCACACCAGACCCAAGACTCAACTGACCAAATCCCTTGGATTGCCGCGGATTTTCAAGCGCGGCTTTGCAATATGGACCGATTTCAGCTCGCCGTCCTTGCGGATTTCGTAATCCACCGGCTTAGGCGAATAGCCCCCGGCGAGCAGCTTTCTAAAGCGATACACCCGCTTGGCGCGCTTGAGCTGCGAGCGCGAAAAAGTGACGCTGTCCATGGCGTTTTCCGAGGATGTTTTGCCCTCGGTGCTGCTCAGGTTTTCGCCATGCCAGGCGAAGATGCCGATCGGCTCGCGGACCACGCCCAGCCGCACGCCCAGCTCCATCTGTCGGCGAAACCAAAGGTGGTCGGCAATCAGACGATAGCTGCTGTCGTAGCCATGGCGCTCCCACAGCGCTTTGCGATAAATGAATGAGCAAGTCTGCACCGGCATGTGCCAGGAGGCATCAATCAACCTGGGCGTGATTACCTGCTTAAAGAGCTGCAAAAACTGCCCCTTGCCGTCGACCATCACCGTGGGCCCGAGCACGGCGTCCAGTCCGTCCGCCTCGATCAAATCCAACGCGGCCAGCACGCCTTTGCGGTTCAGTTGCTCATCGGTGTTCAGGTGGATGATGACCTCGCCCGTCGCGCGGCTCGCGGCCTTGTTGAGCGCGTCATACATACCCTTGTCTGGCTCGGATTTCCAGTTCACGCCGGGCTGCCCAGCCAGGAAGTCCAGCGTGCCATCGTTGCTGCCACCATCGGCGATCACGTGCTCGAAATCACGCCCCGCCAGCGCATGCTGCACCGACGCCACGCAATCCGGCAAGAATCGCATTCCGTTAAAGCTGGGGGTGATGACACTGACCTTCACGCCCCATTTCTTCGCCCATAAATCCGCCACATGCAACTGGAGATTTCGCCATCGTCGATGTGATATATCTCCCCATGGCAAAATCCTGGTTGCGCGCACTGAGCAAGGCGCTGTTTCGAATCGTAATCGTCGTGGGCCTTTTTCTCGCCGCCACCTGGTATG
Organism: Cerasicoccus sp. TK19100; assembly: GCF_027257155.1. Lineage (NCBI taxonomy): Bacteria > Pseudomonadati > Verrucomicrobiota > Opitutia > Puniceicoccales > Cerasicoccaceae > Cerasicoccus > Cerasicoccus fimbriatus. The sequence continues at coordinate 206,077 of NZ_JAPWDU010000004.1, forward strand.
TAATCGCGCAGCCGGTGTGGACACATCAACCCGCTGCCACCCTGACCGCCGACCCCGTCAAGCTACGTCAACACGTCGAAAAGCTCGCGGTGGATTTTCACCCGCGCAACTTTACCGAAGTGGAAAACCTCAACGCCTGCGCCGACTACATTGCCGCGCAGTTTAAGGCCGCCAGTGGACAAGTCCGTGAGCAGACCTTCACCGTTCAGGGCAATGACTACCGCAATGTCAGCGCGTTCTTCGGGCCAGCTAATGGTCCGCTCTGGATCGTCGGCGCGCACTACGACACCTGCGAGGACACCCCGGGTGCCGACGACAATGCCAGCGGCGTCGCCGGCCTCCTGGAGCTGGCCCGCCTACTCGGCGAAAACCCGCCCAGCGTGCCTATTGAGCTCGTGGCCTACCCGCTGGAAGAGCCGCCCTTTTTCTCCTCGCAGAGCATGGGCAGCGCACATCACGCCAACGCGCTCGACCTTGCGACCGAGCCGGTCTTGGGCGTCATCGTCCTGGAAATGATCGGCTACTACTCCGACGCGCCGGGCTCCCAGGAGCATCCGTCGAAGCTGCTGGAGTTTGTTTACCCAAGCACAGGCAACTTCCTCGCCGTGGTGGGCAACTGGGAGCAGCGCGGCTTTGTCAAACAAGTCAAAGGGCACCTGCAAGGCGTCACCGATCTGCCCATCGAGTCCATCGCCGCGCCGCCCGTGGTGCCCGGCATCGATTTCTCCGACCACCGCAACTACTGGCCGCTGGGCGTGAACGCCGTCATGGTCACCGATACCGCCTTTTACCGAAACAAAAATTACCACCGCGCCACCGACACCCCGGACACGCTCGACTACGAACGCATGGCCATGGCCGTAACCGCGGTTAACTCGGCACTGGGTAGCATGGCATCAAAAAAGTAGGACCATAATACCCCATTAAAATAATTAAATATACAGTATATTGATTAGATTGACATTTAGGCGCTTCAAGCCATGCTTGCTTCATGCGTTTCACTACTACTGCATCATTGCTGGCCATCAGCGCATCACTTTTGATTCAATCCGCCCAAGGTGCTGTCACTTGGCGCTTTTCAGGCACCATCGCCACGGTGGATCCAGCCCTGGGCACCGAGGTCGTGCCTGGTGATGCGTGGCAGATTGATGTCACCTTTGACGATAGCGCAGGCCCGATTGGTAACTTTGGCAGCAGCGCATTTTACGGAATTCAACAATCAACCCTCACCTACTTTGCCACCGGCGGTGATCTGGTAGCGACATCGACGCTCAACGACCTGAACCACTCCATTAGCGTTCAGAACGACAGCGGTGGCCGCGACTTTTTTACGGTAGATTTCTCACATGGGGGCGGCACACCCGGTCTGGTTCCATTCAGCCTAAATGGCGAAGAGATCTTTGATTTTAATCTCAGCCTCTCCGACTTCACCCAAACCGCTTTTAACAGCACCGCTCTGCCGACGTCGATTGACCTGAATGACTTCAGCTTGCGCCAAGGCCGATCCCAATTTGGCGACAGCGGCTTTGACGTCACCTACAATGTCTCCGACTTCACCATCGTGCCCGAGCCACAGACTTTCGCAATTCCCGCCCTGATTGCAGCGGGTGTCTTCTACATTCGTCGCCGCAAACAGTAAGTCGTTGGACCTTCCGCCGGCTCTTAGATCTGGAAGTCGACGCGGTTGCTGACCTCGTGCAGGCCGCATTCGCGCTTCATGCCGTTGAAGCGGGTTTCTTCGGCCGTCATGCCTTCGCCGAGCTTACTCGTGCTGTGGACATCGCCCACCGACACGTAGCCTTCGTCCCAGAGCGGGTGGTAGGGCAAGTTGTTCTGCGTCAAATACATGTAGATGTCGCGATCAGTCCAGTCGATGATTGGGTGGACTTTAAACATCTTGTTCTGGCGCTCCAGCGGGCGCAGATGCTGGCGCGTCGAGGACTGCTGGCGTCGCAGACCGCTCATCCAGCCCAGCGCGTTGTGCTCGATCAAGGCGCGGTTCATCGGCTCCACCTTGTTCTCTAAATTATAGGCCTCCAGCGACTCGACATCCTTCTCCCAGCGTTTGCCGAAAAGGGCCTCCTGCCAGGCAGCGGTGCGCAGCGGACTATACACTTTGAGGTTCAGATTCAGGTCGTCCGCCAGATGCTGGGCAAAGCGATACGTCTCCGGAAAGAGATAACCAGTGTCGACGAAGATCACCGGTAGGCCGGGGGCCACCGTGTTCGCCAAATGCAGCAAGGCCGCCGACTGGACGCCAAAGCTCGTGCTCATCACCAAGCGCTCACCAAAGGTTTCGAGCGCCCACTTGATACGGGCATGCGCGGAGTCGTTTTCCAAGCGCTGGTTAATCGCTTGCAAGTCTTCGAGTTCCTCTAACATGCTGGTTTTGTCGTCCATTAGATCTTTTCCTTACTAAATTAGGTCAGTTACTAAAGAAAACGAATCAGCGAAAGTCAATCGCCGACTCCATTTTATGACGGAAAATACCACACGCCCGGACCTGATCTCGCTCGACTCCCCGAGCGGGCGCGCCATCCACGCCATCGCCAGCGACGTCGCCGCCGCGGGTGGGCGTGCCGTCATCGTCGGCGGAGCGGTGCGCGACGCCCTGCTGGGCATCACCCCGAAGGACATGGATGTCGAGGTATTCGGCCTGCCCGCGGACAAACTTGAGCCGCTGCTCAAGGCCCGCCACCGCATCGACCAGGTGGGGCGCTCCTTTGGCGTGTTCATCGTTAAGGGGTTGGACATCGACGTGGCCCTGCCCCGCCGCGAACGCAAATCCGGCCAGGGGCACAAGGCGTTCGCCATTGAGGGCGACCCGGAAATGACCTTTGCCGAGGCCGCCGCGCGCCGCGATTTCACGCTCAACGCGATCTCGTGGGACCCCTTAAATGGCGCGCTAATCGACCCCGCCGGCGGCGAGCAGGATTTACAAAACGGCCTGCTGCGACACGTCTCGCATCAGTTTGCGGAGGACCCGCTGCGCGTGCTGCGCGCCATGCAGTTTCTCGCGCGGTTTGAGCTGCGCATCGCCCCCGAAACGCTCGAACTCTGCCGCACGATTGAGGCCGAAGATTTGCCCAAGGAGCGGCTCTTCGAGGAGTGGTCGAAGCTGATCCGCAAAGGCCGCCAGCCCTCGCTCGGGCTGAACTTTTTGCGCGACTGCGGTTGGCTCCGCTATTACCCGGAGCTCGTCGCGCTGACCGACTGCCCGCAGGACCCTAAGTGGCACCCTGAGGGCAACGTCTGGGTCCACACCCTGCATTGCCTGGACGCCTTTGCCCGCGAAAAGATCGACGACGACTGGGAAGACCTCGTGGTCGGCTTGGCCGTGCTCCTGCATGACATCGGTAAGCCAGTGACGACCTACACTGACGACAACGGGCGCATCCGCTCGCCCGCGCACGACGTCGAGGGCCTACCGCTAGCCGAGATATTTCTCCGCCGTCTGACCAACCACCGCGAGCTGATCGAGCAGGTGCTGCCGCTGATCGAGACCCACATGCGCCCGGCCGATTTCTATAAGAACAAGGCCTCCAGCGCCGCGATCCGCCGCCTGGCTGGCCGCGTGGGTCGCATCGACCGCCTGCTCCGCGTTGCCGCAGCCGACATGGCGGGCCGCCCGCCCCTGCCCGCGGATTTCCCCGCCGGCGAATGGCTCCGCCAAAAAGCTGAGGAGCTCGCCGTCCGCGACAGCGCGCCCAAGCCAATTATCCTGGGCCGCCACCTGATCGACCTCGGGCTCAAGCCCGGCGTGCAGTTCAAGCCTATCCTCCAAGCTTGCTTTGAGGCGCAATTGGATGGCGAGTTTGACGATTTGGACGGCGGCGTTTCATTAGCAAAGCGGCTAATCGCACAATCCAGCGCGCCCGCAGGCGACCATTCCGAAAAGTGACTTTTGCACCATTGACAGGCCCGCGCGAGACGCCAATTTAGAAGCTTTTTGGATCACTCCGCTCTAATCGTTTAATAGACACCTGAAGTATGGCTGAAATCATCAATATGCCCAAGCTGTCCGACACCATGGAAGTCGGCACCATCGCCAATTGGCGCAAACAGGAGGGCGACGAAGTCTCCCAAGGCGACATCCTCTGCGAAGTCGAAACCGACAAGGCCACCATGGACTTGGAAAACCTCGTGGCGGACGGGGTCATCCTGAAAATTTACGCCCAGCCCGGTGACGAAGCCCCCGTGGGCGCGCCGATCTGCGCCATTGGCGAAAAGGGCGAAGCCGCTCCTGACGCCCCCTCCCCCAAGAAGGAGGAGAAGGCGTTCGACACCGAGGTGAAGGAGCCCGAGGAAGACAAGGAAGTCAGCAAAGACACCGGCAGCGCCGAAGGCCGCAAGCAGGAAACCCTGCAAGCGCCGGAAACGTCAGACAGTGACGATGGCTCCCGCATCAAGGCCTCCCCGCTCGCCAAGAAGCTAGCCGCCTCCAAGGGCATCCCGCTGAGTGCGATCAAGGGCACCGGCCCCGGTGGCCGCATCGTGAAGAAGGACGTGCTTGCCGCGGAAGAAAACGGCGTCTCGGGCCCCGAAGAGTCCGCTCCTGCCGCCAGCGCCCCGGCGCTGCAAGCCCCGGCCCCCGGCCTGGAAGAAAAGACCATCAAGGTCTCCCAGATGCGCAAGGTCATCGCCAAGCGCCTCCTCCAGTCCAAGACCGAAGTACCGCATTTTTACCTCGAAACCGAGGTCGACGCCGCCGCGCTCATCAAGATGCGCGCCGAGCTCAACGCCACCCTGGCCGATCTGCCACCCGAAGCCGGCGGCATTAAGTTCACGGTCAACGACTTCATTCTCAAGGCCAGTGCTGAAGCGCTCCGCCGCGTGCCACAGGTCAACGCCAGCTGGCAGGGCGACACGATCCAGCAGTCCGGCTCGGTGAACCTCGCCTTCGGCGTGGCACTGGAAGACGGCCTCGTAACACCCGTCATCCGCAATGCAGAGTCCAAGAGCCTCCGCACCATTTCTGCCGAAGCCAAGGCCCTCATCAAGAAGGCCCGCAGTAAGAAGCTCGGCGCGGACGAGATGTCCGGCAGCACCTTTACCGTGACCAACCTCGGCATGTATGGCGTGACCGGATTCTACGGCATCATCAACATGCCTAACGCCGCGATCCTCTCCGTGGGTGCCACGATCAAGAAGCCCGTCGTTAACGACGCTGGCGAGATCGTTGTCGGCCAGCGCATGAGCATCGGCATGGCCGGTGACCACCGCATCATCGACGGTGCAGTCGGCGCTGAGTTCCTCATGGCCCTCAAGGAAACCCTCGAAAAGCCAGCCCTCATGCTCGTCTAGCCAACCAGCCTCCGGCTGGACCGGGGACTTTGCCGCATTGCGGCAAATGGTAGGGCGCAGTCTCTAGACAAGCCGCGTTTCAACTGACAATAAATTTAAACCATGGGCGACTTCGGAATAGTTGGCATTCTCGGAGTCGCCCTTTTTATTGCCGGAGTGGCCCTGCTGTATAACCGCTGGGCCAACCGCAAGTTGAACAAGGAATACAAGGACGCCCGCTTCATGAAGGGCTCCATGCTCGGCCGCCGCGCCTACGACGAAGACGAGGACGACTGAATCAGACACAAAAAAAGCAAGGCCCGTGAGCCTTGCTTTTTGGATGCCAAAATGTGCTCGCGCTTAGCGGCGTCGACGACGCAGGAAGACGCCCAAGCCAACCAATGCGCCAAAGATCATGGCGTAAGTCGAGGGCTCTGGAACAACCGTCTGCAACTGCACATTGTCGAGCGAGAACAAGGTCGCATCGGTTGTGTCAATGTTACTGGAAAGCGATAAATAGCGGATGCTAGTTGGGTTCGTTCCGTAAGTATAGCTCATCGACACTGAGCCAGAATCCAAGTCCAACTGGCCACCATCAATATACGCACTGACCACCCAATTGGTCTGAGTCGTGTCTAAAAGCAGGCGCACTGTGTGCGTGACGTTTTCCGCATAGGCACCTTCGTCATAAAGAATACCAGCCTCCTCTGCGTTCACTAGGGCACCACCACTGCCGCGCAGACCGATTGAGGGCGCGCCATACAAACTTGTCGTGTTGCTGCTAATGTGCGTGCGATTTGCGGTCTCACTGGAGTTATTGCTATTGGTAAAACCAATCGACATGAAGTCAGATGGCGTGCTGAAGGCAGAGGTATTAAAGGTCATTTGCGCCGTGATCTCATAGATCGCCGGGTTACTGGCGATGTAGCCCGCGCCTAAATCAATCGCTTCATAATGCCCCGAGCCGATGCACGCGCTGTTCACAGCGTTGCTGTTGATCAAAAAGTTATCCGAACCTGCCCAAGTATTGCTGTTAATGTTGTTAACGTTGGGCGAAGTATTACGGAGCTGTCCATCGGCGCGATCAAAGTTATCGCTGATTAGAACTACGGCAGAAAGCTGAGTGCAAACGGCAAACGCCAACGAGGTCGTGAGAGTATATTTTAGGGATTTAGACATGGGTGATTTATCTATTAATCATTTTAGCGTGTCAAACCTGTAATCAAAAAAAAGCAGCGCAGGGCGATCGCCTCTACACTGCTTGATCAACAGGTTTTTGGATGATTAACCGAACTAGCCCTTGAACTTCTCTTTGAGAGAATCGACGACACTTGGATCCGCCAGAGTAGTCACGTTCCCCAGCGGGCGGTCTTCGGCGATATCGCGCAGCAGGCGTCGCATGATCTTGCCCGAGCGGGTCTTGGGCAGGTCTGCGGAGAAGACGATTTTTTCCGGGCGGGCAAACTTGCCGATCTTGGCATCAACCATGCCGGTTAGCTCCTTGCGCCAGGTGGCTTCGTCGCCCTCGGCACCGGTGCGGATAATCACGAAGGCCACGAGGCCCTGCCCCTTGATCTCGTGCGGAACGCCGATCACGGCGCTTTCCGCCACGGCCGGGTGCTCAACAAAGACGCTCTCCAGCTCGGCAGTGCCGATGCGGTGGCCGGAGACATTGACGACGTCATCCACGCGACCGGTGATCCAGAAATAGCCGTCCTCGTCTTTGATGGCGCCGTCGCCGGGGAAGTAATACTTACCGCCCCACTTGCACCAATAGGTGTTTTTAAAGCGTTCTTCGTCGCCCCACACGCCGCGGAGCATCGACGGCCAAGGCTTGCGGATCGCGAGGATGCCGCGCTCGCACTCGTTGCCCTCTTCGTCGAGGACAGCGGCGTCGATACCGAGGAACGGCGTCGTGGCCGAGCCAGGCTTAGTCGCGGTGACGCCGGGCAGCGGAGTCAGCATGTGCCCGCCGGTTTCGGTCTGCCACCAGGTGTCCATGATCGGGCACTTTTCAGCACCGATCATGCGGTGATACCACATCCAGGCTTCCGGGTTGATCGGCTCGCCAACGGTGCCGAGCACGCGCAGGCTGGAGAGGTCGTATGGCGTGACAAACTGGTCGCCCCACTTCATGAACGCGCGGATTGCGGTCGGCGCGGTGTAGAAAACGGAGACCTTGTATTTCTCCACGATCTGCCAGAAGCGGGACTCGTCCGGGCTGTTCGGCGCGCCTTCATACATAACCTGGGTGACGCCGTTTTGCAGGATGCCGTAGACAATGTAGCTATGGCCGGTGATCCAACCGACGTCGGCCGTGCACCAGTAGACGTCGTCGGGCTTGAGGTCGAAGGTGAGCTTACTGGTCAAGTAGGTGTAGACCATGTAACCGCCGGTCGTGTGCATGATGCCCTTGGGCTTGCCGGTGGAGCCGGAAGTGTAGAGCAGGAAAAGCATGTCTTCGGCGTCGAGCTCCTCGGGCGGGCAGCTGTCGGGCACGGTCGGGGCGATCTCGTGATACCACACGTCGCGCTCATTCCAGGTGTGCGCGAAGGGCTCCTTGCCCAGGTGGCGCTGCACGACGAGCACCTTCTCGATGGAGTCACACTCCGCCACGCCTTCGTCGACAATGTTCTTCAGCAACAGAGCCTTGCCGCGGCGCCAGCCGCCGTCGGCGGTGATGATCAGCTTCGACTTCTGGTCCTGCACGCGGTCCTTAATAGACTCAGCGGAGAAGCCGGCGAAGATCACGCTGTGCACCGCGCCAATGCGCGCGCAGGCCAGGGTCGCGATCGCCAGCTCAGGGATCATCGGCAGGTAAATGGAAACGCCATCGCCTTTGCCAACGCCGAGTTCCTTAAGAACGTTGGCAAACTTCTCCACCTGCGCGAGCAACTCGCCGTAGGTGATGACCTTGGACTCATCGGCGGGCTCGCCTTCCCAAAGGATCGCGGGCTTGTCGGCCAGACCGTTGGCGACATGGCGGTCCAGGCAATTGACGGTGATGTTGGTCTTGCCGCCGACGAACCACTCGTAAACCGGTGCCTTGGAGTCGTCGAGAACCTTGTCCCACGGCTTCATCCAGGTGAGCTCGGATGCGATCTCGGCCCAGAATGTTTCCGGGTCCTCGATGCTACGTTTGTGCGCGGCCTGATAGGCTTCAACGCCGCTCAAGTTTGCCTGGGCGACAAACTCGGGCGTGGGTTCAAATTTACGGACATCGAGAGATGGAGTGCTCATAAATGAGTAACGAGTATTTGGGGTTCAGGCCACAATCAGCAGCCGTGGATAAACTGAAGCAGTCAGTAAAAGGGAATCCCGCCAGCAGGCAATAGCGGGATTAGAAATTATTCGTGTAATGATAAGCCAGGAGGTGGGCTGACATCAGGTGGCGGCCGATGTCCCACTGCACTTGAGGGAGGAGGGAGGCAGCGGGGAGGCTTGTCTGGAGACTGCGCCCTACCCTTTAAAATGAAAAGGCCGACGTTAAAACGTCGGCCTTAAAAGTTATTTGCCTCTCTTTGCCCAATGGGCAAACACTCCGGTCCAGCCGGAGGCTGGTGCCCTAGGCCTGCTTCTTATCCGTGCCGGCTTCTTCCTCGTCGTCGTCTTCGAGCTGGTCGTAGAAGTCTTCGAGGTAGTCGACGTTTTCGTCGATGTCTTCATCGCGCTCATCGAAGTCGGGGCGGTCGAAGTCGTCGTCTTCCCACTCAGGGGCAAGGTAGATCACGGCCGGCATTGGCTCGGTAATTTCGGCAATACGGCGGCTACGGAGATTGATGGGGAGCGTTGTGTTGAAGCGCTCGAAGAGCACCAGCACGGAGTCTTCGTGCGTGTTGCACATGTCCTCGAAATCGGCGAAATACTTTTGGTTGCCCTCGTCACCGGAGTCGACGAAGGACTCGATGATTTCCGGCAGGTCGGAAAGCTGGATCTTGCTGTGCAAGGCGAAGATGCGCTCCTGCCCGGCCTTGACCTCGGCATTTTCGTTGTCCTTCAGGTAAGCTTGGACGCACTTAACGATCAGCTCGTCGGCTTCCTTGCGCTTGGAGACGTGGAACTCCTGGCTGAGGCTTTCGTCCTTGAAGGCCTTCTTCACCTCCGGGGAAACGCGCGGGAGGGTCGGGCCGTTCCAGTTGTCCGCGTATTCAATGTCGCTGTCGCCTTCGCTGCCCCAATCATCATCGTCGTCCTCGCTCGAACGGCGGTCGACCATCTTCTTGGGCTTAGCTTCGGCTTCTTCCTGCTGGGCCTTAACGCCGGCGGAAAATTCGTCTTCCTCGCTGGTCACGCCAATGGAGTCGAGGTCGGCGGAACCGGAGGGTTCGATGTCCCATGCGTCGTCATCGCCCCACTCGTCTTCCTCTTGGACAACGGGCTTTTTGGCAACCGGCTCCACCTTCTTGGGAGCGGGCTCAGCCTTCTTGGGCTCTTCTTTCTTAGCAGGCTCTGCCTTGGCGGCGGGAGCAGCGGCCTTAACCGGCTCGGCCTTGGTCGGAGCTGCCTTTTCCACCGGCTTCGCCTTGAGCGGGCTGGAAACCTCGGCCTTTTTCTCCGCGGGCTTGGCGGGTGCCTCAGAGGTGGCTGCCTTGGAGCCGCCGTAATTGGGATTTCGCTCAACAAGAGGTCGTGCGCCACCCTGATTCTTGGGCTTGCGTGTCAAAATGAAGAGCGCAACCGCGAGAGCCGCAATCACGACTCCTACGATAATGGCAATGATAGGTGCGTTTTGCATGGAAAGGACGAGAAATCTGACAGCTGGGAGTAGTGAAATTGGCGCGAAGTTTCACCAAGATCAATACTTTAGGGGGTTCTTTTTAAAGTTTCGAGTTTGGCAGAAAAATTAAGGGTGGAGTAGCACAGCTTGTGCCGCAAACTGATGGCCTCAAGGAATAAATCGACCATCGGTGATTTAACCTTTGAAAGCTTTAATTTACGATCGAGGGTAAAGTATAGAACTTTTTTGCTGAATTTGCCGCCCTAAGAGAGGGTTTTATTTTATTTTTATGCAGACCGAGGAATTCAACTACCCGCTTCCTGAAGAGCTGATCGCCCAGGCACCGGCAGACCGCCGTGACCACTCCCGGCTAATGGTCGTTAACCGCCAAAGCCGCGAAATCACCCACGCGCACTTTCACGACCTGCCTGACTTCCTCCCGGCCAGCCGCATCTTTCGCAACAACGCCTGCGTCTTCCGCGCAAGGCTGCCCGCGCGGCGCCCAACCGGCGGTGCCGTCGAGTGCCTGCTGCTCCACCCCGCCGAGAAGCCCTGGGAATTCTGGTGCCTGCTCAAGCCCGGCCGACGCCTCCCCGAGGGCACGACCTTTGGCGTGGAAAACGTCTTTAGCGCCGAAGTCGTTGAAAAACGCATCGACGGCGAGAACCGCGTGCGCTTCACCCCGCTGGCCGGGCAGGACAGCGTGACCGCCATTGCTGAGCAGGCGGGTAACCTCCCCCTGCCCCCCTACATTGAACAAGCGCGCAAAGAGGCCGACGCCGCCAAGGACTGGTCGGACTTCGACCGCGAGCGCTACCAAACCGTATACGCCGACCCGGCACGCAAGGTAGCCGCCGCCGCACCCACCGCCGGCCTGCACTTTACTCCGGCGCTCATTGAGCAGCTCAAGGGCGCGGGCTCAACGTTTCACGACGTCACCCTGCACGTCGGGCTGGACACGTTTCGCCCCATCAACGTCGATCGAATCGAAGACCACGAGATCCACCGCGAGTTTTACGAGATCGCCGAATCAACCCGGCAAGCGCTTGCCGCCAATACCGGCGGACCCCGGGTCGCCGTTGGCACGACGTCCCTGCGTGCGGTGGAAGACTACGCCCGCAAGGCACCCGGCGAAACCGGCCCTTTTGCCGCCGAGGCCGACATTTTTATATACCCGCCGGCGCAGTTCCAGCTCGTCGACAGCCTGATCACCAATTTCCACCTGCCCAAGTCCACCCTACTCTGTCTGGTGAGCGGTTTTTTAACGCCCGGCAGCCTCGACGGAATTAAATGGTTGAAGGAGCTCTACCGGGAAGCTATCTCCCTGCGGTATCGATTTTATAGCTATGGCGACGCAATGCTACTTATCTAAAAGCTTGGCTTGGGGAGATTTTCCCTATGACATACCGGGCGATATTGCCTATTCCGCCAGGAAAAGCGTTAAAGGTGTGATTTTAAAGGGAATAAACCAAAACTTAGCCGACTCGCATGTCTGAAAACCCGGATATAGACTTCCGCCAACTAGTGGCCGACTACTACCAGCCACTGTACCGGTTCGCCTATAGCCTTGCGAAGAATGAAGATGAAGCATGCGACCTCACCCAGCAGACCTTCGTGGTCTACGCCGAAAAAGGCGACTCCCTCCGGGACTCCGGCAAGGTTAAGTCATGGCTGTTCACCACGCTCTACCGTGAGTTTCTCCGTATCCGCCGACGCGGTGCCACCATGTCCGTCCAAGAGCCGGAAATTATCGAAGCCGAAGCACCCGCCGTCGACCCCGGCCTCGTCAACAAGCTTGACGGGCGAAGCGCTGTGGAAGCTCTTGAAAAAATCGAGGAGACTTACCGCGAGCCCCTCATCCTCTTCTACCTCAAAGACCTTAGCTACAAGGAAATCGCCGACGTGCTCGACATCCCGATCGGCACCGTCATGTCCCGCCTTTCGCGCGGCAAGATTCAGCTGAAAAAAGCACTACTCAGCGCCTAACTCTCTCAACGAAGACATCCATGGACATCAATAAGATCAAAGAACGCTTGGCCGCCCTCCGCGCCGAGGACCTCGACCCCGAGGATCCCGAAATCGGAGAGCTGCTCATGCTGGTTGAGGAAGACCTTGAACTGGCAGAGTGGTTTGCGCAGGAGCAGGTCTTTGATCAGGCATTCGCCGAGAAACTCCAGGAAATCACGCCGCCCGCCGATCTGGATGAGCGCATTATCGCGGCCATGGAAAAGACGCAGTCCGGCGACACGCCGCCCGTCCCCGCCGCCACCGGCAACCAGCCCACCGAATCCCAGCCCATTAAGGTACCTGTCGCGAAAGAACCCGTTCCGGAAGAAGACGACAGCAAAGTTACCGAGTTTTCGACCGACGTCCCCACCCAACCCATTTCCACCGTCGAGGCCGACAAGGAACCCGAAGAACCGGCCAACTGCACCGCGGTACCATTTAACCCCGCCTCGACCAAACGCCCTTGGTGGCAGAACCCGAGCCTCATCTCCGCCGCCGCAGCCGTCATCCTGCTGCTCGTCGTCGGGGTGACGATGTTCAACGGCCCCGAGCTACAAGCCTCGGAAGATCTGAACCAGTTTTACGAAGACATCAGCAAGCACCATAGCTCACACCCCGACCTGAGCCTTGAGTCCGCCGACCTGAGCGAGATCAACAACTACCTGGAGCAGCAGGGCGCGCCCACGGCCAAGCGCCTGCCGCCCAATATCGATATGCTGCCCGAAGTCGGTTGCTCCGTCATGCAGTGGGGCGGCCGCGTGGTTTCCGTGATCCGTATGAACGAAGATGAAAGCGTCGATGTTTACATCGTCCACTCAGACCTCTTCCCGGACTTTTCCAGCAAGCCTCAGCCCCAGACCGTGACGCTCGACCAGATCGTCGTCCTTGGCTGGTCCGACGGCGACCTGCTCTACTTCCTCGTCCGCAGTGGCGACATCCACGAGATCGAGAGCCTGCTGTAGGCCGATCTAAACTCATCGGAGTTGGGGTCCCGCCAAGGGACATTCACACTGAGCGCCAAAGGCACGGTCTCATATTAGCCTAGGGTCAGCGTAAGTCGCAGGGCGACTGGAGCGCAGCCCTAGGTATTGCCAAAAATCAGTCGCCTGAGCCCTGAAGGGGCGGCCGCAAGAAGCATGATGAAGCCGTGCTTTCAGCACTCCAATAATGAGTGGATCACTATTCCCAGGGCTGCGCTTCTTCGCTACGCTCCTCGCTTACCCTAGGCTAATATGAGACCGCACCTTTGGTGCTCATTTTCATGGACTTATGGTAATCCAGCTTGAGGCTGATACATTAATCTTGAATATCCGTTGACCTACCAACCGAAGCAACTGAGCCAAAATAAGAAAGCCCTATGCTGTGTTGTCGAAAAGCCTACTGGGGCTTTTTGAAAAAGACCTATGCTGTGTTTTGGAAAAAGCACCACTGTTGTTTCCTCAACATAGCCACTGTTGTTGCTCCGACATAGCCACTGTTGTCGACGCAACACAGCCTCGGGTGTTTTTCGCGGACTCTGGGGCACGATTTTGCGCGCAAGCCGCGGGCTTCAATCGCGATGTCCGCAGACAGTCGTTTTTTATCCGATAGAATAATTAGAGATCGACCTGATGCAGAAAGAATGAGAAAATAGGGATACAAACCCATCCATCAAATGGGATGAACAACCCTTCAACTGCAGCCAGCCTCCAATGATGGAAAATCGTATCTTAGCCCATCGCTCAACTTTCTCCAGCAGCGCCCGGAGAATCTCCATTTCTTGCTCCCTCGGTTGCCTGATGATACCAGCCTGGCTTCTGGCAACAGACCCCTATCTGGCCAGCGGCTTCAAAGTAACGCTGGATACCAGCACGACCCCGCCCAACATCACTGCAACCGGCTCGGTGAGCGGGACGGTTACGCAGCCCAGCTACATTCAGGCCATCGAAAGCCTGGAGTTCCAGCAGGTGACTCTGAGCTCGAATTCCACGCTGGCCTCGTTCACTGATTCCACGGATGCCAGCACCGCCAAAGGCTACTTCATCGGACTGCTTTCGCAGGATTATTCTCTTACCTTCGATAACCATGGCGACCTGAGCTATAGCATCAGCACCTCGCCATCGAATCTTGAAAATAGCTTCCTCCAAAGCCTGGGTGCCGTCTCCGCCGGGCAGCAGTTGTTGTCACCGCCGGATCAGGATGGTGCCAGCTTGGCCGTCACCGTCAACCATTACGGGAGCATCAAGCTCGACAGCACACTCAATGAATACGCGCTGGAAACGGAAGGCTATCAACCGGTGGTCAGCGGACTGGTCGTCTACTCCGCGACCTATGCGGACGGCCTGGCACCCAGCGAAGTAAAAGTGACGACCTATGAAGGCAGCGATATCCAAGTCACCAGCACCGGCGAGGAGGCCACGGGTGGCATCACGGCGGGCAGTTTTTTCAATGCATCCACCAACAATCAGGCACAGACGAACAACCCGGTTGAGGTCGTACATGGCGGCTCGATAACAGCCGACGTTAACTTCGGTGCCGGCATTTCGGCCAGCTCCACCGGTGCGCCTTTTTCCAGCAGCGATGCCTACACTGCCGTTGGCAATGACGTGCACGTCACGGTGTCGGACACCGGCAAAATCGCCGTCAACACGCAGGACAACACCCAGTCCAACATCGGTGTGGGCGTGCTCGCCGTGAGCGACGGCTTCGTCCCGGAAACGGCCAAGTCCGACACCAACATTACCGGTGGCGCGGTCAAGGTCACGCTGGAGCAGGCATCCGAGCCGTCGGACACTTCCTCCACGCTCCAGGTTGGCAACGACAACACCAAGCTGGGCATCGGCGTGCTCGCCATCAGCTCTGGCAGCGGCGGCGGGCTCAGCCTCTACAGCGAATCGCTCGTTTCCAGCAAGGGCAACGACGGCAGCGGCGGCGCAGTCACGGTGGACAGCAGCCGGGCCATTGAAACCAAGGGTGAGATGTCCATTGGCATCGCGGCGCTGAGCTTGGGCGGGCAAAACGCGGTCACCACCGTGAGCTCCAGCAGCACCGGCATTGCGAGCGTTGGCAACGTCGACTCCGACTTCGCCCCCGGCGGCGGCGACACCGTGAAAGTTACCCTCAACGAAGGTGGCGACATCACCACGCTGGGCACGACGGCGCACGGCGTGGTGGCCATCAGTGCCAGCGGCGGCGGCCTCGTCGTCAATGAATTTGAGCAAAGCATCCAATCGCCGGACCTGTCGTCCTCCTCCGGCACCCAGTTGGGAGATGCCTCGGGCGCATCCAGCAGTGACAAGGGCAAAGGCAAAGCCGGCGGCACCATCGAAGTCGTCAACAACGCCACGATCACCACGGGCGACGGCACCGGCAAAGGCGTGGCGTCCATTGGCGTGGTCGCCCAGTCGATCGGCGGCGGGGGTGGCTCCGCGGGCGGCAAGCACGCCTCGCTTTTTGTTGGCGGCTCGGGTGATGCAGGCGGGGCCGGCGGCGCAGTCGGCATCGAGCAGGGAAGCAAGGGTGTAGTCCAAACCAACGACGCCCACTCTGTCGGTATTCTGGGCCAGTCCGTTGGCGGCGGCGGGGGCAACGGTGCCAACGCCGAGGGCCTCTTCATTGCCATTGGCGGCAAGGGCGGTGAAGGCGGCGAAGGTGGTAACATCGCAGCGGATCTCGATGGCCAGGTAACGACCAAGGGGGACTTTGCCAGCGGCGTCATCCTGCAAAGTGTGGGCGGTGGCGGCGGCCACGGCGGCAACAGCACGGCCTGGGGCAAATACGTCTCCCTCGGCATTGGCGGCAGCGGGGGCAAAGGCGGCACGGGCGGCGACGTCGTGGCCTACGTCGATAGCGACGCCACCATTACGACCGCGGGTAAGGACTCCTCCGGCCTGCACCTTCAGTCCATCGGCGGAGGCGGTGGCACGGGCGGCACGGTGACCAGCAAGGAAGACGGCTCGACCTTTACCATTGCCACCGCCATCGGCGGCAGTGGCGGCGTGAGCGGCGATGGCGGCGACATCATTGCCGGTAACGCCGGCACGATCAAGCTGACCAACGCCAGCGGCAATGCCAGCGCCCTTTATGCCCAGTCCATCGGCGGCGGCGGCGGCCACGGCGGCTCCACCACCGCCAAATCGCATGACGACGGTGGCGACCCCGAGGACCTCAATGTCGACATGACGCTCAGCATCGGCGGCTCCGGCGGTGCCTCGGGCCACGGCGGGGACATCGCCCTGGAAAACACGGGCAACCTCAGCGTCGCGGGTGACCTCGGCGTCGGCATGTTCGCCCAGAGCATCGGCGGCGGTGGCGGCGCGGGCGGTAAGTCTTCCCTCGCGGCCTCACTCAAGGACGCCACCGGCGACTATGCCCAGTTCAACCTTTCGGCCGGCGGCAGTGGCGGCCACGGGGGGAACGGCGGCGACGTTGCCCTGGTCAATGGCAGCATTACCCGCAAAGAGGCGTTGATCACCACGACCGGCCATTCCTCCATCGGCATCCTCGGGCAGTCCGTGGGCGGCGGCGGCGGCCACGGCGGCAGTGGCAATGTGGATGTCGACGACAAAGACCCCGACGACGACGATGGCGGCGACAGCGGCGCGGCCACTGGCGGGGATGACGACGAAAAGCCACAGGTTTATCAACTGACTATGCAAATTGGCGGCACGGGTGGAACATCCGGCGACGGCGGTTACGTCGCTGCCGAAAACCACGGCGTCGTCACCACCGAGGGTGACACCTCTTCCGGCCTCACGGTGCAATCCATCGGAGGAGGCGGCGGCGTCATTCGTGGGACCGATTCCAAGCTCACCGCCAAGCAAAACACCGTCGACATCACAGTCGGGGCCAACGACAAAGGCTCGGGCGGCAATGGCGGCAAAGTCGAAGCGGTTAATCATGGCCTCATCACCACCACCGGCGGAGACTCGGCTGGCATCGTGGCGCAGTCCATCGCCGGAGGCGGCGGGGACATCGGCAAGGCGGATTCCCACACCGTCCTGAAGGAGCTGGAATCGCTCGGCAAGAAGATCATTAACAACGACAACAGCTGGAATGGCAGCATCAACATGGGCTCCAGCTCATCCGATAAGACCTCCAGCGGCGACGCATACGTGGTCAACGAAAGCGAGTCCAACATCCTGACCACCGGCCATCGTTCCATGGGTATCCTGGCGCAGTCCATCGGCGGCGGCGGGGGCAAGGCAGGTATTTCCAGCGCCGTGAGCAACGCGGCCTATGTCGACAATTACGACCCGTCCACCGTCCACAATGCCACGCTGCACCTGGGCCTCTGGCAAGATGGCACCAGTGATCGCGAAAGCGCCTCGTCGGATAACAAAGGCCTGGCCAACGTTACCAACGAGGGCTACGTGGAAACGCTGGGCTACGCCGCACCGGGTGTCATTGTGCAAGGCATCAACGGCGGCGGCGGCGTAGCGGCCAATGGCGCGGTGGACGTCAACACCACGATGACGCTGGGCACGAGCGCCGAGGGCACCAACTACGGCAACCCCATCTTTTACACGCAAGAGTCCGGCACCGTGATCACCAGCGGTGACCACTCCATCGGCGTTCTGGCGCAGTCCATCGGCCTGGGTGGCGGATATGCCAGCACCGGCGACATCCCCCAAACCGACGCCAAATACACAGGAGATGCCTTTTACCGCAAGACCAACGCCCAACTGGGCGTCACCTACACCAACCAGCATCACGACTCGGTGGTTGGCGCCGGCATCGAAACGCAGGTGACACTGAGCAACGGTGATGGCGATAAAAGCACCATCGCAACCGCAGGCAACTGGGCCCACGGCGTCGTCAGCCAAAGCATTGGCGGCGGTGGCGGCGTGGCCCAGAGCATCATCGGTGAGAACAGCACCGCCTACGAGATCATCACCGCCCAGCTCGGCGCACAAATCGGTGATGGCCAAAACATCGGCGGCCCCATGGTTCTGACTTCCGGGGCTGGAACGGAAATCGTCACCGAAGGCTTCGGCTCCGCGGGGATTATTCTCCAGTCCATCGGTGCAGGGGGCGGCATTTTCACCTCCGGCTCAAGCGACTACCAGGGTGCCGACCACTCGGATACGCCCACCAATGGCTACGGCTACAACTACAAAGATGTGGTGCTCGGCGCGGGCGACCAGTCCAAATCCGGTGGCGACCAGCAGGACATTGCGGGTGCGGGTGGCAGCTTCCAGATGGACAATGCCGCAGCGACCATCACGACGAAGGGTATGTATGCCCATGGCGTCGTGTTGCAGTCCATCGGTGGCGGTGGCGGCATCTTCGGGGCCGGTCAGCAAGACGGCGCGAACACCGGCCGCAAGCTCCGGGTGCAGCTCGGCGGCTCCACCGATGCCAACCTCGGCATAGGCATGGCAGACCAATCCTTGAGTAATCTAAACTTCGACATCCACACCTCCGGTGACCAAGCCCATGGCCTGATCGTGCAATCGATCTCCGATGGCGGGGGCATCGCCATGGGGGAAAACATCGACGACAACATCAACAACTCCCAACTCGGATCCAACCAAAAGGGCGACAGTGACCACAACGCGGGCAACGTCGCCGTCAGCCTTGGTGCGGATTCCAAGATCGTGACCGAGGGTAACCAATCCCACGGCGTCATCGTGCAGTCCATTGGCGGCGGCGGCGGCATCATTGCCAACGTCACCTCCACCAGCCAGTTCAAGGCCAACACTACTGAGTTTGTGCAAAAGAACACCCACGGCTACAGCGGCGATGTCCAAGTTGACAATTCCGGCGAAATCACGGTCAAGGGCACCAGCTCGGTCGCGCTGATTGCGCAGTCGATTTCCGGCGGAGGCGGCATCTTTGGGCACACCGCCGGCAGTTGGGGCGGCGACGGTTCCTCAACCGGCAAGGGTGGCACAGTCCTCGTGCAAAATCTCGCAGGCGGCGTCATCGACGCCTCGGCATCGAGCAACGGCATTGGCATCTTCGCCCAGGCCGTCGCGGCAAGCGGCAACGGCGGGCAAACCATCAGTGTCTACAACGAAGGCACCATCAATGTCCATACCGACACCGGAGTCGGCGTCATGGTAAGTGGCGGCAACAGCGACAACGTCATCCCGACAGGCACACTTGGTGCTACGGCGGAATCAGCCAACAACGCGGTGGTCAATCACGGAACCATCACCGGCAAAACGTCGGTCCATTATTCGGGCAACGCCCTGGTCGATGTCCACAACCACGGCCACATGCAGGGCAGCCTCTGGCTCTCGCCGGACAACGCCGAAGCGGCCTCGGGGTCACTTTACAACTACGGCCTCTACAAGGCTGGGTTGGACGTGGGTGGCGTCGTCATCAACGAAGGCGATTTCTACATCGGTGCCGACCACCAATCCGGCGGCATTCAAACGACGTTCCACGAAAACTTTATCAACGAGAGCACCGGCGCGCTGTATTTCGATATTCTCGCGCTCGAAAACCACGATGCCATGATCTTCCTACCCGGGAATCACAACCAATTCGCCGGGTCGCTGATCGCTGTCATGCAGGACGGCTATCTGCCCGAAGTCGACAGCGAGTTCCAGCTCATTGGCGGCAACGACGGGCATACCTTCGAAAAAGAGTTCCTCGAATCGCTCGTCATTCAGGCCGGCTTTGAAGGACTGGCCGGGGAGCTTTTCCTCAAGAGCGACAACTCCCTTTGGCTGCAAATTACCCAGGTGCCCGAACCGGAGACCTATGCCCTGCTCGTCGGTCTGGCCACGCTCGGTGCCCTCCTCTATCGTCGCCGACGTGCGGAATAAGCGCCCTCTCCATCGGGCCGCCAATTCTTTTAAAAATATTGCTTACGGTGATTTGCATTTTGCCCAAACATGCATTTATCTTGACGTGAAGACATCAATTAACCAACACTCCACATCATGAAAAAAGCCACCTTACTCCTCGCAGGATTGTTTGCTGCGATCAGTGTTAACGCCGAGCAGAACACTTACGAGATCGATCCGAATCACTCGGGTGTCACGTTTGCCGTTCGCCACTTTGTGAACGACGTCAATGGCAGCTTCGGCAAGTTCAGCGGCACGGTCACGGTCGACACCGAAGACCCAACCAAGAACACCGCCAAGGCCACGATCAACACCGCCAGCGTCAACACCAACAACGACAAGCGCGACGGTCACCTCCTCAAGGACGACTACTTCAATGTGTCCAAGTTCCCGGAAATGACCTTCGAGACGATCAACTGGGAAAAGACCGATGATGAAGACAAATACGAAGTCACCGGCAACCTGACCCTGCTTGGCGTCACCAAGCCCGTCACCCTCGAAGTGGAATACCTTGGCGCGATGAAGGGCACCGGCCACTACGAAGGCATGGAAATCATCGGCTTTAAGGGCGAAGGTAAGATCAAGCGCTCCGAATGGGGCCTCGACTCCGGCGGCCCGATCGTGGGCGACGACGTGGAGATCGAGATCTCCGTCCAGGGCCACCGCAAGCTGTAAGCTTCGGCCAACGACTTTTCGAACCCGATCGCGCAATGCGGTCGGGTTTTTGTTTTTCATATGCCCGGAAATCCGCATGATACCCACTTCGTGATGCTTCGTAACGCTTGCCAATGCCGTCTTTTTACCCTGCTCGGGCTAATCCTGTTGTTGACCGGTTGCTCCAGCTACAAGGACGAAACCCAGGCGCTGCGCCAAGCCTGGCAGGCCGGTAACGACCAGTCTGCCGCCAGCATTGCCGCCGCCGCCGCCAACGATAAAGACGACGGCGTGGATCAGATTGTTTTCCGCCTGGAAGAAGGCTCAGCCCTGCGCGCCGCGGGTGACTACACCGGCAGCATTGTCGCCTTCCAGGAGGCTGATGCTGAGATGAGCCAATACGATGCCGGGGCGGAAATCCGCCTGGCCGCCGAGGCCGGGGCCACGCTGACCAACCAGAGTTACCTGCCCTACACCGGCACGGCCTACGACAAGATCATGCTCAACACCTATCAGGCGCTCAACTACCTTCAGCTGGGCCAGTATGACGACGCCCGGGTGTTCCTCAACCGCGCGCTCGAACGCCAGCGCGAAGCCGTCAACGCCAACGCCGAGCGCATTGCCGAGGCCAACGCTGCCGCCAAAGAATCCTCCAACAAGGCCAAGAGCTCGAGCTCCGCCAGCGAGAAGAATTACGACGTCGAACGCGCCGAGCGCGATCCGAACTTTCAGCGCCAGCTGAGCTCTGTTTACGGCTACCTGGACCAGCTCAAGGCCTACGCGCCCTACGTCAACCCGTTCACGGTTTACCTCGACGGCGTCTTCCACCTAGCCCAGGCGACGGACCTGCCCGATGTCGAGCGCGCGGCCAAAAGCTTCCAGCGCACGGCGTCCATGATCGGGCCCAATGACTACCTCGCCGGCGACGATGCCGCCGTCCAAGCCCTGCTTTCCGGCCAGCCGCTGGAGCCGACGACCTACGTTTTCTTTGAGACCGGCATGGGCCCCTATCGCGACGAGACCCGCATCGACATCCCGGTGTTTATCTTTGGGGCCAACGGCGTGCCTTACGTTGGCGCAGCCTTTCCGAAGTTGAAAATGAGCGGCCAATACGTGCCCTACTTGGACGTCGGCGCGGCGGGGAAAAACTTCCGCACCAAGACGCTGTGCAGCATGGACTCCGTCGTCGCGCAGGAGTTCGACAACGAACTGCCGATCATCGTGACGAAAACGCTCATCAGCGCCGGGGCCAAAGCCGCCATCACCTACGGACTTTACGAGGCCACCAAGAGCAACGACAGCCTCAGCACCGCAGTTATGATTGCGAGTACGATCTACCAGGCCGCGATGAACAAGGCCGACCTGCGCAGTTGGATCACCCTGCCCAAGGAAATCCAGTTCGCCCGCTTTCCGACGCCTGCCGACCGGAAATTGACGTTGACCCAACCCACCGGCGGCCAGAAGATCACACTCACGCTGGAACCGGGCTTGGTCAACGTAGTCTACGTGAAAAGCAACAGCAACGCCGCCCCCCTCCGCGCCAGCCAATTTGTCCTTAAAACCGCACCGACCACGAATGAAAACCGTTTGTTATAGCCTACTCGCAGTAATCACCCTGGCCGTTTTGTCCGGCTGTAACTCGGTCAACACCGTTGAGCCTGCCAACCCGAAGGCCGAGCCCAACCTGATCGCAATTAAGAAGGTGGAGACCGATCCTGCCCTCGCGCGCAAGGTGTCCGTGGTCGACGTCAATGAAGGCAGCCGCGGCGACCTGCTCTTCGTGCAAGTGCAGCTCGAAAACGAAAACTACGGGCCCGAAGACTTCAATTATCAGTTCACCTGGATCGAGCAGGACGGCTTCGAAGTGCAGAGCCCGCCAGCGATCTGGAAAAGCGGTGTCATCCTCGGCCGCGAAAGCATTTACCTGCAAAACATCGCTCCCAACCCGCGCGTCGTCGACTTCCGCCTGAAGCTCCTCGCCCGCGAAACCTACAACGCCACCGTTGGCCAGGGCACTCGCCCTCGCGGCCGCAGCTACTAAACGCTTTTTCTTAACTACGGATATCGCGGATCGACGCAGATAATTTGTTAGTCATCGAATAATTCAGACCCCTAATTCGTTCAACCATCTGCGCCTATCTGCGCTATTCGTAGTTAAAAATCTTCATCCATTCTAGCACCATGAAAACTTGCATCACCTTGATCAGCCTCACCGCCCTGACCGCCATTTTCTCGGGTTGCGCCAGCTCCGGCACGCCGGGCCGCGACGCGCGCTACGTCGACTCCGAGGGCACGCAGACTATTGTCAGCCTGGACAAGATTAACATCCAGGACTGGTCCAATGCCGCCGATCAGATGGTGCAAAGCATGCTCATCAGCGGGGTGCTCGACCGCGCGCCCACCCAGCCCGCCGTGCTCGGCATCGGCCGCATCACCAACAAGACCACCCAGCAGGTCGACACCGACTATTTGACCAAAAAGATCCGCGTCGCGCTAAACCAGAGCGGCAAGGTCGTCACCACAACGACCTACGGCCTCGGCGACTACGCCGAAGACGAACTGGCCCGCCAGACCATGGAGATCCAGAAGTTCGAGAACAACGACACCAGCCGCCAGCCGTTGCCCTACTTCACGCTGACTGGTAAGCTGCTCGAAGACCGCGCCTCCGCCGGCAAGACCAACCAGGTCACCTACACCTTCCAGCTCAGCCTCACCCAGACCAACAACGGCCTCGCCGTCTGGGAGGACGAAAAGAACATCACCAAGCAGGGCGAACGCAACGCCGTCGGCTGGTAATGAAAACTGCGGCATCCATCGCACTTTTCTTCGCAACGGTCCTCGCCGGATGCGATGAAGGGGCCGATGCCAATTACATCAGCGAGCAGCGCGGCTTCCAAGATTGCGAGCTGCGTCTGATCGTCCATGAAGGAAAAATTGCGACGGAAAATCTCTCGGTGAAGTCCATTCTCGTCGATCCAATTCAGGTCGGCGCACTGAAGCATTCCAGCAGTAGTTCGATGGACTACGCGGGAGAGAACGGAACTATCAAACTCGCTGATAATCAACTACAAGTGAATTGGCAATTCCTTGGTCGCCAACCAAAGGGTGACCATTATCGCCTAGAGCTTTCCACGTCTGGGCAGCCGTCTGTAATGCGTGAAGTCCATTTTCATGGAAATCCCATCGAGGTGTATAGAGATGTGGAATATTTGGTGGTTTTGACCCCCAACGCTTCACCTCAAGGATAACTTCCCCACGAAGCTAGCAATCATTCCTCAGAAAATTAATCTTGGCGAAACGCCTTGATGGGTAGAAGGTTGCGACATGGCCAAATGCCGCCCCGATGATTTTAGCCAACGCCTGAGCTGGGACGATCTCGATATCGACTGGCTGCGACGCCTGATCGATATGGCCTGGCGCGAAGACCTCGCCGGCGGCGGGCTCTCCCACGCGCCCAACGGCATTGGTGACGCCACCACGGAAACCGTCATCCAGCCCGGCAGCGGCGCGGCGCGGCTCATCGCCCGCCAACCCATGACCCTTGCCGGCCTGCACCTGATCCCGCTGATCCTGGAGCGCTACGGCAACATCAGCCAGCGCGCGGTTTTCAAACACGAGTCGCGCGACGGCGACACCGTCGCCAAGGGCGACTGCATCGGCGAACTGGTCGGCGAAAAAAGCGTCATCCTCACCGCCGAGCGCGTGATCCTCAATTTCCTGCAGCACCTGACCGGCGTCGCCACCGAGACGCAAAAATACGTCGCAGCGCTGGGCAGCTCCCGCACCCGTCTGCTCGACACCCGCAAGACGACGCCCGGTTATCGCACGCTGGAAAAATACGCCACGGCCTGCGGCGGCGGCTGGAACCACCGCATCGGTCTCTACGACCGCATCATGCTGAAAGACAACCACTTGGCCGCCGAGGGTGCCACCAAGGGCGAACGCCTTGCCGAGGCCATCCGCGACGCCAAGCAACAGCGCCCCGAGCTGGGTATCGAGGTGGAAGTCGATAATATTGAGCAAATCCCGCCCGTCATCAAAGCCGGCGCGGATATCATCATGCTCGATAATTTTTCCAACGAACAGCTCATCGAGGCAGTCGCGTTGATCAGCGATAAAGTGCTCACGGAGGCCAGCGGCGGCATCACCATTGAGCGCATGGCGAGCCTCGCCAACCTGGGGCTGGACTACATTTCAACCGGCGCGACCGTCCACCAGGCTACCTGGGTGGATATCGGCCTGGACTGGCAATGAACGCATCCCTCAACGAGGACGACCTGAGCCTGCTCGCCGCCTTGCGCGAGGCACGCCCCGGCTTTGTATCCGGCGAAGATCTGGCCGACCGCCTTGGCGTGTCACGGGTCAGCATCAAAAGCCGCCTCGACAAGCTGAAGGCCGAAGGCTTTGCCATTGAGGCCGTCCGCAAGCAGGGCTACTCGCTGACCGCCGAGCCCGAGGCACTCCACCCCCTCTTGCTGGAGCTGGAGCTGCGAGCGTTAGGTGCCGGCGTGGACTGGATTTTACTCGACGAATGCGCCAGCACCAACGACGAGGCGATGCGTCGCCTGACCGATGGCGCACCCTGCCCGCTCGTAGTCATGTCGCGCAAGCAAAGCGCGGGCCGCGGTCGCCTGGGCCGCCGTTGGCACAGCGACGATGCGGGAAACCTCATGCTCAGCTTTGGCGTGCGCCCGGATAAGCCGCCCGCCTTCATGCAGCGCTTCACGGTGTGGGTCGGCCTGCGGCTGGCCGCGCGCTTGTCTGAGTTTTCCAGCGTTGCGGTTAAAGCCAAGTGGCCGAACGACCTGCTCATCAATGGCCGCAAGCTGGCAGGGATCTTGACCGAAGCCCGCCTCGATGCCGACCGTATGCGCGAGCTGATCCTCGGGCTTGGTCTGAATATAAACAGTGCGGTCGATACCTGGCCGGTCGAGGTGCGCAGCATTGCCACCAGCCTGGCCTCCGCCAGCGGCCGGGCTTTTTCCATGAGCCAGGTCACTGCGCTCGTGCTCGCCGAGCTGGTCAACGCCTACACCGACTACCAAAACGGCGCGATCGACACCGAAATGGAGTGCCTGTGGGGCGAGTTTTCCGCGATCAACCAACAGCCGGTGACCATCACCACGTACGACGGCGAGATCGAGGGTGAAGTCGTCGGCATCGACACCACCAGCGCCCTGCAACTGCGGCTGGCCAACGGCGAAATCAAAACTTTTGCCGCGGGCGACGTCAGCCTGAGTGGCAATTACTAAACGCGAGTCATGCCGGAAATATTGGTCATCGATGTCGGCAACACCCGCGCCAAGTGGGCAATTCTCGACGGCTATCAAGTGACCGATCACGGTGCCGTGCCGACGAAGTCCGTGGTCGATTCACTGCCCGACATTTTGGCAAAGTCCGCGGCTCCAATCAGTTGGTGCAGCGTGGTCCCGCCCATCGACGCAGCGCTCACGGCGGCGCTGGACGCCTCGAGTCGCGCGCATTTCCGGCTCACCTGCCAAGACGCGCCGGGGCTGTCGATCACCTACCCGCACCCGGAGCAAGTCGGCCAGGATCGCCTGGCCAACGCCATTGCCGCCCAAGCGCTGGTGGGCGCGCCGGTGACCATTATCGACATCGGCACGGCGACCACGTTTGAAGTTGTCAGCGAAAAATTGGGCTTCATCGGCGGCATCATCGCCCCGGGTTTATCGGCCATGACCGACTACATGCACGAAAAGGCCGCCATGCTGCCGCAGCTCACCGAAGCCGACATGCAGCCCGGCCTGCGCATCGGCCGCAGCACGAAACAGGCGATGTCCGTCGGCTGCACGCGCGGCTACCCGGGCATGATTCGCGCACTGCTGGAGGGCGTTTACGAGGAGTTTGCCGCACTGGGCGAGAATCAGCCCACCGTGCTCTTAACCGGCGGTGCCGCACAGGGATTCCTCCGCGAGGCGTTGAACGAATTTCGCGCCGAGCCGGACCTGACACTCATCGGACTAGCCGAGGCGCATCGTCGCCGGATCGGTTAGCACTATCGCTTGCGCGCCAGCAAGATCATCGATTCCCACAGGTAAGGCGCGCGCCCGCATCCGCGAAAATCGGTCACCGCAAAGCCTTCTTCCTCCAGCAATTGCGTGAGCGTCTGGCGCGACCAGAATTTTACGTGACCGCCGTCCCAAAGCACCGTGTGGTGCTTGTCCCACTTGTTCAGCACGGAGATCGCGACGTTTTTCAACCAGCCATGGTAAGGCGTCGTGAGCAGCAGTTGCCCGCCGGGAGCCAGCTTTGCCGCCGCAAAACGCGGCAACGCACGGGGGTTAAACAGGTGCTCGATGACCTCCGTCGAATAGGCGAAATCGAACGCCTTTTCCTCAACGTCGTCGGGATTATCGTAAACTCCCAGTTGATAAAAACGGCCGTCCGGGCAGTTCTCACGACACTGCGCCAGCCCGCTCTCGCTGGGCTCGACGCCGACCACGGAAATGCCCCGGCGGCTGACCTCGCGCGCGATCGAGCCATTGCCACAACCGATATCCATGACCCGCTTCGCCCCGGCGCGTTGGATAAAATCCATGATGTGCGGCAGCAGCAGACGCGTCGTATGCGGCTCGTAGCCCTCGTGGAATTGATACTCAACTGCTGCCGGCGAATCGCTCATGGGTGAAGATTCAACCAAATAACCCAGCCACCATCAAGACAAGCCCGATTCCTTAGCGCCGGACACTAGAATTGTGTTTGGCAGGACTCGGTTAATAGGATAACCAAATCTTTCGTGGAGCGACTGATTTTCGTTTCTATAACCGTTTAACTTTACAACCAAGACCAGCGCACGCGCTCGAATAGCAATATGTCTTCCCCTTCCAAGCCACATTATTTCAAACCAGAATGGGTCCAACCGACCACCGAACGCCTCCAGGCCGATGTGGCCATCTACGGTGGCACGGCAGCCGGCGTGATCGCCGCCAAAGCATTGGCCAAGCGGGGCCGCAGCGTCGTTATCCTGAACCCGTCGCCCATCCTGGGCGGCATGACTACGGGTGGCCTTGGCTGGACGGATTTTGGGAAAAAAGACGTCATCGGCGGCATGTCCCGCCAGTTCTATCTGGACCTCGGTGCCAGCTACGGCAGCGATGAACCTGCCTGGACCTTTGAGCCCAAGGCCGCACAAAAGCTGATCGACGCCTACGCCGACCACGAGAAAATCACCGTGCGCCACAAG
This sequence comes from Cerasicoccus sp. TK19100, assembly GCF_027257155.1. Taxonomy (NCBI): domain Bacteria; kingdom Pseudomonadati; phylum Verrucomicrobiota; class Opitutia; order Puniceicoccales; family Cerasicoccaceae; genus Cerasicoccus; species Cerasicoccus fimbriatus. The sequence continues at coordinate 233,720 of NZ_JAPWDU010000004.1, forward strand.
CAATTCCTGGCCGCCGTCAGCCTGGAAGGCAGCCGCATTAAATCCGTTGAGATGCTCGGTGGCCTCGTCGTCGAGGCGCAGTGCTTCATGGATTGCACCTACGAGGGCGACTTGTTTGCCAAAGCCGGTGTCCGCTACACCGTCGGCCGCGAAAATAACGACGTTTACGGCGAAACGATCAACGGCGTGCAGATCCGCCCGAAGCATCAGTTTGCCAGCCCTGTGGACCCGTATGTCGTCGAGGGCGACCCGACCAGCGGCGTCCTGCCCTACGTTAACGAAGGCGACGCGGCCCCGGAAGGCACCGGCGACCACCGTATTCAGGCTTACAATTTCCGTGTCTGCATGACCGACGACCCCGAGCTGAAAGTTGATTGGGTCAAGCCCGACAGCTTCGACCCGCTCGACCACGAGCTGGCCCGCCGTTGGTTTAACAGCACGCCGGACGACTACAACGCCCACCTGCCCAACGCGAAGAACAACAACCTGCCCGACCCGGATTCCATCCTGCGCAAGTTCGACGTGATCGACCCGAAGACGCCGGGCGGCTATTTAAAGACCGACACAAACAACCACGGCCCGGTCTCCACGGATTTCATCGGTGCCAACTACGCCTGGCCCGAGGCAAGCTATGCCGAGCGCGAGGTGATGTTCCAGGAGCACTACGATTACATCATGGGGCACTTCTGGTTTATGGCCAACGACCCGTCGATCCCCGAGGTTTACCGCAAGGGCTATGGTCGCTTCGGCCTGCCCAAGGATGAATTCCCCGAGAGTGGGCATTGGCCGCACCAGCTCTACGTCCGCGAGGCACGCCGTATGGTCAGCGACTACGTGCTCAGCGAGCAGGACGTGCAGCATTTCCGCCAACCGGAAGACCCGGTCGCCATGGGCTCCTATGCCATGGACAGCCATAACTGCCAGCGCTTTGTCCGCGACGACCGCGTTTACAACGAAGGCGACGTCCAGCTCAAGCCCAAGGCCCCCTATGGCATTAGCTACCGCTCAATCGTCCCCTCGGCCGATCAATGCGAGAATCTGCTGGTGCCGGTTTGCCTGTCGGCCTCACACATCGCCTTTGGCTCAATCCGCATGGAGCCGGTCTTTATGGCCCTTGGTGAAAGCGCGGCCATCGCGGCCGACATCGCCATGACCGCGCAATGCGCGATCCAACAAGTCGACTACGCCAAGCTGGCCAGCGAACTCCAGGCCGCCGGGCAAGTCTTGTCGTCGAGCTAATCAACAGCCGGAGGGGAAAATCATTCTTCGGCATTTTGGATTGATACTTGATTCCGAGGGGAACTTTCCCTTTGCTCTGCCGGTTTAAAATCTAGGCCGAAATGGATTTCCGGTGAACGGAAACGTCGTTTTGGCTGTCAGAAGTTCGCAAAGTGCCAGAGGAGCAAGCAAAAGAGTCCCCACCACCCGCAATTGAAGTCGTCGGCCTGACCAAGCGCTATGGGCGCGTCAAGGCGATTGACGGCGTGTCCTTCCGCGTGGAGCCGGGGCAGATCGTGGGCTTTCTGGGGCCCAACGGCGCTGGCAAGAGCACCACGATGCGCATCCTTTGCGGCCTGCAACCGGCGAGCTCCGGCGTGGTGAAAATCTGCGGCATCCCCGTGGCCAGCAACCCCTACGAGACCAAGCGCCACATCGGCTACATGCCCGAGCACAACCCGCTGCCCGAGGACATGCGCGTGCTGGAATACCTCCGCTACCGCGCCCGCCTGAAGGAGGTGCCGATGCGCAAGGTGAAAGCCCGCGTCGACGAGGCCATGGAAATTTGCGATTTGCAGCGCAAAGCCCGCCGCAAGGTAATTGGCGCTCTGTCCAAGGGCTACCGCCAGCGTGTGGGCATCGCCGACACCATCCTGGCCGAGCCGGACCTCATCGTGATGGACGAGCCCACCATCGGCCTCGACCCGCACCAGATCCTTTCCATCCGCAACCTGATCGATAGCCTGCGCGGCCGCATGAGCGTGATTATCTCCAGCCATATTTTGCCGGAGATCGAGAAATCCTGCGACCGCGTGATCATCATCAACCAGGGGCGCATCGTGGCCAATGGCAACTCCGCAGACCTACGCAAGGAGTTCCTGCCCAAGACGACCTACCGGCTCAACGTTAACATGAACAAGGGCGACCTGATGCGCGTGATGAAGGGCGTCCACCATGAGCTGACCATCGACACCAGCACCCCGCTGGAGGATGAATACTGGGAGCACCGCCTCAAGGCACCGTCCGAGCTCGTGCTGACCGAGCCTATTTTGGAGGCCCTGCAAAAGTGCAACGCGCGCATCCGCGAACTCGCCCGCCTCCAGCCCAACCTCGAAGATATTTTCATGGCCGCCACACGCCGCAGTTGGGACGAAACCGCTGCGCCGTTCAAAGGCCGCACCCGCCCGGGCGTCCCCATGCCCAAGCACTAAGCATGCGTCATTTTTTCACCCTTTTACTGCACGAGATCCGGATGCTGTTGATAGCGCCCGCCAGCTATGTGGCGGCGGTGCTCTTCCTGATGCTCATGACGTTCGTGTATTACTTTTACCTGAATGCGGCGGCGTCCGAGCCGAGCGACCACACCGTGGGCGTGTGGTTTTTCCAGGCATTCTGGATTCCGGTGTGCTTCATGATTCCGCTGCTCACGATGAAGTCCATCGCCGAGGAGCGCCGCCTGGGCACGCTGGAAACACTGATGACCACGCCCGCAACCGCGCTCCAAATCGTCCTTAGCAAGTTCCTGAGCAGCTACTTCTTTTATATTTTCCTGTGGGCGCTGACGATTCCGTTCCCCTTCATCGTCCACTACTACATTGGCGAGAGCGTGCCCCTGAGTTTGCTGTTTAATCACGCCTCGATGATCGGTGGCTACAGCTTCATCGCGATCAGCGGCTTGCTCTACATTGCTGTAGGCATCTTTGCCAGCAGCATGACGCGCAACCAGCTCGTGGCCGGGATGCTGAGTTTCTGCATTTTGTTTGTGATGATTCTCGCCGGCGCATTGATGCTTAAGGTGCCGATCATTGATACGCAGTGGATACTACAGTCCTACGACATCGTCAATTACATCAATTCGTTTGAGCACCTTGAGGACTTCAGTCGCGGCGTGCTCGATTCCCGTCCATTGTTCCTCTACGGCAGTATGACCATGCTGCTGCTCGGCATCACCACCCTCATTGTTGAAAGCAAGGCATGAGCGCACTGGATGATTTTCGCATAGCCCGCTGGGTCAAGCGGCTCAACCGCACGATCCAAATCCTGCTGTCGCTGACGCTGGCCATCGCGCTCAATCTGATCGCAGCCAAGCACTTCATGCGCGAGGACATTACCCGCAACCACCGTTATTCGCTGGCACCGGAAACCCTCGCCTACCTCCAGCAAATCGAGGAACCGATCCGCATCATCGTCACCGAGCCGACCAACGCCAACTCCCCCGAACTGGCCGAGATCTTTGCCGACATCCAAAACCTGCTTCGTGAGTTCCAGTATGCCTCGCGCGTCAACGGAAAGCAGATGCTGAGGGTGGACTACATTAACATCTACAAGGACAGCCTCGCGACCGAGGAACTCGTCCGGAAATACAACGTCAAGCCAGCCGAAGAGGCACAAATCGTTGTCGTCGTCACCAGTGGCGATGAATACACGGAAGTTTACCTGACCGACATGTATCGCGACACGGCCGTGGACGAAAAGGTCTTCACCGGCGAACAGGCCATCACCACGGCAGTGCTCGATGTGATGCGCCCGGACAAGACGATGCTCTACTTTACTACCGGCCACAGCGAGATGAATCTGGAAGATGTCGGCGAGCGCCGTGGCCTCTCGCAGATGGCGACCTTTTTGCGCAAGCGTAACTACCGCGCCAAAGAGCTGGATTTGACCCAGGTCGCCGAAGCGCCGGAAGACGCCAGCGTCATCATTGTCGCAGCGCCCCAGCTTGGCTTTCTTCCCGAAGAACAGGAAATCCTTCGCCAATACCTCGATAAAGGCGACGGCCGGCTCATCGTGCTACTCGACCCGGCGATTCCCCACGGGCTCGATGACCTGTTTTACGACTGGGGCGTTTTGGCCGACGACATGATTGTGCTCGAAGCCTCGGACAACTTCGTCGCCTCCGGGGGCGACATGCTCGTAGCCAAGTTCGCCGAGCACCCGACCACGGACTATATTTTGAAGAACCAGCTCAAGGGCAAATTCGGTCTGAGCCGCCCGGTCCGCATCGATCCCGGCTCCCCGCTGGATGACCGCTTGCAGGCCGTAGAGCTGGTCGGCTCCTCTGCGATGAGCTGGGGTGAGCGCAACTACCGCAACGAGTCCTCCAAGTATGATCAGGCCAGCGATTTGGCCGGCCCCGTCAGCCTGGCCGTCGTTTCAGAGCGCGTCACGGGCTCAGACCTTGGCCTCGACTTACAGGGCGGAAAGCTGGCCGTCTTTGGCAACTCAACCTGGCTCGGCAACTCGAAGTTTAACATCGGGGCCAACCCGATCCTCTTTAACAATGTGCTCAACTGGATGCTGGAGCGAGACGAGATGGTCAACATCCCGCCCCAGGTGATCGAGCGCCATCAGCTCTTGATCAGCCAGGATGAAGCCTTTCAAATCTATCTACGCCTGCTGACGTTGCCCGGAGGGGTCGCGCTGGTCGGTATGTTGATCCTTATGCTACGCCGCCGATAATTATGCGTTGGAAACTGACATTCGTGCTTCTGCTGCTCAATGTGGCTGCGTTCTACTATCTCTATCATCTGGAGAACCGGGATGATCCGCGCGATGGCAACGCTGGCCAGAGCTCGCTCGTTCTGCCCGAGTCAGGCGACATCGTTGGCATCACCGTGACCAATCGCGCTACCGACGGCCAGGAGCAGGTGCGCGAGTTGAAAAAGAAAGACCGCGGCGGCTGGCAACTCGTCAAGCCAGTCCACTGGCCCGCCAATGAAAACGCCGTGCAGAAAATTTTGGACCAGTTGCGCTTCCTCGAAAAGGAAGTGCGCATCCCGCTGTCGGACATTGAAAAGCACAGCCAGGGCCTGGCCGACTTCGGCCTCGACCCCGCGCAATTCGAGCTGGTGCTGATCTCTCGGAATGGCGAACGCACCAAGCTGGAAATTGGCGCACCAACCAAGATGGGCAACCGCCTTTACATCATGGCACCCGGCGGCAAAGAAGTGCTCGTCGTGGGTGATGAGCTGTTGAGCTCCATTGCCGTGCCGATCTCAGAACTGCGCAATCAGCGCATTTTCGATATCCCGGTCTTCGAGCTGGAAAGCCTGTCCATCCAGTCCCAGGCGCAGCGCATCCGCCTCGTCAAGGGCACCGATGGCTGGTCCTTCGAGACGCCGATTCCCGCCAAAGCGGATGACCAACTCGTCCAAAACACATTGGCGCTCATCGTCGGCTTACGCGTGATCCGGCTAATCCCGACGGGCGAAATCAGCCCTGAGCTTGCCGGCCTAACCGCGCCCTCGCTCCGCGTCACCCTCGGTGGCAACAACCGCCGCCAGACACTACTGCTCGGCGGCGATGTGCCCAACCTCCCCGCAGACGCCCCGGCCCAGGTTTACGCCCGTTTGGAAAATGGCGGCGACGACACGACGATTTTTACGGTGGTTAAAAAGCCGTTCGAGCACATCACCCGTGCCCAGGAAGAGCTGCGTGAACGCCGCATTCTGCGCTTCGATCCGAGCAAGGTGACCGCTCTGGAAATCAACCGTGCCGGCAGAAGCCTGACCCTGCAACGCCTGGAGTCGAGCACGCCGGACGCCGCACCCGCCTGGCAAAGCGTGGCCAAAGGCTCCAGCGGCGGAGAAGTCAAAACCGAGGCCGCCTCCACCGACCTCGTCGATAAACTGATCAGCGAACTGCACCACTTGGAAGTCGTGGCCTTTGTCAGCGATGCACCGGCACCGAGCGACCTCGAAGCCTGGGGCCTCACTGACCCGATTGCCAAAGTGACGATCAACGCCAGCCGCGACTGGACGCTCCTGCTCGGGAACAATATTTCCGCGCCCAAGGGCGACGCCAACGCCCCGCACTGGGCCAACCCGCGCAACCTTTACGCCAAAACGGCGAGCAAGGCCTCAGTTTATGCACTCGATCTGGGCATCCTCAGCGCCTTGCGCGCAGACTCCCTGGCCTACCGCAGCCGCACGCTCACCAGCCTGCCCAAAGACGCCCGGGTTGAGTCGATCAAGATCACGGACCTGAAAGACAACAAGGTGCTCTTCGATCAAAGCATTAAAACCGATTCGGAAACCTGGCCCACCGCCCTACCCGAGGACAACGTGGACCGCGCCGAAATCCTGACGCTCGTTGACACGCTGAAAAACTTCCAAGTGCAGGAATACCTGCTCCCCGAGTTCAAGGAGCTGCCCAACCTACCATGGCGCTACCAGCTCGACGCCGCCATCATCGTGCCCGGTGGTGACGGAGCCAGTGAGAAGCGCTCCTATTACTTTACGCTTCGCGACGGCGTGAAGCAAATCGGCGGTTCGCCGCAGCAGAACGTAACCTTCATGCTGACCTCCAATTTGATCGACGCACTTTTCCCACTAACGCTGGCGAAGAATCCCCCTGCCGCGCCACGCAGCCCGGAAGAAGTCATGCGTGAACCACTCGACGCCACGCAAGCTCCCAACAAGTAAAGTTTCCGCACAGACTGCACTGAGGTTTGCAAATGCCGCTTCACCACTGATCATGTAACACCATGCGTTGGCTCAACTTACTCGGGCGGGGAATCCATTACGTGATCAACACGTTTTTGGCCCTGCTGTTTTGCCTACTCGCATGCACTGCGGTCGCCCTGCTCAAGTATAACGAGCTGCCCGTGCCCCCGCAGTTGGTGGAACTGCTCAACAAAGAAGCGGACAAAGTCGGGCTGAAGATAAAATACGACCGCCTGGAGCTCGATGTGCGCGGCATGCTCTTCGCGCACGGCCTGAAGGTTTTCGCCAAGGGCAACTCCGAAGCCGTGATTGAGTGCGACTCGCTCATGGTAGAAATCAGCCTGCTGAGCGCATTACTGGGCGACATCACGCCGACCGAAGTTTCCCTGGAGAATGGCACATTTTACTCGCCCGCGGTTATCTCCCCAACCGGCCAGCGCGAAGAGCTCATCAAGAAGCTATACGTCAACTTAACGCGCAAAGCACAAAACTGGTCCATCAATACCTTTATCCTGGAAGCCCTCGGCGCGCGGGCGCAGCTCTCGGGTAACTTCTTTACTCCACTGCCCGGTCTGGATTCGGACCCCAAGAGTGACGAGCCACCCAACATCACCGGCCTCTATGTCGAAACTTGCCGGGAGATGTTTGACCTGCAGGACGTTTTTAAGCGCTTTGAAAACTGCATCCTCACCGTCGAACTGGAAAACGAGCGTAACGGCCCCCTGTTGATTAGCGCCCAAGCCTACATCGATGGCTACTTTGATCAAGCGACCAAGGTCGAGTACGGTGCAGCCAATATCCTGGCCAAAGCCAGCCTCGGTGAAGACGGCATCTTGCGCGCAGATGGCCCGGGGCGGCTCATTCTCGACGGCCTCAAGTGGCGCGACGACGTGAAAACCGGCTTTACCGAAGCGCACATCCGACTGAATAACGGCGTGAAGGGCTTCTCCGAATTGCCCATCTACGCCGAACTTTACTCCTATAATATCGAGGCGTGGGGCATGCCGTTTGACGGTGCCTTCGCGGTGCTCGACATGAATGATTTTGAGCAAACCGGCCGCGTCAAAGGCGATGTCATGGTAAAAGCCGAGCGCAACTGGATGGCGTTCAAAGGGCACTTCAACCCCAAGGACGAATCCGGCCACATTAAGATGCGCGCGCGCTGGAACCCGAAATTCATCCTGCTATGCAGTGCCTTGCCCAAGGACGACATCCCGGATAATGTCGACGTGAAAGGCCGCCCCTACTGGCAGGCCGAGGTTAAGCTGGAGCCCGGCCTAAAGCCCACGCACTCCCAGTTTGAGGTGACCATGGATGACGTCGTTTACGAAGACATCATCCTGGAAGCCGCGCACATCGAGGGCAGCATCACCAAAGAGGCGCTCAATCTGTATCAGGTAGATTTATACGCCGCCGAGTATCAGGTAACGGGCAACTACTACCAGCGCTTCGCCGACAGCTACTACCACTTTCAAAGCGAGGGCACCGTCTGGCCGCACCTGCTCAACGAGCTCATCGACGAAGACTGGTGGACCGAACTCTGGCAGGAAATCAAGTTCAACGGCCCTCCCCCGCACGCTGCCATCGAGATGTCGGGCAAGTTCGGCATCGACGGTGCCGAAAACCGGATCTACGGCTCGGCCAGCCTGGAAAATGCGACCTACATGGGCCAGACTGTCGACCAAGCCTTTACCCGTATCTGGCAAACGCCCAAGACGCTCGACCTCTTCGACTTCGCAATCAAAACCCCCAACGGCGACGCCTCAGTCAATATCCACTGGACCTATTTGCCCAACGACGAGGAGAAGTTTCTCTCCTTCCTCGCTCACACACACGTGCCGCTGGTGGAAGGTGCGACCATCGCCACGGAGGACGCAGTCCCGATCGCCAAGATGTTCCCCACCAAGGTGACGCCCTCCCTCGCGTTGGCCGGCCTCGTCTATGGTGACCACTCCGAGCATCCGGGCGATTTCTACTTAAAAACACACGCGCTGTTCCCCGGCCGCTTTGAGTTCGAAGATATCTATTTCGACAGCGGCAACTTCATGGTCGAGGTCACTCCACAGGAAATCATCGTCACCGATGGCGATTTCAGCCTCGCTGGCGGCAAGGCGCTTCTGGAAACCACCGTCGAGCGCCAGCCCAAGGACGAGTATTACGTCAAAAGCGCCAAGATCGACATCCAGGACGCCACGCTTTATAAACTCTACCAGGCGATCCCCTTCCTCCGGGTGGCCAAGGCGAAGCAAGACGCAGTAGAGCGGATCCAGCAGGCAAAGCAGAAGGATAAAAAAGACAAACAGAAGCCCTTCGAAGAACGCTACGCGGGCAATGTCAACCTGACCTTCAATACTCATGGCCAACTGCCGGAGTTGAGCTCATTCATCGGCAAAGGCCGACTGGAACTAACCGATGCAAACCTCGGGCAGCTCCACCTCCTCGGCGGCCTTTCGAGCTTCCTGTATTCGATTGGTCTGCATTTGGGCACGCTGAACTTCAACGCCGCCAGCGCCGACTTCACCCTCGCACGCAGCAACCTCTACATTCCCAATGGACGCATCACCGGTGCCACGGGGGAAATCGCCGCCAATGGGAACTTCGACGTCGATAACGAAAACCTCAACGTCATGTTGACGGTTCACCCGTTGGGCAATGTGCAACTACCCATCGTCAGCCAGATGCTTTACGTGCTCAGCCCGCTGGCCAACACCTTCGAAGTCGAGCTCTCGGGCACATTGACCGCGCCAAAATACAATGTCAAAGTCCAGCCTCTGGGGATCTTCACCGGCCAGGAAAAAGTCCAAGACAAAAACGCGGACTTGATTCAACCCGCCTCGGAGAAAGATTCACAATAGCGGATGGCCTCGTTCATCCGGGTCACGTTGATCTTGCGGATGGACTTAAGATGAAACTGATCAGTGATCTTCGTCCCCTGGTCATCCCAATCGTCCTTGAAGATACGAATAATCTGCCCAACCGACGTCCGCTCGTAGTCCGCCCATAGCTGCCGCAGCTCATCAATGGCGTCCAGAACATTGCCCGTCATTTCCCGCGTATCGACGATGAGGCTGATCGGTTCGTCGAACAATTCAAGCAGCGGAATAATCTCTAACCGTAGTTCATTCACGGCCTGCCCGTTAATGTGCCCGCAAAGATTCAGAAGAATGTATTTTTTCTCCAGATTGCTGGTGATGAGGAACTGCTTTTCCATCGTAATAAAGGTATGACATGCAGTTAGCGATTTCCCTTCCAATTTTTTCACGTTCCATGCCACCGGGATGCAGACTTCAGTCTAGCCTTGAGCAAAACGCCCCAGATGAACGAACCAATCAAACCCTTCCACGCTAAAATCGTTACCAAAAGTGCGAAAAATAAGCCATCTAGCCCAGCAATGGCCCACACGGGATTCGCCCCAATCTATCGTGCAAAAACGTGCCCCAGCCTGCACCTTGCACGAGTCCGGGCAGGAAAATGGCGGGCATTTTTAGGATTTTCCCCAGCAAAATAGCTCGGCTCTAAGTGTATTTTCTGTGAAAAATAGTCATTGCGCCATCTGCAAAGGCTAGCCTAGTCTTTGGCGCTTTTACATCCCCAGGATCTAGCCGCGACCTGTTCGCACACTATTCAATTGCTTATGGACATTAAGGAGATCAAACAGATCGTTGAACTGATGAAGCGTTCGGACCTCACCGATTTCGAAATCGAGGAAAAAGACCTGAAGCTTCGCATCAGCCGCAACTCTGGCGTTGTGGTAAGCGCTCCGGCGCCTGCCCCGATCGCCGCCGCACCCGCGCCGGTCGCCGCCGCACCGGCCGACAGCCAAGCTCCTGCCGCCGCTCCCAAAGACGAGCCCGGCGTCACGATTATCAAGTCGCCCATGGTCGGCACCTTCTACCGCTCGCCGAATCCGGACAGTAAGCCGTTCGCCGATGTCGGCACGAAGGTAAAGGCTGACTCCGTCGTCTGCATCATCGAGGCGATGAAGGTCATGAACGAGATCAATGCCGAACTCTCCGGCACGATCGTCGACATCCTCGTGGAAAACGGCCAGGCCGTCGAATACGGTCAGCCACTGTTCAAGGTAAAGGCTTAACGAATTCCCCGGAAGCGCGCCGTTGGCAAATGTCTTCGGCGTGCGCATTTACCCATGATTCAAAAGATACTCATTGCCAACCGTGGCGAAATTGCACTGCGCGTCGTCCGCGCCGCGCGCGAACTCGGCATCCGCACCCTGGCGGTTTACTCCGAGGCGGACGAACAATCGCTGCACGTCCAACTGGCCGACGAAGCCATTTGCATCGGGCCGGCACCCTCTTCGGAGAGCTACCTGAAGGCCGACCGCATCATCAGCGCGGCTGAGATTGCCGACGTTGACGCCATTCACCCGGGCTTCGGCTTCCTCTCAGAAAACGCTGAATTCGCTGAGCAGTGCGAGAGCTGCAATATCAAGTTTATCGGGCCAAAGTCGGAAACCATCCGCCTGATGGGAGACAAGGCTATGGCCAAGGAAGTCGCCAAGCGCGCCAAAGCCCCCATTATTCCGGGTAGCGATGGCCCAATCAGCGACGAAAAAGAAGCCATCAAGATCGCCAAGTCGATCGGCTTTCCAGTCATTATCAAGGCAGTCGCTGGCGGTGGTGGTAAAGGCATGCGCTTGGCCCACAACGCCATGGCATTCGCCAAGGAGTTCAATGCTGCGCGCATTGAGGCTGAAAAAGCCTTCGGCAACGGCGATGTTTACATTGAAAAATACATCGAGGAGCCGCGCCATATCGAGTTTCAAATTCTCGCCGACGAGCACGGGAAGGTCATACACCTGGGTGAGCGCGATTGCTCCGTGCAGCGCCGTTACCAGAAGCTGATCGAGGAATCACCCTCCCCCTATTTAACCGAAAAGCTCCGCGCCAAGATGGGTGCTGCCGCCGTGCGCATTGCCCAGGAGTGTGACTACCAGAACGCTGGCACGATCGAATTCCTCGTCGATAAAAACGGCGACTTTTACTTCATCGAAATGAACGCCCGTATTCAGGTAGAGCACGGCGTCACCGAAGAAGTCACTGGCTTTGACCTCGTGAAGCGCCAGATCCGCATCGCCAGCGGCGAACCGCTTGAGCTGGAGCAAAAGGACGTCAAAATCCTCCGCCACTGCATCGAGTGCCGCATCAACGCCGAGGACCCGACCCGCAATTTCGCGCCCAGCCCGGGTGAGGTAAAATTCTACTACACCCCCGGCGGCCACGGCGTGCGAATCGACTCTCACGTCTATCAGGGCTACATTGTCCCGCCGTATTACGACAGCATGGTCGCCAAGCTGATGGTGCACGGCAAGACGCGTGAGATCGCCATGGACCGCATGTATCGCGCGCTCAACGAATACATGATCCGCGGCATCAAGACCACCATTCCGTTCTGCGCCGCCGTCATGAAAGACCCCGTCTTCCGCAGCGGCGACGTCACCACAAAATATATCGAAGAGTTCCTCAGCCGCACGCCGCGGGACGTCTTCACCATCGACGATTCGATGTAAATAATCGGGAGCAAAGTCCAATTCCACCGGTCGCATTTTTCGTGATCAGGGATTGAACACCCGCCGTTTTTCCGTAAACATTTGGATATAAACCAATAATATCATGCCAGCGAAAAAGAAAGCCGAAGCGCCGGTAGACGAACCGGATCCACACACCATTCCCGTCCCGACTGAAGAAAGCGATGCAGTCGACGAGATTAAAATCACCTTCCAGGTCGTCGCCAACATCGTGAAAATGTCCACGATGGAGGTCGATGGCGTCTATTCCGTCAAGGACGGCTCCGACGGCATTTGGGAAACCTTTGGCGGTCGCAAGAGCGAAAAAGGCGTCGAAGTCATCGAAGACGAGGCTGGCGAGTATGTCATTAAAATCCACGTCGAGTTGCTCTTTGGCGTGAAACTCGCTGAAACTGCTAAGATCATCCAGCAGCACGTTCGCGATCAGGTCGAAACCATGACCGGCAAGAGCGTCAGCAAGGTGGATGTTTATATTGACGGCGTTCGCGAAGTGGCGGCCAAGGTCGAGGAAAAGGATTCCTGGAACCCACCCCACACCGACTAGTAATTTATGGATATCGACATCAAGCAAAAGCTGCTCGACTTATACCACGCGACTTTCTCGATCGAGAATCCGCAGTGGTGGTATTGGTGGCTGGGCGCTGCAGGCGTCATTCTGGTGTTGATTCTCCTGTTCCGCATTCGCAATTCCGGGAAGAACTTTCGTGTTTTCCGGGACGAAAGCGGTGTGGCGGAAACGACGAACGCCGCATTGCGCGACCTGGTCCGCATTGCGTGTGATGGCGTCGAAACCGCCAGCAAACCGAAGATTCATTTTAAAAAGAAGCACGGTCGCATCAATGTCGACATCCGCGCCAAGCTCTATCAGGGCCAGCGCCTCGGCGAAGTGCGTGACCAAATGCGCCGCCGCGTAACCAAGATTTTCCAGGACACGCACGGCATCCTCGTAGGCGACGTAAGCTTCACTGCTACCGGCTTTAAAAAGAGCAGCAATGCACCGGCACTTGGCCACGACTTTGACGAACCGGAGCCCAAGCCAGTCGTCATCACCGAGGCCCCCAAGGCTGAGCCTAAAGCCGAGCCGGCTCCAGAGAAAAAGCCTGCCTTTGGCAGCGCTTCACTCAAGCAGCCCGAAGGCCCCAAGCCCAGCAAAGAAGAGCCGAAGGACGAACCTGCTGAAGAGGCTGAACCCAAGAAAAAGGGTGGCCTGTTCGGCGGCTTCGGCAGCAAGAAAAACCAGCCTGCCTTCATCGAAGAAGCGCCCAAGAAAGATGCTGGTGACCCGCTGGAAGATGACGAGTTTTCAGCACTGTTGGCCGAAAACGATGACCTTGCGGACAAGAAGTCCGAGGACAAAAAGTAGGCTTGGCCATGCAATCCCTCTGGCCGACGCCACCGCGTGTCTACGGTATTCTCGACACCGGCTATGTAACTCCGCAGGACTGGGTTACCAAATGTCAGGCACTGCTCGATGGCGGCGCGGACATCATTCAACTCCGCGCCAAGGGAACCACTCGCGCCCTGCGCCGTGAGCTGCTGGAATCGATATTACCTCTTATCGCACTAAGCCCGACCCCGCTCGTGCTCAATGACGATTGGGAGCTCGCGCTGGAGTATGACCATATCGGCGTCCATGTCGGCCAGGACGACACGCCTGTTGCGGAGGTCCGCTCAGCGCTCGGCCCCGACCGCGTGCTTGGACTTTCCACGCACTCCCCTGCTCAAGCCGACGCCGCAATAGCCATCGCCGAGCAGCTAACCTATTTCGCCGTTGGCCCGGTGTTCGCCACCCAAACCAAGCCGGACTACACACCGGTTGGGCTTGAGCTGGTTAGCTATGTCGCCGGGCGCAAGCCGTCCCTACCGTGGTTTTGCATCGGCGGCGTAAGCCGCGCCAATGCAAAGCAAGTCATTGCGGCGGGAGCTGAAGCGCTTGTCGCGGTGTCCGATCTGCTCTGCGCCGAAAACACCGCGACCGCCGTCCAAGAACTGCGAGCAACGTTCGCTTAAGCCTCAACGCCGAAGCGGTAAATCGTCGTCGAGGTAAAGTTCTCCCCGGGGCGAATTACCCCCACACCAAGCTCCGGACTGTTGACCGAATCCGGGTATTCCTGCGCCTCCAGGCAAACGCCGCTGTATTGGACGTAGCTGCCAGTCTTGCCTGGCTCGCCATCTTCCATTTGGGCGCTGGTGTAAAACTGCAGATAGGGCTCCGTCGTGAGCGCTTCGAGCGTGCGGCCACTTTTTGGCTCGCGAACGCGGGCCACCAGACGCGGTTCAGCCGTGCGCCCCTCGGGCAGGAAGTAACCGTCGCCGTGCCCCTCATGCAGCCCGCTCAATCGGTCCGCGATCACTGCCGGCTTGCGAAAATCATTGGCCTGCCCTTCCACGGAACGCTTCTCACCAAGCAGAGTCATCTCCTGGTCACATACCGCAACTTCATTAGCGAGAATCTGGATTTCGTGGTCCAAAATGGTCCCCTCGCCCTGGCCCTTCAGGTTGAAATAGCTATGATTGGTCACCACCAGCGGCGTCGCCTTATCGGTGCTGAACTGGTAATCAATGACCAGCTCGTCCTCATCGGTCAGAGAATAATCCACGCGGCAGTCAACATTGCCCGGATAGCCATTAGCACCATCCGGATCACGGTGCGTCAGGCGGAGCTTGTCCTGTCCGCTTTCAGAAACGACCTCGGCATTCCACAGGATTTTGTCGAATCCAACGAGCCCGCCGTGCAGGTGGTTGGGCTCGTTGTTAATCACGAGAGAATAGTCCTCACCGTCGATCGAGAATTTGCCATGCGTCACCCGCCCGGCCACGCGTCCGGTGATCGCGCCAAAATACGGATGCCCCGCCAGGTAACCAGCCAGATCGGCCTTGCCCAGCGCGATGTCAGCAAAATTGCCGTCGCGATCCGGTGCCAGGATCGACACCACGATACCGCCGTAATTGGTGATCGTGACCTTAAGGCCGTGACTGTTCGTTAGCGTGAAAAGCTGAGCGGTTTCGCCGGTTGGCAAATCGCCGTAGGGGCTGGATGAGATAGGCATGATCGTAAATTAATTGGCGGGGGCCGGTGGTGTTGGTGTGGCGTTGTTGTTGAAGACAAACTTCAATGACATACCGGCAACAAATATTCCGAGGATGAACATGGCGATGCTAATTGACGGTATCAGCCAGTTATCAGCAGAGAAATTCATCGCCATAAACACGAGCGCGGTCAGCGGACAGATCATCATGAACAGCGCGGGGATCATGACGAAATGGTAGCCGATCCGCCGGTCCTTGAGAAAAACCATAAAAGTCACCAATGCCAGGCCCGCGATGAGTTGGTTCGTAGCTCCGAAGAGTGGCCACAGCGCCTTCCAGGCGGGCATTCCGTCAAACGACTGCAGCGCCACCAGCGCTGGCACGATGACAACACCCAGCGTGCCAAGATAACGCGCGGCCGGGCCATCCCAGCCAAACATCTCCGAGATCATAAAGCGCGTCAGCCGCGTGCATGTGTCGAGAGTCGTCAGCAAAAAAGTACTTACGGTCAGCGCCGTGAACTCTCGGCCGATCTGCTCCGGGATGCCAAATGTGCTCATGAACACCGCCGCGCCACTGGAGAAAATTTCCACTGGCCCTTTTCCCGCCAAGTCATCTTGGCTGAAAATTGCAATCGTCGCCAACGCAAACACAGCCAGCAATCCCTCCACCAGCATACTACCATAGGCAACCGGCTTAGCATCACTCTCGCGCTCGATCTGTTTGGAGGTCGTGCCGCTGGCAACGAGGCTATGAAACCCACTGCAAGCCCCACAAGCTACCGTGATAAAAAGCACGGGAAACAAATAACCCACATTGGGCACGGCTGAAGAAAATCCCGTAAACAGCGGAGCCTGTAGCGTTCGACCACTGAACAGCAGCCCCAACACCCCAACGAGCATCATGGCATAGAGAAAAATAGAGCTCAGGAAGTCCCGAGGTTGTAGTAATACATTGACCGGCAAAACAGCTGCTCCAAAGCAATAGACGACGATCAATGTGAGCCAGGTGTTCTTACCGATCCCCTCAGCCGGAAAGAAATGCCCAACCGCCAGGCCAGCAAATGTAAGCGGAATGAAAATAGTTAGAGTCGCCCACATCGGCAGCCCCTTTGATCGCAGCACTAAGCCGAATCCCACGGCACACGCCATAAACCAGCCGGAGGAAGTCGCCACTGCGGGCGAGCTGGCAAATGCGCCAGCCGTTAAATCGAGAAAGACGATGATCACATAGATCAGCGACAGAATAAGAAAAATGCGGAAAAACATTCCTGTCTGCGGCCCGACCAAGGAGTTAGTAATCTCCGTCACCGTGCGTCCTCGATAGCGGAGCGACATCAGCAAACTGCCAAAATCATGAACACCGCCAACAAAGATTGCTCCAATCAAAATCCATAGCCAGGTCGGACCCCAGCCAAAATACATCGTTGCCAAGATCGGCCCCACGATGGGCCCTGCCCCGGCAATCGACGAAAAATGGTGTCCAAATACTATCGATGCCCGCGTAGGCACGTAATCCACACCGTCATTCTTTTCATGGGCTGGCGTGGCATGTTTGTTATCAATCCGGCAATGCCTGACCAAAAAGCGCCCGTACAAATAATAGCCCGAGGCAAGGAGAACTAGGGATAAACTGACGAGTCCAAGCAACACAGCGGAAGAAAAATCTTAACCGAAGAAGCTGCCGGACTTTCCCGAACGGTGCCAGAAAATTTTTTAGACTGCTATGCGTCTGAGGAACTCAAAAACTGATGACAATAAGGATGGAATTTGTACGACCAAGGAGACTCTGGAGCACAAGGTCTAAAATCTGTGGTCCACCAACCTTCGCTAAGTGGGATTGAACGCAAAAGCCTTCCGTCGATCAATGCAGTTAAAAACGAGAAGTTACCCCGTTGGCCACTTTCTATGGGCTATTGGGATGCGCGGGATACAGCTGACGTGCGTTTCCTCGACCAGCACCTGTGCGGCCAACTGGGCGGTTCGTAGCTTGTTTCTCCGGAAGATCAGTTTGGTAAGCCTCTACCGTCATATCCACCTTCGGCAACTTGAACAAAGTTTGGTCTTCCTGACGAACAGGCACCGATCCCGCTGAATGATGAACCACATCCCGTTCAATAGTACTGGCGGGGCGTCCGCCATTAGGGTCGAAATTTTCCAATGTGGTCGTGCCAAGATTTCGGCGAAAATTATGCCCACCGCTTCCATCGCGACGACCAACCGGGCGATTGGTAATAAACTTGTCCGGCGTCTCAAATTGATCAGCACTACCTGCAACCAGCAATGGCGAAATAACGCCTGCGATAAGGTAAGTAACACCGTAGTCAGCTGCACGAACACCAACGATGGCGGGTAACAAAATTTTAGGGTGATCACTGTCACTACGGCCCTGTCCTGCACTGGCTCGACTGCTGGCACCCAAACCTGACAAATCTGTTCCGTCAGCAGAACGATGGGCAACATACTCATCATTATAGTTCAAGTAATCGAGGCCCTCCTTGGTGATATCCATATCAAAGACAGCACGCGGAGCCGTATCGCTTTCAGCACTGGCTTGACCAAACACAGAAAAAATTGGCAGCAAGCCCACTAATAGGACAATCAGTCGGTTGTAACGGAGCATGATCTCAAAAGATGTAATTTAGGCTTGTTTCAACAAGCACAAAGGTGGCTTTGGCGGCGGGAAAATAGAATTACCGGATCATTAAAAACAGATCTTTAGTAACGACAACTTCCGAGCCGCCGTCTTCGGCTTTTCGGTTGATCGAAAACTTGATATCTTCGCGAACCGGAGCGTCAGTTGAAGTGGGCGTAATTTTCAGTGTAATCTCGCTACCATCCTGTTCGATTTGAGAGATCGTAAAATTATCAGCAGATTTAGGAAATTGAACCAGTTCGAGCACATCAGACTGTTCTGCAAAAAGCTTTACGGTTTTGGGCTCAGCCGTTGAACCACTCTTCCAAAAAAGAATTCGAGGCGTTACTGACAACAACGGCTGAATGTTTGCCATCATGTCCAGTTCAATCGGATTCGAGCCGGTGTAGTTGGTGTAAACCAATATAGTTTTCTTATGGTTTCCTTCGCGATCACCGAAGGTAAAAGTAGCGGTCAAGCTTCCGGATTCACCCGGTTCGAATACCTTCTTCTCCAACGCCGCAACCGTGCAATCGCACTTCGTATTCGTTGAAACAATTTCAACTGGCTTATCACCGGTATTCTTGAACTTGAACTCAGTGATCATTTCCCTGGCCCCAATTGGAGCATCCCAGATGTCGCGTGTTTCCTCAAACTGAAGCTCAGCCTTAAGACTAGAGAATCCCAGCAGAGCTAAGAAAGTGAATTTGATTACCTTGCTCATCTTGTTTCCTAAAGAAGTCGAAAATTGGAAAAAAGCGCTCCCCTGGTGGGGAGCGCTTCGTAAAGATTCATGTGCGGGATTAGCTGCGGCGGCGACGCATTGCTGCCAGACCGAGAACTGCGACACCAGCAATCATTGCGTACGTGGAAGGCTCAGGAACAACGATGTCACCAGTAACTTGGAAGTTGTCCAATTGCAATGAACCGAAATTGTCGATCGTGCCAAAGGTGCCACGGAGAACAACACCGTCACCGAACACAATGCCAGAGTCGAGAGTAACCGTCTCCAACTCACCGCCAGATGCTACAGTGCTGCTGGTTGTGGTCGTAACTCCAGTGGATTGAAAACCGGCACCCGAGTCGTATTCCCATGTAATGGAGATACCATTGCCAGCGTTCGTTAGACCGGCAGCAAAGCTCAATACAACATTGTTGAATTGAGTTCCCTCGCCAGCAACGAGAACGAATGACGAATTCGATGCATTGAAGGAGAAACCATTAGCAAAACCGACTGAAGCAGCAGGAGTCAGAGACATCTGGTTGTCGATTGTGCGAGATGCGATCGTGGTGTTCTTGTTGACGTTGGTCCCATTGAAAGCAGCGCCACCGACAACACCATCAATGATATTTGTCGAGCCATTGGAGCCGTTCCAATAGATGGCACCGTTCGAATTGTTGGTGCCATCACCAGACAAGTCTGACCAGTTAGCAGCAACGGAACCGTTGGTCGGAGCAGTGAGGTTACTCAAGTCCCAGCCAGCAATCAGCTGAGCGGCTTGAGCAGAGCCAGCAGTCGCTGCAACGACGGATGCAATTAGAATAACTTTTTTCATATTAATTATACTTTTAAATTGCTGACTCCAGCGCCGAAAGTGAATCCAGCGCTGGAGCGCAGCATAAATCTAAAGAATCAGATTAGAGGTTTTGGCCTACAGCATTGTCGACGAGAACACCGCTGGTGTTCAGTGCGGTCCAACCGGTGGTCCAGAGAGCAGCGAAAGCATTCGGCTCGAAAGCACCTGCATAATTCACTTCGTCGAAGAACAGGTTGGTGTAAGGTACCAAGTAAGCTGCATTTTGAGCGTTGCCAGCAGGTGTCGGAACCGGGTTCAGACCGTTTGCGATGGTCTGGTTGTAGGTGCCAGGAGTCCCGAAGACACCGTAGCCAGGGTCGGCGATGGTATCAGCGCCACCGATACGATTGAGCGTGCATGCCGGGTAGCCGGTGAAGCCGCCGGGTTGGCCAGTTGCATTCAGGATGTTGGTGGTCTCAGCGGACTCACCAACGTTAGCTGCAGTGTTGTCGCCAACGTTGAACCACATGGTGCCAGCGACACCGAAAGTTCCGGCAACCATCTGGTCATACGGAAGCTGGCTAGGGAACTGGGCGAAGGTAGCTACACCAGCCGAATCGTTGTTAACTTCGAACAGACCATTCTGGTCGGCGCGGAAGTTAGCAATGATGGAGTTGTTGAGCTGACCGCCCCAACCACGACGCATGCGAACAGCGTGACCGATCGTTTCGATTGGGTTGCCGTCACCGCTACGTGAGCCCCAGATAGTGGCATTGTAAATAGTTGGGTGAGTCGTAGGCTGAGCAGCGTCATTGAAGTTGTCGTCGTCGGAGCCGGAGTCACAGCAATCGTCACCGTCCCATTCGCAAACGTTGTCGGTGGTGATGTCGTTATCGAGGCCGGAAGCGAGGAGGAAGGCGAACTGAATGAGGCCGGTGTAGCCTTGGTCCATGTCGAGGCCGTCATCGTCAACGTAGCTGATAGCAATATTCTTCAAAGCCGCAGTGCCACCGAAGATTTCGATACCATCGTCACCGGAGCCATAGATTTCGATGTTGGTCAGCTGAGTGCCATAACCAACGCCACCTACGGTCAGACCCTGGGTTTCAGAGTTAATTGAAGTCGCGTCACCAGAGTAGCGGATCGAAACGTAGTCGAGGATGCCGGAGCTGTCGTTCGGGATCAAGCCACCGTAAGTCGTGCGGTAGTCTTCGATAACGAAACCTTCGATGAATGCTTCACCAGATATGCCAGTGTCAACAGCACCAGTGTTGGTCGGTGCATAACCGAGGAGAACGAGCGCGCCCCAAAGGTTCACATTAGGAGCCATCGGGTTGTTCTTCGGATCGGCGTCCATAAAAGTGTCACCAGCGGTGTAACGCTCGCCGTTTACATCAGCAGCAGTGGTGAAGATGATCGGATTGCTGGCGGAACCGTCAGCAATGATCTCAGCGCCACGGGAAACGCAAAGAGCGCCAGGACCGTTGGTGCCATCGCGAGGCTGGCCGCGAACCACGACACCAGGCTCAATGGTGATCGTATTGCCTGCGTTAACAAAAGTAAGACCTTCCAGGATGTAGGTGCTGTCGGCGAGTGTTGCGCCAGCGGTCAGAGTTAAATCTCCAGTGATTTCATAAACACCGGTAGATGGGTTGGTTACGACCCCGAAATTTGCGGGAGTAATTGAAGTCTGAGCAAAGGCAGCGCTTGCCGTGCCGAGACCCAATACAGTGAGGAGGGTTTGTTTATTCATTTATAGATGATGTGACTATAGTTAGGAGAGAAAGCTCAATTCTAGAGCCTAATTGAATCAACATGAAGGCTGTCAGGTTACATTCGTGTAAAATGGCAGCCGGAGACCCCTAAAAGTTGTAATCCAAGGCAACTCGGTAATTCTGCCCGACCTTATAGCTCAGGCGATCAATCGTCTCATCGACAAAATCATTCGAATAGTAGATTGAGCGCTTCGTATCGGTAATATTGCTTACCGCAAATTTAAGAGTCAGGTTTTCTGTAATTCGTTGCTGGAAAGTCAGATCCAACTGATAGTATGATCCAGTGAATTGGTCTACGGAGCCATTACTACCGGAGCCAACGCCGGTCAGCACGTCACTCTGAGAGAACACTGAAAGCGTCAATGTCGTCCCCAAATCCGGGTGCGAAAATGTGACATCCGCATTCACGATCCACTCTGGCTGGTCAAACAGACGTCGGTCTTGCGGCTGTCGGTTGTTACCATTGGGAGGGCCATCGTTGCCCACAAACGGACCACTCGGAATCCCGTTCGATGTGTATCGGAAGTATGACTGCCAAACTGATTCCGGGTAGGCAACCGTGGCGTCAATCATTGTCCAATTAGCGCCAATGGAGACATACTTAAGATCCTTAAAAAAGTTAGACAGACTCGTTCTGGTCTCCAGCTCAAACCCCTTCACGATTGCGCGATCAGGATTATTAATGAACGACAGGAAATCGACATTACCGGGGGCTCTTAAAAGAACTCGCTCAATCGGATTCTCGACATTCTTATAAAAGACACTGGCAGCGATCAGGTCGCCATCTCCAAACCGATATTCCAAACGCGCATCATAACTCTCGACCGGGCTCAGTTCCAACGTCGGGTTACCAATAATCAGGTCTCCCGTTTCCAGCTCGGTAGAAAAATACGGAGCCATTTCGCGGAACGACGGGCGGGCAATCGTTTTGCTGTAGCCTGCACGGAAAGTGATATCATCCGTAATATCATAGGTCATTGAAACGCCCGGCAACACTGCGTCACTTCGGATA
Organism: Cerasicoccus sp. TK19100; assembly: GCF_027257155.1. Classification (NCBI taxonomy): domain Bacteria; kingdom Pseudomonadati; phylum Verrucomicrobiota; class Opitutia; order Puniceicoccales; family Cerasicoccaceae; genus Cerasicoccus; species Cerasicoccus fimbriatus. Next base: position 255,895 of record NZ_JAPWDU010000004.1, read on the forward strand.
TCCCCCTGCTCATTAGGATTGGTCCATCCCAAGACCTCGCCGTTGGTGGTCGGACCTGTGAAGCCAGGAGGAGGCGTTTCCAAGCCTGGCAAAGGCGTATTGAGAATCTGATCCAGTGTATAAATACCAAGTTCAGCGTCACCGTTCGCCGTCATTCTAAGATCTTCAAAACGAGCGCCACCAGTAAACTTAAGATTATCAAAGACCGGCAAGGTTAGCATTCCGTAAAATGCGTTAATCTTTCGGGTGTTATTGGCGAAAGAAGTATTGGTACCCAAATTGGTGTTATTCGCCGCATCAATGTTTCGCACGAGCGCGTACTGCAACTCTTCTGGTGTTTGAAATACTGCAGGCTCCCCTCCCGTCTTAGGTATGTTGTTGTTCGAGGGATAAATAAGCTCGATTTGGTCGGTTCGGCGGCTGGCATTTTCGTAATACATGCCGGAACGGATTTGACCATCCAAGTTATTGAGGAACTCAAGCTCATAGGTTAAATCAGCCCTGGCACCGTAGACATCCTCGTCGATATCCCGCCAGGTTTGTGTCAATGGGCTGATGCCAGATACCACGTTGTCGGGAAGCCAATAACCTTCAGCATCAGGGGTATTACTTCCTGGATAGGCACTGCCATCATCGATTTGATAAGCATACTCAAATGTCGTTTGTCCCGGCGTGTCGCTGCTGGTAGTCGCATAGGAAGCGCCCCAAAATATTTCCAAGTCATTCAACTCCTCAATCAAGTGCTCACCGTTGAGCTGATAAGCTTTAAGATTACGCTCTTCGTAAGAGATTGTATCCTTATTGAAAAGCTGATTGCCATCATCTTGCTGCCCAACGAGGACGAATCCATCCGCCTGAGAATTGGAAGTTAAGTCGGTAACCTGATTCCCGGTTTGGCGAAATTGGGGAGGTAAGCTGCCATTACTTTTTCGCTGCACAAAATCCTGAGAATTTTGACTGAATAGGTAGTTGAAGGACAACTGGTTTGTGCCTTCCGGATCAAGATCAAAGGCAAAGCCACCCAGAGCAGCAATTTGGACAGTACCTATCGAATTTTCGACGTCATACCTCACGTCACTGGCAGCCAGTTCACGGTTATATAAAGAACCGGGGATGAACTCCTTCAAGTTCGCATTAAACCGAGCCAGGAATCTGTCATAAAGCGGAGTCCCAGGCGGAAAGGGAATAACTTCGCTCTCGAACCCTGGGACAGCATTACCCACACTGTAGCTGCTCGCGCCATAGCGATCCTGCTGAACGCCAAACTGAGTTTTGTAGCTGCTGTCATAGGACGCAGAAGCGATCACCCCCAAGTTGCGACCAAAAACCTTGGTTGTATCACCAAATCCCAAAGAAAATTTACCACCCACGGGCGCATTGCCGGGCTGAGCAATAAAAGTTGGGCTGGGCAGATTCAGCTGGTTCGCCCTGGATCTGCTGGTGCCGGGGTTCATGGGGCGGCTCCCTTTGCCAAACCCGAACAAGTCATCGGTGGAGCTGTTGGGATCCCTCAGATAGGAGTCCATGGCATTGCTGTTAAAACGAGCGCCAGCACTAAACCAAGTGGTAAACTCTTCCGGATAAGCCTTGGTGTTGAGCTCGAAAGCCGCACCCGAAGAGTTACTTGGCATGTAGGGCAGAAACTGCTTGTTCGTAACAACGCTGTCGATGATCGAAGTGGGGAATAAGTCCAGTTGCAACCCTTGGCGCAAGGGGTCAGGACTGGGCACCGGAAGGCCATTGACCAAAGTACTGTTATAGCGATCGCTCAAACCGCGAACTACGGCGAACTTGCCCTCCACCACGTTGACGCCCGGCAGGCGCTTTACCACGTCGGCCAAGTCGGTTGCTGCATACTTGGAAAAGTCTTCCGAGGTAAGAAAATCCATTGAGCCCGCGGAGTCCCGTCGAAGATCATCCATCGCGATTCGGGAGTCGGTAACAAGCTCGCCTCCCGCAGCGAATTCTTCTAATTGGAAGACCTCTCCGGCTTGTTCCGCAGCAGTCAAGGAAGTGAGCTGCACATTGACCCGATTGGCGGAATTCGCCAGCACCTCAAAGTCCTTCACTTCCTCTTCCTTGTAGCCATCTTCAACAACGAGGATAGTGTAAAAGCCAGCTGGGATATCCGTAAAGCGGAACTCCCCCTCTTTGTTGGTCACCGTCTTTTCCTGCGGCTCGTAATCATCTGCCTCTGCGGCTGCTTCGGCACCTGGCCAAAGCAACACTACATTTGCGCCACGCACAAACTTACGCTTCTCTGGATCAAAGACTTGGCCAATGATATTACCGACCCCTGCGGATTCTCCCGTGTAAGGCGCAGGTGCAGCAGGCTGCTTAGCATCAACGACCTCGACATCGTTGAAAGGTTGATCCTCAGTTTCGCTGGCTTCCGTCCCCTGCGAATAAGCCGCAATAGGTGCCAGCAGAATTCCCCAACACGCGAGTGTCGTCAAACAAAGTAGCTGTCTGTTAAAAATAGAGTTAAATCGCTTCATTGAGCATTAGAAAGAGTTTTCCGGATATCCGCATCTTGGGATATTCCGCGTTGTAGCTCAGAAAATTTGGCATCCAAATCGTCGCCGTTTTCCAACTTGATGGGGTCGACAACCGTGCGACCATTCTTATCGATCACTGCCATCATGGCACCCTCGGGTTCGTGGTTGAGGATCGTCCGATAGGGCTTGGCCAAGGGATAAACCAGAGTCAGGCCCGGGTATTCGTAAGCAATGAGCTCCAACAGGTAATCCTGAACATTGTGCTCATCCGGAATCAGCATGAGGCAGACATTCGATGGCAATTCATTGATGCCTTTTGAATCACGCATCCAAGACAAAATCTGCTGTCCCTCGTCCGATGAATGATCGAGATAGAAAATCAGGAAGTAGTCCTTATCGTCATATACTTTAATCGGAAGCGTCTGGAATCCGGTTGGCTTCGCCGCCATCAGCTTAGTATGGAACTGAGCAGTCCAGTTTCCGAGATGTCCCCAATCACGCACACCACGAAGTTCCTTCGAACGATCCACGAAATCAGTCTGGGCAATCGGAAGTTGGATGACGCCGTAGCGACCAAAGTCAATGAGTACATCGTCACCGACCAGACGCACGACGAAGCCCAAACGACCAGGCTTAATTGTTTGGCCGTTCAAGGTTTCTTCGACGGGCTCATTCACCGTGACGCGATCTGGCCACCATTCAGACCGAACTTGCAGCTCGGCGTTTGCTGGTTCTACGTCGGCGCTCACTGCACAGACTGCGCCGAGTAAAACTAAAATACTCAATATACTTTGCTTCATAACGATTCCGCTTGGCGCTGGCCAACCGTGTTGTTTTCAGAATTTATGACTTTTTCCTTTTTCGTGAGCGCAGTAGAATTCAGTGGCAGCATGGAAGGTCTTGGAGGTTGAACGGTAGCTGGTCTGGCCAGTAGCTGGTCTCGGATTTCATCCGTTTCGCCAACAACCAGTGTTTCGCCTGCGCGGGATGAGAGCGCGCGGCGTCCCCCTGGGTGTTGCTCCGTCACTGGCTCCTCACTCGCCTTCCCCACAACAATGCCACCAACTGTTGGTTCGGTTTCAATCTGCGGAACCAACGCGTTGTTGGCACTTCGTGGTAAGGAGCGCGGTTTACGTTCCACCACCGGCTCTCGATCAACAAAGCTCATACCAATCTCCGTAGGTTTTTCCAAACGCAGCACATGCTTCTGACCTTCGGCAAATACAACGGCTTCTCGCGAATTCGGCCTCCACTCAGAGGCATAAATCAGTCGGTTCTCCGTCTCGCCTACGGGCAGAACTTTGGTGGTTCCTGACGGCGACCGCACCGTGGCAAACACTTGGTCATCAATGCGCGTGACTCCCTGTAGCGTGTAAGCTTGTGCCAGCAGACCAGAACATGCCGCCGTCATTCCCAATAGAATAACGCTGCCTTTGCTGATCCAACTATGCACGAGGTTAAACATAAAGCTCCTAGCGGTTTACCGCGCGCTCAAGCTGTGCGAGGTAACGCTCGATGCGCGGCTCTTCCTTGATGCTCAAGGCGCGCTTAAGCAGGATAATTGCGTCGTGGTATTTACGCTTATTCGCCAGCATTTGCGCGTGCTTGACTAACGCCTGGTATTCGAACTCCTCAATGGATTCAGCCAGTTCGATGTAATAAATGGCGCGTTCCAGGTCTTCGGCTTCCGCCGATTTGCTGTAGAAATCCGCCAGTTCGATCAGAGCCTCCCCGTTAGTGCCGTCACGCTTAACGATATCCTTTAGAATCGCAATGGCCTGCACTTCATCACCCAATGAACGGGCATTTTTAGCCTGAAGCGTGAGCACCGTAAGCTCCTGCTCAGTCGTGAGCATGCCAGCATACTGGCTCTTAACTTTTTCCAGTAACTCCGTGGATTCCTCAGCAGCACCGATTTGCTGCAGGAGACGGGCGGCGCGTATTGCGCTCGGATAGCCCGCAGAAGTTTTATCGTTGCCGATTGCCGACTCATAAACTTCCAGTGCTGCCTCGGGCATCTGCATATTCAGGTAGATATCGCCGAGCAACAAAAGCGACTCGCGCTTGGCCGTGCCCAGCGAACGAACTGCCTCCAGATTAATAGCGGCTTCCATGGGCTTTCCCTGCCCCAGGTAGGCATTAGCTTGGAGCATCCAAAGCATGGAGTTATTCGGCTGCTGCTTGATCAATGTATCAAACAAAGAGACCGCCTCGTTATAGCGTTCTGTCGCCAAGAGAGTGCGCGCCAGGCCTAACTGCCAGTCGACCACATCCGGCTCTTGTTGAATGGCGTCACGATAGGCTTCTTCGGCAGCAAGGTAGTTGTCCGTGCTCAAGTAAGCATAGCCGATCAATCCGTTGGTACGACCATCGTGTTCGCCCAACTCCGATGCGCGGCCGAGATGCTTTTGTGCATTGGCAAAGTCCTGATCCTGCAGATAGAGCAGCCCGATGTTCTTATGTGCGCGAAGAAACGACGGGTGCTTCTCAATGGCCATCAAGTAATACTTCTGCGCCTCTTCAAGCTTGCCCTGTTGGAAATACAAATTGCCCAGAATGAAGATCAAGGCGGCGCTGCTGTTGTCATTGATCTTTAGCTTCAACTGTTCGGCCGCAGCGTCGGGATCGGCCTTCATGATTTCGATCAAATCACCGAGCACGACGATCTCTTCCTGGTTCACTTTCGGCTCCAATGAAGGCATGAAACCATAGCTGCCCAAAAAGCGCTTCTGCCACTCAGGATCATCCATCACCTTGGGAGCCTCTAGCATGAGGTCGGTCTTCGACTGCGCCGCGAGCGGCAGCGCCATGGCAAAACCAGCAGCCAGCAATGCGGTGTACTTTTTCATGTTTGAATAATTCATTGGATATTTATCGGAATTGGCAGGTTCGCTTTAGCCTTCACCTTGCGGCCTTGGAAAGTGGGCGCAGAAAACTTGCGCCGGCTGATTTCCTTGAGAACAAAATCATTGAATTGTGGCAGATCGGATTTGGATACTTCCGCCTTGGTCACGTTGCCTTCTTCGTCCAGCTCGATGTAAACCACGACGCGACCGGAAACTTTCTTTGTGCGCAGGCTGCGCGGATAATTGAAAGCGCTTTGGTCAATCAGTTTCGGCGGCTCATCCAGCTCGGAGAAGTCGATGAAATCTTCCGTGCCCAGATCACCGGCATTAGCGGCAGTCGTCGGCAGCGCGAAGTCGCCGGCCAAGCTACCACCGGTGCCTGGATTCAGCACCAGGTCCATCTGCTCCAGTGAAAGGTCGGGCGGTGGCTCCTCCATCTCGGGTGGCGGCTCTTCCTCCGGTGGCTCTTCCGGTTCTGGTTCTTCGATCTCCTCGAACTCCGGCGGCGGGAACGCTACCATCACTTCCTGCAGGTCGTTCTGCGGCGGCTTGATGTTTCCCACCAGTGGCGCAATGGCCATCAATACAAACAGGAAGGTGGAAAACAGTACGCCACACGTCATACCAAGAGGCAGGTCTGTTTTGGCGGTGGGAATTTTAAAACTTTGATGCTTACGATCAGACATGGATCAGCCCCTGAAAGTTGAAACGCTAATTTTCTTGGCACCGGCATTTTTCACTTCGCTATAAACTTTGGAAAAAGTGCCGTGCTCTGCGTTTATGTCCGCCTGGATGATCACCGGTAAATCGTTCTGTTTGATCTGCTGCTTGACTTGCGATGCGACCCCGGAAACGCCGATTTCCTTACCGCCATAAACAACGCGGTTATCGGAAGTGATCGCGATGATGATACTATTCTTCTCCAAGTCAGCATCGGTAACCGCATTCGGCTTGATGATTTCAACACCCGGCTCCTCGACGAAAACGGTCGTCACAATGAAGAAGATCAGCAGAATGAAAATACAGTCGATCATGGGAGACAGATTGATCTCTGTTTCCTGATCCGGCTCGTCGTTGATGCTGCGTCCCATAGAAAATTAGTTGGTCGTGGTGTAGCTCAGTTGGTTGGCACCGGCTTGCGAAGCCTCGTCCCACACCGAGATGAAGAGACCGTGGCTCGCGCGTTCATGGCTGCGGATCATTACGGGCGTATCCGCATCGACCATGCCGTCCTTGACGCGGTTTTTCACTTGGCTCAGCGGAATCTCCTGCCCATCGATCATGATTTTATTATTGGCGGTAATCTCCAGGGCGACCGATACACTGTCGTCGTTGTTGGCCGAGGCGGCGGCGGCGTCCGGCTTGTTCACCTGAAGTCCGCTTTCCTCGACAAAGACAGTCGTCACGATGAAGAAAATCAGCAGGATGAAGATACAATCGATCATCGAAGACAGGTTGATCTCAGTCGCCTCTTCCCCCTCTGCAAGTATGCTGCGCTTGGCCATATTAGTCGATTTTTAGCTGGCTGAGAGTCAAGCACTCCAGCCGGGTGATATTGGCTTCCAGCCCGTGCTTTTGCCGTTGAATAATCATGACGATGAATAGACCAGGCAGGGCGATGATCAGACCGGTCAGCGTGGTCAAGAGCGCTTCAGAAATACCCGATGCCACCACACCAGCCGTCTCACCGCCTCCGCTAGTGGCCAAGCCAAGAAACGTTTGCAACATACCAATGACCGTCCCCAACAGCCCGAGTAGAGGAGCCGTTGCGACCAGCGTATTAACAAAGCGAACACGCCGGTCCACGAGATTGAGCGTGGCCATGCGCACTTCATCAAAACGGTTGCGTACCTGCTTGGCTGAGCTGGTGTCAGTTTGCGTGTAGCGGATAATTTCCGCAACGCGCCCTTCCGCCTTCTCGGGGGATTGCACCCACTGCGCCCATTGAAACTCGTTGCGCTTATTCAAGCTGGTGCGGCGAACGTAGAATATAAGCTGGAACGCCTGAGTGTAGAGCAAGCATGCGAGGAAAAACAGCGGATACATCACCGTCCCACCGCTTGCCCATACATCAAAAATTTTCTCTAGCGTGACACCTTCCATGGTGGTCGTCCTGAATAAAGATTTAGAAATTAGTCCTTCTTTTCGTGACGACGGCTGATCACCCCGTTCACGAAGGCAACGGCACCTTGCTCCAGCAGACCCAGCTTACGCTTGGCCATGCGTGAAAGCATGCCGTGAAGAATCAAAGTAGGAATGGCCACGATCAGACCCAGTGCGGTGGTAACGAGCGCTTCGGAAATACCCGAAGAAAGGCTCTTGGCGTCACCCGTGCCAAAGATCGTAATCAATTGGAAAGTCTTAATCATACCGATAACGGTACCCAGCAGACCCAACAGCGGAGCCGCTGCGGCGGTGATCGCGAGAAACGGCAAAAAACGCTCCAGATAAGGACGGGCCTTCAGGATTCGCTCGAACATCATTTCTTCGAGAATACCGCGCTTTTCCTCGGCGTTAATCACACCAGCAGCCAACATTTCACCAGCAGTGCCACCAATTTCGTTGGCCTTTTCCTGCGCCTTGTCCTGCTTGCCTTCGTTTACCAGATCGAGCAGCTCGTCGATCTGCTTAGGCATGGCAACCTTGAAGCTGAAGATTTCAAAGCACTTAAAGACCGCCAGCAAAATGGCGATAATGCCCAGGCCGATAATGACGTAACCAACCTGGCCGCCGTCCTCAACGTAGGCCATCAGAGATTTCTTGGCCTTGGCGACCTTGATTGCCTTACCCAGAGTTGCATCAAAGGGAAGCGCACCTGAGCCGGTCGAAACCGCATTAGAAATGCTTCCACTGATCGTTTCCGGTAAAGCGACGACTACCGGATCAGCCGCATTGAGCTGAGTTTCGACCAAGCCGTAGACACTTTTATCATTGCTCGTAAAGAAAACCGTCGGGCCAAACTTGGCAAACGTGCCTTCTTGCAGCACGCCTTCCGGGCTCAGCGCGGCACCCTCAAAAGTGTGGCCGCCAACGAGGTTTTCCATGCGATCCATGGCGGATTCCACCACGGCTACCTGCAAATCACGCTTTTCCTCCGGGCTCAAGTTTGCGTTCTTGGGTGCAAGCTTGGCGTCCTTAATATCAGCAGCATAGAGAGGATTCTCGGCCTTATCGATGCGTTGCTCAAAGCCTTCGATAAACTCATTGAGCAAACGGTTCACGAAATCTGACTGCTCCTGCAACTGGCTCACCTGGCGTTCCAGTGAGGATAAATCGATCGTGCGGCTGTCCTTGATCTTCAGCAAGCGATTGTGCTCACGGCGCAACTCGGTCGCCTGGCTTTCCAACTCGGCAACTTCCGTCGATAGCGGGACCCGCTCCTCTTGAATCGTCTCACGGACATCCGCAAGTTTCTTCAGGGATGCTTCCAACTTTGCGTCAACGTCGCTCGAAACTTGATCAAAATTCTGGGCACCCAGTGGCAGTGCCAGCGCGCCAGCGATCGTCAGCAAGGAAGTATAAGTGATAATCCGTTTCATGTTAAAAATAGTAAAATTGCTCGTTACTGGACGCTGATGGGGAGCGCGACGAATTCGATCACATCAGTGTTGCCTTCATACATGTCGATGAAGCGCTTGGCGTCCGCCGCCAGTTCCTTATTCTCAGTCCACACCCAGCCATCGCTGGTCGGCTTACCGAAGCCAGCCGTCTTGCCCTGGGAGTCCACGTAAATGGCGAATGACATGCCCCAATAGACTGTTTTGACCTGGATTTTCTGGCCGCCCACTTCACGCGTCTCGCCAACAAAGGTCGCGGTGCTATTAAACTTCTCCGCCTGATTAAGGATCGCGAGAACCTGGCCCATGCGCTTGCCCAGCGTAGCATCCGACTCTTCGGGATTCTCTGGGATCTGGACGATCAGCGGCTCGAGCTTGGCCTTAAGCGGTTCCGGGAAAATCTTCACCAACTCCAGTATTTGCTTCTCCAGCGTTGCGACCTGTTGGGCCAATGCGATATCAGCGATCTGCAATTGGTCTTTCTTGTCGAGCAGCTCCTTGCGCGATTGGTCGCTGGCGGTTTCCTCGGACTTCAGCTCTTTGACCTGTTCATCCAGCGCCTTTACCTGATTGCTCAGCAGGTCTCTCGTGGCGATCAGCAGCTCCTTGTCTGCCTCCCAATCAGTGACTTCCTTGGAAATCATCTGGCGAGTCTCGACCCACTTGGCGAGCTTCTCCTTCGCGACGGAAGGGTCGCTCTGAGCGGAGAGTGATGTCCAACCAAGACAGCAGGCAATAAGTGTGTTTGCGATGACGCGAATCTTCATAAGGAAAGTAAATTAAAATTCAGTCGCCAACGTAGAACAGATTTACCCCGCCTTGACTAGAGGTAGGTTGTTAAACTTGTGTCACATATTACAGTTGGGTTACGACTCCGTAACCCGCGCGTCACATTGCGATTTTGCATTCATAAATGTGACCCCTCAGCCGCGTTAAGTGGTAAACCGCAGGCCTTTTGTCACTATCGTAATACGGACATGAAGAAACCCCGGCATTCCTAGCCGGGGTTTCTATGTGTCTTGCTGACTGTAGCTGCTAACTATTGTGATCTATGAAATACTTATGCTCCGGGAGGCGCGGCTGGAACATCGCCGAGATCGCTGCTGCGGGGCGGGCCCTGGCGGCGATCAGCGGGACCGTTTTGACCATTGCCCTGGCCTTGACGGCGGTTCATGCCTTGGCGGGCGGCCTGGCGCTCCTCATCGCTGAGGACTCCGTCACCGTCGGCGTCAAAACGTTCCAATATTTTTGCTTCACGCTCGGCAATGAAAGCATCGAACTGCGCGCGCTCCTCATTGGACAGCGTGCCGTCCTTGTTGGCGTCAAAGCGGCGCAGGGCCATTTCTTCACGATGTGCTTCGCGGGCGGTTTCGCGCTCGGCTTGATCGAGCTGGCCGTCGCCGTTGGCGTCAAACTTCGCCAGGATGTCTTCCTTGGACGGACGGTTCGGGCGCTGCTGGTTCTGCTGGCCTTTGGGGCGCTGTCCACCGGGGCCGGCGTTTTCGCTTTGCGGCTGATTGCCATCACCATTGCCGTCACCGAGTGCGGCAGATTCTGCATGAACGAGGCCAGCCGAGAGCAGACCGCAGAGAATTAAATACTTTAGAGATTTCATTGTGGATATTTCTGGTTAAAGGTTGTCGTGGTTGGTAACTGTTTAGATTCAACCCAGCCACCCGCCAAAAGTTGCAGAAAAAATAGCCACAGAGAGTGATTGAAGTACGCTCCAAGCCTGTGTTGTATTAATAGATCAATGTTTGAAGTCACCTTCAGCGACCAGAGCATGTCGATGCTCAACCGGCTGGATATCATGATCCAAATGCCGATTATCGAACGGTTCAGCAACCTCACCAGTAAGGAGCTGTCCGCCGGCAGTGACGACGTGGGCAAGTTCGAGCGCGGCGGCAAGACCTACTACCGCCTCCGAGCGGGCGAATACCGCATCTACTTCGAGGTCATCAACGACAGCCGCCTGCTGAGCCACTACATCATCCACAAGCACACCCTGGCCGACTTTATTTTCCGTTTCAAACTCCCCTACCACGAGGAAACGCTCGTCGAGCAAAACCAATCCTTCTGGCAATACGTGGAGAGCCTCACCAGCCGTCAGCAGGAAAGACTGCCCGACGGCCAATCCGAGCACCCTGGCAAACATCCCGGTAATGTCTAAAACGCCCCCAAAAGATTCACAAGAATCCGGGCTGCCCTATAAAAACGTCGATGAGGCTGCCCGCATATATATGCTGCCGAACCTCTTCACGGCGGGTAACCTCTTCTTCGGCTTCCTGGCCATCATTTGGTGCATCCGCGGTCGCTACGACGCCACCGAAGCGCAGATCAATGAATACTTCACCGAGGCGGTGTTCTTCATCCTTGGCGCGGGCGTGTGCGACATGCTTGACGGCCGCGTGGCCCGCATGGGCGGCCGCGAATCCCTTTTCGGCAAGGAGTTCGACTCCATTGCCGACATGGTCAGCTTCGGCATGGCCCCCTGCCTGATGATGTTTTTCCTGATCCTCAGCCCGACCGAGGGTTACGAGTTTTTCCGCCAAATTGGTTGGCTAATCGGCTTTATTTACCTGCTCTGTGCCGGCATCCGCCTGGCCCGGTATAACATCATTACCAACCCGTTCATTCCCGGCATCGACAAATCTTCGGGCCTGGGCGACTTTCGCGGACTACCCGCCCCTGCTGCCGCCGGCATGGTGTCCTCCATCATGCTCGCGATGCTCAACTTTGACTTCCAGCGCGGCTTCTACCTGTTTCTGCCGCCACTGATGCTCCTGATTGCCTGGATGATGGTCAGCAATGTGCGCTACCCGAGCTTCAAACATCTCGGCTGGCAGACACACATGCGGGTGCAGCATTTCATCGGGCTGATAATCCTCGTGATGCTGCTTATCTTCTTCTGGCGCATCTCCTTTACCCTGCTGTTTTTGATTTACCTCTTCTACGGGCTGTTCCGGCATTTCCGCAATCGCCGTACGCTCGGCGCGGCGGATGACGATTAATGCCGGATCCATTACCACCCCTCACTGACCAGGCGGACCGCGATCGCTTTACCAGCGAGCTGGACCGGAACTTCACCGTCACCGCGCCTGCCGGGGTCGGAAAAACCACGGCCATTGTTAGCCGCGTCGTTGCGCTGGCCAAGGCCGACGCCCACTTGGATGACAAGCTCCTGCCACGCCTGGCTGTCGTCACCTACACCCGCAAGGCTGCTGACGAAATGCGTCGCCGCACCCACGCCAAGCTGCACGAGGTCCACGCCGGGCCCGATGTGATGACCAGCTTTAACCAGGCTTTCTTTGGCACGATCCACAGCTTTTGCCTGGAGCTATTGCGCACGTTTGGCCCCTTGGCGGGACTGCCGCCGCAGTTCGAGCAAGCAGGCAATCTCGAGGCGCTGCAGCGCGATTTTCTCCGCAGCAAAGACACCCTGCTCGCCTGCCTGCCCGAAGGCTCACGCCTCAGCCTGGAGCGCCACGGCTCGATGGTCGACATTCTCAAGCTGATGAGCCAGTTCGGCACGCGCATCCCCGAGCCCGAGCCGCCTGGACCCGCGCCCATGGTGGATGTCGCTCCGATTCTCAATTTCAAACCCGAGAATAAGCGCGGCCTAAAAGGCATTGAGGAAGGGCAGCGCCTTGCCGCCGAATGGCAAACCGCCTACGCCACCGGTGAGCCTTGCCCTCCCCCAGATTTCGACAAAGGCAGCGCGGACTTTAAACCCATTTTCCAGGCCGCCTGGCGCCCGCTCAAGCTCTGGCTCGGCCAGGCGTATCTTTATGTGGCCGCGCATTTGGCGCGCGAGTTTCGCGACTACCGAGTCCAGCGCGGCGAGATCACTTACGACGACCAAGTGGCGCTCGCGGCCTGGCTAATGAACCACGAGGCCGCCGGGCCCGCCATCCGCGAAGAGCAGCGCCTGGTCATTCTTGACGAGGCGCAGGACACCGACCCGCTACAGTTCGCGGTGTTGCTCAATGTCGCAGGCGGGCAATGGTCACCCGGCCAGCCGATGGCCGAATCCGTGGGCCCGCCGCCGGGCCGGTTTTGCATGGTCGGCGACCCTCAGCAATCCATTTACAGCGACCGCGCCGACCTGCCGACCTATCGCTCGATCCACGAGGGCCTTGTCGACCAGAACGCCGCCGACGCGCTCAGCTTCACCGTCACCATGCGTTGCGATGCCGAGATCGTCAGCGCCGTGAACCGCTTTTTTCCGCAGATTCTGCGCCGCGAGGATGAGCCCGGCGAACAAGCCGCCTTTGTCCCGTTGGAAGCCCGGCCCAATGCCGGCCCCGGCAGCTTCGAGCGTCTGCTGCTCCACCCACCCGCCGACTACGACGCCGGCTCCCAGCCCGCGAAAACAAGCCTCAAAGCCGAGGCCGTGGCGATCTCTCAGTGGCTGGTCGAAGTCGGCCTTGAAGGGCTCGGCGCCAGCGATTGGAGCGAGGTCGCCATCCTCACCCCGCGCAACGACTGGGCCGAGGCGCTGCACCAGGCCATCGAGCGCGCGCGCCTGCCCGTGCAATCGCATTCGCGCAAGGTCAAGCGGGCCGACGACCCCGTCTGGTCCTGGGCCGCCGCGCTGGTCCGCATCATGGCGCACCCCGAGGACGACTTTGAGATCGTCGGCGTGCTGCGCGAAATCTTTGCCCTGCCCGATGGCGCCATCGCGGTCGTCAAGCACGAGCTGCGGAGCTTCCTCAGCGTCACGCCCGAGCACCGCAGTGACTTCTCCGGTAGCGAAAAAGCGCTGGCCGTCATCGAGGCGCTCTTGATTTTAAAATCGCTCCATGCCGCCATTCATGAGCTGGCCCTGAGCGACGCCTTCCGCGTCATCTGCGACACGCTGCAACTCGGCGAACGCCTCGCCTCCCTGCCCGATCTGGACCCCGCCCGCATCGACCAAGGCCTCAAGCGCATGCAGGCCGCCGCCATGCAAGCCGAGGAGCACGGCGACACGCTGGCCGACTGGTCACGCCAGCTTATGCTTGCCCGCGGCAACGACATCGAGAGCGACGACCCCGCCCCCGGCCAGATCCAGCTGCTCTCCTGCCACAAGTCCAAGGGCCTGCAGTGGGAGGTCGTCATCACGCCGTTTTTCCACTACCCGGTCTCGCGCCGGCCAGAGAACTTTCCCCGGCTCTACGAAGCCTCGGGCGGCGCGCAGGACTACGTCGCCTACGACTCCAGTTGCGAGAACGAGCTGGCCAATGACGCCCTTCGCCGTTTCCGCGAGGAAACCGAGCGGCTGGCCTACGTTACCTGGACCCGCGCCCGTAAACGCGTCATCGCGGTCGACGCTGCCGCCTATTATAAAAACCCCGGCGCATCGATGAGCTGGCTCGACCTCTGCCACTGCCTCGAAGAAGAGTCCAACGGCTTTGTCTGGGCCGGCATGCGGGAGTTTGCGCCCGCCAGCGAGCCCGTGACCGAGTCCCCCGCAGGCGACGACAACGAACCCGCCGCAGCGCCCGCGTTTTTCATGACAATAGAGCCCGTGAGCGAAAGCCTGCGCGCGCAAAGCCAGCAGTTCCCGCAACGTATTTTGCCCAGTAGCCTTGCCCAACATGGCGCGCCAGTTGAGACCGACTCCGCCCACGGTCACGCCCGCGACGAGAGCGACTGGCAATCCGAGCCCGGCTACCCCGAGACGCAGGACGGCAGCAGCGCCCTCGGCGGCGCCGACTACGGTAACTGGTGGCACGACTCGATGGAGCGCGGCCCCTGGGGCCAGCCGATCGAAGCCTGGGTGGACTACCAGGCGCAAGTCGTCCCCCACGCGCCCAACGAAGAGCGCGGCGCGCAGGAATTCGCCGCCCTGCTGAGCACCGAAGAATTTCTCTGGCTCAACCACGCCGACCGCCAAGTCCGCGCCGAGGCCTCCCTCTTCTGGCCGGAGTCTGCCCACGCCCCCGACGAGCTGGAGCTCGGGCTGGAACTCGCCGCCGCTCCCGCCACGTTTGCCTACGATGGCTTCATCGACCTGCTCGCCTACGACGCCTCCCGCGACGCCTGGCGCATCGTCGACTGGAAGACGGACCGCATTTTCAAAAACGCCGGCCCCGAGCTGCGCGCCTGCTACGGCCCCCAGCTCGCCGCCTACGTCACCGCGCTCAAAGTGATGTTCTCCCGCCCCGTCGAAGGCTACCTCTACAGCACTCGCAAAGCCCAGTGGATCAAATTATAGATCTGCTCAAAGCGATATTGGCAAAGAACATCACCCGCAACCAAGCCAAGACGCGCTGCCCCCAATAAATAACCCCTAAAACCTTACCATGACGATACGGGAACTCGCCGCTCTTGCCGGAGTCAGCCGGACGACGGTCTCCTATGGGCTCAAAAATGACCCGCGGGTCAGCCCCAAGACCTGTGCCCGGATTCAGGCGCTAGCGCGCGAGCACGGTTACACGCCCAGCCCCATTATTAATACGCTAATGAAAGAGGTCCGGGCCGGCGCCGTTCGACACCGGAAGTATTCTTTGGCTTATCTCTGTACCCGGGGAACCATTGGCGGCGAGCCCAGATACGCCTTTGAAAGAGCCATGCTGATGGGCGCCAAATTGGAGGCCGAGGAACTCGGCTACGATCTGGAGCTATTGGATTGCACTCCCTCGAATATCGACGAACGGCAACTGGAGCGAATCCTGATTGCGCGTGGGCAGCGCGGAGTAATCGTGGGGCCAACTCAAGAGCATCATGGGCGAATCCAACTGAACTGGCAGAATTTTTCGGTGGTATGTTGCGGTTTTTCTGTTGAGGAGCCACAAGCCGACCGCGTAACCGCAGACCTGTTTGCCGCTTTTACCGATGGCCTGAATCTCATTCTGAGCCGTGGTTATGATCCAGTCTTTGCGGTGATGGACCCGCAAACCAACCTCCGCCTGGGGCAGCGCTGGCTATCTGTCGTGTCCCTACAGCAGCGGCTAACCGGCTCCCAGAAAGTGCAGCTGTTCTCAAATGTAACTGAAGCCCTGCCATCGCTGGAGCAATTGGTGAAAGCTGGAAAAACCCCGGCAATCTTCGGGCAAAGCAATTGCCTGAATCAACTCCGGGACCATGGATTTAGAGTGCCTGAGCAAGTGGGGCTCCTCGCCTTTGACAACCTTCCGGATGTGCCAGAAGCTGCCGCCATCATCCAGCCGCACCTGCTGTTGGGGCGGCGCGCAGTGGCGCAGCTCGCCATGTTGGTTGAGCGCGGCAGTCGTGGCGTTCCTGAGACGCCATGCCGGATTTCCATGAGCTGTGGCTGGCAGGAAGGCGCTACCTTGCCGAAACGTTCCAAATAAAAATCGCCCAAATACTGACGTGTCAGCATCCAGGACGCTTGTTACTTATATAGGAGAAAGCCTAGGGTGGAAATATGGTAAAAACCTACTCCACTCCAATAATTACAGCAAACTTGTCACTCCTGCTCTTGCTGAGCGTTTCCCAAGCTACGGCCAATGTCGTTTACTACGAGCCATTTGCCGATCCGGCCGAAGCGCCTCCTACCGGATGGACTGCTGCGAACGGAACCAGTGGCGAAGTCGCCGGCTCGCTCAGCTATCCGGGACTCGCCCCTTCCTCGGGCAACCACTTTGGCATCTCTGGTCCGGCGAACTACAGCAGCCCGACCTTTACCGCAATGACCAGCGGTGAGACTTATTTCTACTCCCTGCTGTTCCGCATGGATGACTTGTCCAGCCTCAGCACCACAGGCTTCGGTTCCAACCTGATCCTGCTGTCCCCGACTACGACCGTCTCCAATGGCGTCGCGAGCTTCGGTGTGGTGAAAGACGCGGACAATGCATCTGCCTATAATCTGGTATTCGACGGTGACTTCCGCGGCCCCAGCAGCGGCAGCAGCGTCAAGGATCCCAATCTCATCGAATACAGTCCGGGGCAAACGATACTGCTGATTGGCTCCTACACCAATGGCACGGGCGAAGCCAACTTTTGGGTCAACCCCGACTCCTCCAGCTTTGGCTCCATCTCCGCGCCGACGCCCTACATATCGGATACTGGCAACAACAGCCGCCTGATACAGATGATGCTAATCAATAGCGGCACATCAGCGTCTACGCGCCCTGGCTTCAGCATTGATGAGATCCGCGTCGGCACAAGCTGGGCAGACGTGACCCCGGCCAACATTCCCGAGCCCGGTGAGACTGCCCTGATCATTTCGGGAGTGTTGCTTTCCGTTGCTTGGATGCGTCGTCGTTCGCGCAATCAATAATCGCACCGCCCCGTCGACGGCTTCCTCTACAGCACCCGCGCCGCCCGGTGGACTAAGCTGTAAGCTGAGACGCAAGACACCAAACCACTGCAGTTTTCACTTAACCACGGAGCACAAGAAAAGACGGAGAAAACAGAACTCCATACCTCCGTGTGCTCCGTGGTTGAATTTCCTCTGCCTCAAACCCGTGCTCCTCAGCATCTATGCACGGGCCCCCGCTCATCTTCGTGCGCTTGGTGTCCTTCGTGGTTAAACAATCCTGCCCCAGCGCACAGACCGCTCTACCCTTCTTCCACATAGCGGCGCAGGCGGCGGGTGGCCCTTTAAGAAAACGGCTGGCGCAAACTCCCGGCATTGCTGACAATGTTACTCGGGAAAAGCTAGCGCTACGCCAGCGCATCTGCGCAGCGTATGCCATCCAATGCCGCGCTGACAATGCCGCCCGCGTATCCTGCCCCTTCGGCGCAAGGGAAGAGTCCTCGCACCTCTGGGTGTTGCAACGTCTCCGGATCACGCGGTATACGAACCGGTGAGCTCGTGCGCGTTTCAAAGCCAATCAGGTTGCAATCCTCGGTAATGTAGCCGCGCATTTGCTTGCCAAACAGCGTGAGCCCACGGCGCATGCGGCTGACAATCCATTCCGGCAACAATTCGTCGATGCGCGCCTCGTGGATACCGGGGAAATAACTCGTCGCCGGAAGGTCTTGCGATGCCTTACCTTTGAGAAAATCAGTCACGCGCTGCCCGGGCGCCTTTTGTCCGCCGCCGCCTGCTTGCTTGGCCACCTGCTCCAACTGCTTTTGAAACGCGATGCCCGCTAGCACGCCATGCTCGGCTTGCAACGGCTGCGTGTCCTCGGGCTCCACGGTGACCACCATGCCGCTGTTCGCAAACGGCGAATCGCGCCGCGCCAAGCTCATCCCATTCACCACGACTTCGTCGTTTTCGGTCGCCGCCGGCACGATGAACCCGCCCGGGCACATGCAAAACGAATGCACGCCCCGGTCGTCGATCTTCGTCGCCAGGCGATAGCTGGCCGCCGGCAAATAAAGCGGGCGCTCGTCCCCGTTCGGGTAGTGATACTGCAGGCTGTCGATCAGCGGCTGCGGGTGCTCGATGCGCACGCCGACCGCAAACGCCTTTTGCTCCAGGCGAATCCCCTTGCGGTGCAGCAGTTGATAAATGTCGCGCGCAGAATGTCCCGTAGCGAGGATCACCTGGCTCGCCAGAAACTCGCGTCCATCGGCCGTTTGCACGCCTTGGATCTGGTTGCCGTCGAGTAGGATGTCGGTCACCTTCGCGCCGAAGTTGACCTCCCCGCCCGCCGCGATGATCGACTCGCGCATCGCCATGACGACCTTGGGCAGCAGGTTCGAGCCGATGTGCGGATGCGCGTCGACGAGGATGCGCTCCGGCGCGCCATGCGCGACCAGCGTTTGGTAAATGTCGCCCACCGGCCCGCGCTTCGTCGCGCGTGTGTAGAGCTTGCCATCGGAAAAGGTTCCCGCGCCGCCCTCGCCAAAGCAGTAGTTGGAGTCCTCGATCACCGTCCCGTGCTTGAGAATCGGTCCGAGGTCAAAACGCCGCGCCGAAGCGTCCTTGCCCCGTTCCAAAATAACAGGCTTCATCCCCCGCTCCAGGCAACGCAGCCCGGCAAAGAGCCCCGCGGGACCGCAGCCAACAATAACCACCGCCGCCGCATCCTCGCTGACCGTCGGATAATCCGGCTTCAGATCCGGCTCCGGCGGCAGCATCTGATCCAAACCAACCTCAAAGCGCAGTTGCGCCTTGATCTGTCTTTGGCGGGCATCGATCGAGTGCTTGCGCAGACGGAATTCAATCACGCGGTCCGGCGACACATCGAGCTTCTTCGCCAACGCCATCCGCTGCACCGCGATGTCTTCCGACTGTTCAATCGGAAGAATAATATCCACCATCAGCGGCGGCGTTGCTGGATCGGAATCAGCCATAGGTAAACGTAGTGATGGGCCAGAATCCACCAATGAACAAGTCTAAGTTCACACCGTTGCAGCCTTCGCTTTCGCCTTCCAACCGGAAGTCCAATCCAACTAGCCAAAAGAAGGGCGCAGTCCCGCTCAGCGGGACAAGCCGCCACGTTGCCTCCCAAAGGTAGCGGCCAGCGTCCCCGCTGGCCACCATGTAGGCTGAAAACAAATGGTATTGGGCAAAATCAAATTCGCGGACACGCATTAGCGCGGACCGATTCCTTCTGCCTGTTCCAACTGGCCAATTTGATCAATAAAACCAAACCACTCCACCGATGCGGCTTGTCAAGAGACTGCGCCCTACCCCCACTCCATCGAACGGCGGCAACAGAGCGCCGCCCTCCACCACTCCGCCGCCTTTTTCCGTTAATCTTTTTCCTTTTTCCTCCTTGGCCTCCGCCAAGGATTACTGCATAATATTTCACTGATCATTAAAACACAACCAACTTCAACACTTCCACACCTCCCAACCTCCACACCACTACCACAATGCCATCACTCAACTATTACCTAACTCCCTTTGCGCCAGGCGCTAAGGACCAAGACTCCCGCCCGCAATACGTCGCAAGACCCGCGGCCTGCGGCGGCCTGAACGATCAGCAGCTCGCCCGGCTAATTGCCCAGCGCTGCACGCTGACCGAGGCCGACGTCCAGGCGACGCTGATCGAGCTGCGCCAGCACATCCTGCGGACCGTCGCCGAGGGCGGGCGCGTCAACCTGCAAGGCCTCGTCGAGTTCTACCCGAAGCTGCGCGGCACGTTTGACGACCTCAACGAGCGCCGCGACCCCAAGCGCCACAAGCTCAACATTGGCGCGCGCCCCTGCAAGTCTCTCAACAAAGAGCTCAGTCGCGAGCCAATCAGCTGGCGACGCGTCCCCGGGCCCGAGGAATCGCCGATCCTCCACCAGGTGCGCGACACGCGCAGCGGCGAGCTCAACGCCACGCTCTCGCCCGGCGGCCCGGTGGGCCTCACCGGCATGCGGCTCAAGTTCAGCGAGTCGCGCCCCGACGAAGGTGTCTTCCTGATCCCCGTCCGCCAACCTGGCTCTCTGCCCGCCAAACGCGAAATCCGCGTGGACCACTACTTCGGCGTCCGCCCGAAGGAAATCTGGTTCCTCGCCCCGGATGACCTCCCCGCCGGCCAATACGAGCTGGAGCTCCGCACCCGCTCCCGCGGCGGCGAACACCTCCTGCGCGAACGCTGCCAACACCGCCTAACCTGCCCTGAGCCTGCCAAAGCGGCCTGCCCTGAGCTAGTCGAAGGGGCCTGCCCTGAACTTAGCAAAGAGCCCGCGCCCCAGCCTGAGGCGTCCCAATCAGAACCCACGGCGGAGAAAATTCCCGCCTAAGTATCGCCGACTGCGCGACCCAGCGTCGCCGACTGTCAATCGAGGCGTCGCCGACTCTTCCTAGAAGTGTCGCCGACGCTTTTTCACGTACCCCTACTGGGTTTGGTCACAACCCTTACCTTGTTTGGGTCAGAAACATGGGGAGGGTTGGGTCTGAAGGACGTGCTAAATATGCTGAAATCCGAGCCACTACGATTAAAGCCAAAATTCATGAAAAAAATGCTTCGGCCACATTCATCCGATTATTGAAGAAACTAAGTTTCAGCGATATTCTGACTAAGTTTTCTTACTAACTTTATCCGCAATTTTATTTGTGCCTGAAGAATTGAATTCCGCTTCAAGCCCATTTGGACCCGCTCTTAATCTTGAAGAGGCCCTCAATAGTGTAGCCAACATGTCTTCGCTGGGATGACGTGCATCAGCTGGCGAAATCTTGTCCTCAAATAGATTAATTGTAAGCCGATCAAGCAACTCAGAGGATATCTCCTTATCTTTGTCTTTTCTCCACTCTAAGGCTAATTCAACAACCCAGCTAGCTCGGTCAATATCCAGTAATATTCTTTTGAGGCGGAATTCCTCGGAGGCATGTGCTTCTGACCAGCGATCATTCCAGCGAATATAATAAATCAGCATGAATAGAGCACCAACAGCTAGCAATATGGGCTTAAGATAAGCTATTATCATGTGGCTAATTGCAACAGTTCCAATCGAAGGCTCACTTGATTCAGAAAGTACTATTGGGTTTACCGAAAAATACCCAACCCCGAAAACCAACATGCAAATAGCTAGAACAAAAGCAGTATGAATTGGAATTCGCTTTCTAATTGTGCCTTTACTCAACCCAAAAGTTTCTAGACTATTTGAAACATCAGACTTTAACCCCTCTCTTAACTGACGACGAGCATGCGTATTTGAACTATCATCAAGTTCCTTCAGCCGTTTGGCTAATGCTTTCTTCTCTTTTTCAAGGGAAGTTTGCGCAAGATCATGTTCAGTCTCTAATTTCTTCCGAAGTTCACTAATCTCAAGATCCTTGCGACTGCAGCGATCATAAAATCTTTTGTCCTGCTCTTCTTGAAAATCTTGCTGTATGCTTATTTGGTGAGTAGCAGCTTCTTGGAGTTGGCGAACTAATTCATGCTGATGTCGGTAGAACGTATCGATTTCCTTGCCAAAAACCTCTGCAAAATTGCTATCCCTAGCTGTAGTTGGGAACTGTTTAAAAGCTGAAGCAAAAAGTAATGCGCTTAGATTTGGATTAGTATCTGTGCTAACCGTTACGTCATCTAGTGGCTCTTGTCGGGTAACATGAATTCGGGCCGCTTTTCCATTATAACTGAAATCTAAGTGTATCAATAAGAAGACTGTGGAATTAGCTTCCAAAATCCGCTTTATGACTTCATCCGATTCAGCCTCATCTAGATTACAGTCGAGCCGAGAATTGTTTGATTCGAGCCAAAGAGCTAACTTGGGATCGGCTACTTTTTCCAATGCCTCAACCGCCATCCTGAATCGCGAAATGATATCGCTATCTGTTCGCTTGAATGTTTTGAAGTTTCTACTGGGCATATTATAGATTGTTTTTGTAAAAGATGATCCAATCGACTTTTACATAATTTGGCCAGATATAACTCAATCCAGTTATACCAAACTAATGGGAGGAAAGGACGTGAGACCTTATTATTTACACACCAACCGTGGAGGTATAGTCAAATACCTGAATCCACTTTGTTACCAATCGGCTGTTTCTAGAAAAATTAATTGTTGCTCGGGGAGCGCGATATCAGTTTCAATTTCCGAGTGGGGTGATGGGCTTTCGCAGATTCTAAAGAAAAATAGAGTCCCATCGGTAACCCGATACCGGGTAATTGTGCTACCTGTGCCCAAAATCGCCTGTGGTGAATCAACCCATGTGTCGCTGTTGAGGCTGAAGGAATGCTGAATGTTATAATACATTCCTGCCTGTGACTCGAATGTTATCTGTACCGTTTTATATATGCTAATGTCCTGTTGGAACTCAATAATTGAAGGATCTGTTGTGGGTGCAGTGATCGGTTTTAGACTCGTGAGCCGAAATCCTAAGTTGTTGCGTTCGGTTTCAGGAGCTTCTGTATTTCTTAACGTAGAGAGTAACACGCTGGAAATGCCACCACCCGTGCCGAAAGCGCCACCACGAACAACGCGATGATCTAGATAAATAGTGTCTTCTGTCCATTCTCTAACGTTACCACCTTGATCATAGGTTCCAAAATAGCTCGGTATTGAATATCCCACCTCAGCGATGTCACCTGGGTTGCTGCCATCTCCTGGGTTGTAATTTGCTTGAGCACCAGATGGCTCAGTATTGCTGCGAGTGGGATACGTCCAATATTCTCCTGGAGCATTGGGATCGTAATATGCCGCTTTATGCCATTCGTCTTGATTTGCGATGGCTACACCACCAGCGCTCCAAGCAGTGGCGTTTCTTCCAATGGATGCATTCACCGGAAATGCAACTCCGTTAAGCATATATACGCCAGTTTCAGTGGTGCTATTATCCTGTTGGCCGGTGGGTTGCCCGTTGGTAAGCCAATTTGCAAAACGAGCTACATTCCAGAAGGAAACAAAATTGACAGGCTTATTACCATACCCACTTCGGGTAGTATAGCTGTAGTTTCCTGGCGATCCTACTCGTAGAATGCCGCCAGAATAATCTGGATTGCCCATGTTTGTGTTGTAGAGCTCGAATGTGTCAGTTTTGGCTACCGCGTTTAGGAATATTGCATATTGTGTATTAGTTACTTCGTATTTTGAAATATAGTAGTCGTAATTGACCGTACCTAGGTCAGTAAGCGGATCGGGGGAATTCCCTGACTGGTTGATTAAAACCACCGGCAGATCAACACCGGACACAGAAGTGATTAGAGTGTTGATGTAAAATATGAGTGTGAGGCAGCGCTTCATTAAATAGACTATCTTAGGTTATAGGTAATTTTTCAAAAATAATATTAGATTATTTTCAGATAGCTGACATTTAGATCTGCCCATTAGGGCTGATGGTATATCACGCAACTGTTAGATTGCGTGATCAATTGTAAAACTCGGGGTATCGCTTGATTTCCTGAATAGAATCGAAAACGGTTTGGATGAACGCCTTTCCCAATCCTTCAACTTCGCCCTCGTAAAATGCCTGAGCTTCGGAAACCTCCTCCCAGACTTCGTATGCAAAGATGACCTCCATCTAGGCGTTTTCGAAGCGCTGGAAAAAGTCTTTTTCCGGGATGCCGGAGTCCTTGCCACTGACCAGCGCATTGAAGCGCTCCTCGGCAACGGCGATCCATTCCGTATCCAATTCGTTGAGCTCCGCATTGTGAACACTTTGCAAGAGATAATTCGCCAACGCTTCACGGTCGGCGGCAGAGAGTTTCATCGCCTGCTGCTCAATCTCTTTTAACAAATGCACCATATCCCCATGGCTAGCCAGAATGGCAGTTCAGTCAATTGGATTTCAAAAGCTAAAGACGCGCGAAACCACAGGACGAGACTCAAGCGCCTCGGCATAGATCATACGCAGCTTGCAGCTCTTGAACGGGATCGCCGGAGGGGATGAACTCGTGGCCGATGAAGCCGGTGTAACCGGTTTGCTCAATGGCGCGGATGATGGCCGGGTAGTTGAGTTCCTGAGAGTCGCCGATGGGACCGCGGCCCGGATTGCCGGCGGTGTGGTAGTGGGCGATGTGGGCGTGGTGCTCGCCGATGGTCCGGATGATGTCGCCCTCCATGATCTGCATGTGGTAGATGTCGTAGAGCAGCTTGAAGGCCGGTGAGTTCACCCGCTGGCACAGCGCGACGCCCCATTCCGTGTGGTCGCACTGGTAGTCGCGGTGGTTCACCTTGCTGTTGAGCAGCTCCATGATGAGCGTGACGCCCGCCTGCTCGGCGATGGGCGCGACGCGCTCCAAGAGCTGCGCGCAGTTGTCCAGGCCAGCAGCGTCGCTGAGCCCGTCCCGGTTGCCCGAGAAGCAAATCAGATCGGGAATGCCGAATGCGGCTGCCCGGTCGATATTCGCGCGGAGTTCCTGCTCGATGCGGTCGGCGTTCTCCAGTCGGTTCATGCCCGCTTCGATCGAAGTGTGCCCGACAATGCTAACGATGGTCAGCCCCGCATCACGCGCCATTGGCCACAGCTCCGGCTCGATGAGCTCGACGCCGTCATAGCCGATGCGGGCGGCCGCTTGCAGGAGTTCGGCGGCCGCGACTCCCTTGTTGGCGAAGCACCACCAGGAAAAAGATTGTTTCAGTGTGCTCATGTCGGGATCAGGTTCAGGATTTCCAATGGAAGCTGATATTGGATGGCTCGTCCAGAGAGATGGTCGTCATTCAGGCGGAAGAGTCGTTTGCGGAAAGGTTGTCCACCCAGGCGACGTCATTACATCCGTAAGTTTCAATGCGCTGCGAATACCATTTACCATTCGACGATGTGACCGAACCGGGTGCTTCAATTGCCAACGGCACGGTAGTGTTGCGTGGCAAAATGAATCACCGCGCAACCACCCCTAAGCCGTAGGGCGGGCTTTGGGCTTGGGGGGCCTGGCGGCGGGGGCTTTGGGCTGTTCGCCTTTTTGGATTTGGCGGCCGGTCTCGGTGAGGATGGCGCGGATGGCGTCGGGGATGACTGGCTTGGACAAGTAGTAGTTCATGCCGGCGTCGAGGAACTTCTGGCCGTCGCCGACGTTGGCGAAAGCGGTGGTCGCGACGATGGGGATGTTGACGTATTCCGGGCCGCAGGCACCACTGCGGATGGCCTGGGTGGCCTCGATGCCGTCGACGTTGGGCATCATGATGTCCATGAAGATGAGGTTGTAGGGCTTTTGCACGAGTTGCTCCTGCGCCTTGAGACCGTCGGTGGCGAAGTCAGCCCGGTGGCCCATCTTTTCCAGAATGGCTTTCATCGTAATGCAGTTGAGCGTGTTGTCGTCGACCACGAGCACATCGAGCACGAAAAGGTTTTTTGAGAGCGACGTCTTGAGCAGCGAACGCGAGGACAACTTGGAGCCGAGCGTTTCCTTTTTCGTGACGAAGCCTTCGGCAAAAAAGCGGATGTTGAAACGCGCGCCGCCACTCTCACTGGGCTCGTAATTAATGGTGCCGCCGAGCCCCTTTTCGACCATGAATTTTGAGATACTCAGGCCCAGCCCCGTGCCCTCGTATTTGCGCGTTTTGGAGTCGACGAGTTGATGAAATGGCTTGAAGAGTTCGTTGCGTTTGGCCGGGTCAATGCCGATGCCGGTATCGGCGACTTGAATGGCGACCTCGTATTGGTTTTTGGTGCCGTTGGTCGTGTAGTGCCGGTAAAAAACCTCCAACTGAATGTGCCCCTGGTCGGTGTATTTGATGGCGTTGGAGACGAGGTTGACGAGGGCTTGGCGGAGGCAATTACGATCGCAAATGACCTGAAGCTCCTTGTCATCGTCGTTGTGGTTGCACTCAAAGACGATGTCTTTACGCGAGGCCTCTTCCTTGAAAAGAGTGTGCACTTCCTCGATGACATGCGAGAGGCTAAAGCGCGTGGCCTGGATCTCAAACGAACCGGCATTGATCTTGGTGTAGTCGAGCACGTTGGTCAAAATATTGAGCAACGCGTCGGTGCTTTGGGTAATGGTGTTGAGGTATTCGAGCTGGTCAGGACGTGGGTCGGAGGTAATGAGGATTTCCGACAGGCCGTTAATGCAGTTGAGCGGCGTGCGGATTTCGTGGCTCATTGTGGCCAAAAAGAGCTCTTTGGTGTCGGCCGTGGCCTCGGCTTTTTCCGCCACTTCCAGAGAATGTGCTAACTGCTTTTTGAGGCGCTCGTTCTCGGCAAGCAGTTTTTCGTTTTTGCGATGAAACCGGTCGAACAAGAAAACGAGCGCGATCAGTACCAACAGTCCTATCAGCAACCCGCCCGTCGAAATAAGGAAATCCATAGCTAATGTTGATTAATAAATAGCGTTCCGACGAGTTTTTTTTATAGGCCCACAAGTCTCAAAGTGGAACGCTAAACCCCTCTGAGGCACCAGTGAAGTTAAGTAAAGCCCGTTCCGTACACCCCTTATCGGCAGCCATGAACGCCACTTAATCCGCGCTTTTTGTTGGCGGGCTACGCGGCGTTTTGTAAGCTTAGGGTTAATGCTCACGAAAACTTCTTTGCTCGCCGGCTGCCTTGCACTGGCGCTCGCGCTCGCCGGTTGCGGCGGCGATAAATCCAACTCCGCCCGGGAGACGCCCAAGACCTTTATTCTCGCGCGTGGCAGTGATGCGCAGAAGCTCGACCCTGCCGACGTGGACGACGGCGAGTCCGTCAATGCGCTGGCCCAGATTTGCGAGGGGCTGCTGCGCTTTAAGCCCGGCACACTGGAGCTGGAGCCATGGCTGGCGGAGTCGTTTGAGTCGTCCGAGGACGGGCTCAGCCACACCTTCAAGCTACGCGAGGGGGTCCAGTTTCACGACGGCACTCCGCTCACGGCGGAGACCGCGGCCTTCAGCTTTCGCCGGCAGCTCGACCCAAGCCATCCCGCGCATTTGGCCACGGCGAGCTTCGTTTACTGGAACTACCTTTACAACGACATCGAGGCCGTGGAAGTCGTCGACCCGATGACGCTGCGCTTTCGCCTCAAGCAGCCCAATGCGACGATTCTCTACTCTTTGGCGATCTTTCCAGCGTGGCTGATCAGCCCCAACACGCCGCCCGCAGAGATCCCCAGCAAACCGGTCGGCACCGGCCCGTACGTGTTCGATCACTGGGAAAAGGACCAGGCCATCTCGCTGCGCCGCAACGAGGAATACTGGGCGTATCCTCCGCATTTCGACCGCGTGGTCCTCAACACGATTCCGGAAAACACCGTGCGCCGCCTGGCGCTGACCTCCGGGGCGGTGTCTGCCATCGACGGCGTGCAACCGGCCGAGGCCGAGACCGTTGCGCAGGACCCACTCTTTAAGCTCTACCGTGGCCCGAGCATGAACGTCGGCTACCTGGCCATTCAGACCGAAAACCCGAAGTTTGCCGATCCCGAGATCCGCCGCGCGCTGGCCATGGCCATCGACCGCGAGGCCTTGGTAAAGCTTGCGCTCGACGGTGCGGCTCTGCCCGCGAGCTACCCGATACCGCCCGGCTTCCTTGGCGAACCCAAGGGCGAGGACCCGCCTTTTACCTACGATCCTGCCGCCGCCAAGGCCATCCTGACCCAGTATCCGGAGTTCACCCAAGAGCCCATCGTGCTGAGCACACTCAGCGACTCGCGCCCGTATTTTCCCGATCCGCAGCGCGTGGCCTCGCTGATCCGCAGCGACTGGGAAGCCATCGGCCTGCAAGTGGAGATCGAGACGCGCGACTTCAAAAGCCACCTGCAAACGCTTCGCAATGGCGACTACGAGTGCGGGCTCATCGGCTGGATCGGCGACAACGGCGACCCGGATAATTTCCTCGCGACTTTCTTTCACAGCCGCGCCGCCGTCAAAGGCAGCGCCACGAATTTCGCCTTCTATCAGAACCCGAAAATGGACGAGCTACTCGACGAGGCCCGCCGGGTCAGCAACACCGCCGAACGCGCCAAGCTCTACAACGCCGCGCTGGCCGAGTGGTCCCGCGACTTGCCAATCATCCCCCTGGTCCACGCCGAGCAAATGGTGCTAATGCGCGCGGAGTTCACCGGCTTCACCCTCTCGCCGACGGGCAATATTTTCCTCGGTCCGGTCAAGGCCAAGTAGCCACGGCCATGTGACAGCAAGCCAGCTTTGGACAATTGTTATTGCAGCGGTCTGCCCGATACATCATCGTCCAGCGCAACAACGCCACCCATGAAAGCATTCGCCATCGCCACGGTTATCATCCTGATCGTCCTGCTCTTGGACCTGAATTACAACATCCGCGCCCTGCGTGAAGATACCGCGCAATTGCTGCAAGTGGAGGCGTCGACCAGTTCGACGCAATCATCCGTGAGGCGTCAGTCATTGAGTGCATCGGCGGACAGCGAGGCCATCGTCGCCCTCATCAAGGCGGAGCTGGAAGCCCAACTTGCCGAAAACCAACTCGCCCTGATCGCGCAGTTGGAAAAAGAGCGGGAGCTAAACGCCGCTGCCCAGCAGGAGGCCATTGCCGAATATTTCGCCTCAAGCGACTTCGAGGACCGCCTCTGGGGTATCGTTAACGGCTTCATTCTTGATTTCCTGCACCCGGAAAACCAGGCACTGATCGAAAAGCAAATACAAGAGCAGGCCCAAGCTTATCAAGAAGAGCAGGATCGCAAATTTCCCGAGCGGCGCATCACCAATAACCTTCGCATGATCGCCTCCGCTGGGCAGCAGTATATCCTCGAAGAAGGCGTGAGCAGCGTGAACTACTCACAGCTGGTCGGTGATTATTTCCGGCCGTTTGACCCCGTCGCCGGTGAGCGCTACGACAACATCACCATCTCCGAAGACGGCGGCACCATCCGCGCCACCACCGTCGATGGCAAGGTGGTGGAATTTTCGTACTAGACGTTTTTTCCAGTAATTTCGCTAGCTTACTAGCGATTACACGAATTAATCACTCGATATATTGAATGAGTTAGAGTTGACCCCCTGCGAATAACACGTAATGCTAACGTTATGTCACCTACCCTAACAAAGACAATAATGGCTACCGCATCACTCGTCACAATCCCCCTGCTATCTGAGGCCGTTGTGGCCGTTCAGTGGGGGCCCGATACGAATGTAACTGGCGGCGGATTCGGGATAAACCTTTCCCCGAACTCTCCCGATCCCAGCATCATCGACCTGACGGATCCCGGCAACCCAGATCCTGCGACCAACGGCGGCACCTATTATCCGAATAACACCAATTCGCGCTCCCCGGTGTTCTTCTACACAGGCGTCGCGAATGCTGGTGAACTGGACAACCGAATCATTAATAATACCGCCCCCGCCACCTCAGAAATGCGTCTTGGCATTCGCGACACTGATGGCGGCGACGGATTTGTGGCACAAGGAGCCAACTTGGTGCTTTGGACGCAAACCGGCTTTGATTACGCCTCCGGTCCGGACCACGGCTTCCTCAACGGGTATGACTCCACCCCAGCCACGCTGGAAAGCATCAACAGCAGCTGGGCCACCAACGGCGGAACGGCAGCTGCCCAAACCACGCTCTATTTTATCATCCGCCTCGGCAGCGATTTCTATGCGGCCGGTGGTGACTCGCTTTCAGCAAGCACGGACTTGCTCGACCCCGCAGCGGCAACGTGGTATAACTACGATCCGCTGACAGACATTGAAGCAATTGGCAGCGAGGCCACGCTCACTAATTTCGACAACCTGACCGCCGCCGGCGTTATGACGGCGTTCGATTATACTTCCGGCAGCGCTATTTATCTTAACGCTGAGCTGGGCGAGTTTCAGGTAAACGTCGTCCCCGAACCGCAGACCTACGCCTTGATCGCCGGTTGCACCGGCCTGCTAATCGCTATCCGCCGCCGCCAAAAGCGCAGCTAAGCGAAATAGAAAGCCCAGTTTCAAACCAAAAGCGCCGGTGTTAGCTGGCGCTTTTTTT
Organism: Cerasicoccus sp. TK19100; assembly: GCF_027257155.1. NCBI lineage: Bacteria > Pseudomonadati > Verrucomicrobiota > Opitutia > Puniceicoccales > Cerasicoccaceae > Cerasicoccus > Cerasicoccus fimbriatus. Next base: position 285,923 of record NZ_JAPWDU010000004.1, read on the forward strand.
TGTGTTCCTCGGGAGGATGAATACAGCGGAGAAAGCGCCGCCTGAACAGCTTGCCAGATGCAACGGTGGGTTGCTTTGTGAAGAGGAGTTCAAGCGTTCGCATCAGTAAAAATGTAGGGCTCGCGCTTGCGCGATGCCGCCGTTACCCCTTCGCCTGCAGTCTGCGGCGTCGCGCAAGCGCGAGCCCTACATCATTCCGCGGACAGGGAGACAACGCAGTGGCGGGAAGCATTTTTACACGCCTACCGGCAACCCTGCTTTAACTGCAACGGCGCGATATCTTAGTTAATCCGCTGCTCCATGTAGCGGGCGAGCTCGATGAGGACGGTGTTGTTGCCGCCGAGCTGCTCGAAGCGCTTCACGGCTTCCTCGGTGTGCTCGTGGGCCTTGGCGCGGGAGGCGTCGAGGCCGTAGAGAGCCGGATAGGTCATCTTGTTGTTCTCTTCGTCGGCACCCACGGGCTTGCCCATGGTTTCGGCGTCAGAGGTTTCGTCGAGAATGTCGTCGATAATCTGGAAAGCCAGGCCAACGTGCTTGCCCGCCTCACGCATGATGGCGACGTGCTCGGCGTCGGCACCCGTCAGGCGGTAGCCCATGGTCAGCGACGTGGTGATCAGCGCGCCGGTCTTATTTAAATGAATGAACTCCAGGCGGTCGGCAGTGGGCTCGTCGCGTTCGCCGAGGAGGTCTTCCATCTGCCCACCAATGAGTTTTTCGCTGCCGGCGGCGTCGCCGAGGTCGTGCACGAGGTCCACCGCGAGTTGCGGATCGTAGCGGTATTTGTCAGCCAGAATCCAAAGGGCGTAGGTCAGCAGAGCGTCACCAGCCAAGAGCGCGGTTTCCTCGTCGAACTGCTTGTGGCAGGTCGGGCGGCCGCGGCGCAGATCGGAGTCGTCCATGCAGGGCAGGTCGTCGTGGATCAGGCTGTAGGTGTGCAGGCACTCCATGGCGACGCAGGCTGGCATCGGGTCGTGCTGGGACTCAAACAACTCGTAAGCCGCGAGGATGAGGCATGGGCGCAGGCGCTTGCCGCCAGCCTGGAGACTGTAGCGCATTGCTTCGTGCAGGACGGCCGGGCGGACGCTCGCAGCCGGGGTGAGCTCATCAAGGGCGCGCTCGACGCGCTCGCGGTATTCGTTTACTGTTGCTTTGAAATCCATGGGAGAGACAATCTGGGGCAATTCAAAACCGGACGGTATGGCAAGCATTGAGAACATTGGCGAGCGCATTTTTAACGAAGAGGACAGCTGGAAGAAGCTGCTCATTGGCGGAGCTATGTGCCTGACGATCATCGGGCTGCCGCTGGCCTTCGGCTATTTATTCGCCTACGCCTTCAACCTGCGTAAGAACGCGCTCGCCCCCCTGCCCCGCTGGGACAACTGGCAGCGGATGTTTATGGTGGGCCTGCACAGCCTGGCGGTCTTCGTGGCCTGGGTAGGTATTCCCATGGCGCTGGCGCTGATCATCACCTGGCTCTTTGGCATGGTCCCAGGATCGTTTTTAGACATCTTTTCGTGGCTGGCCCGCGCGGGTGCACTAGTCGTGGGACTGCCGATGTTCTGCTCGGCGCTGATTCATTATCAAAACACCCAGGAGTGGTCCTCACTGGCGGACGTGGAATCGATCTTCGCGCCAGTGCAGGAAAACTGGATCCGCCTGATCATCCCCAGCGTGGCTTGGATCGGCCTGATCGTCATTGGCCTGCCGCTGCTGCCCTTCACCTTTTTTCTTGGCATGACGCTCTACGTGGCTTACGCGATTCCGCTGCTTTCCCAAAACACCGGGAAAGCACCGAAGCTTTAATTTCACCAGACGCTCACAACGACCATGCCCACATACGATTATTTTTGCTCCGCCTGCGACACGGAGTTCGAGTATTTTCAGTCTATGAAGGACGACCCGCTGACCGACTGCCCGCACTGCAAGAAGAAGGGCAAGGTAAAGCGCCAGATCAGTTCCGGTGCCGGCATAATCTTCAAAGGGAGCGGCTTCTACGAAACCGACTACAAGACCAAGTCTGGCAGCAAGTCCGAGGGCGATTCCAAGGGCGGCGAGTCGAAGTCGGAATCCAAGAAGGAAACGAAGTCCGAGAGCAAGAAGAGCGACAGCACTTCCAAGAAGGCAACGTGACCTTGCATCCAAAGATTTTTGCCTAGCAAAAATGGTAGGGCGCAGTCTCCAGACAAGCCGCCAGCATCCTGCTGGACCGATAAATTTGCTCACTGGGCAAATGCCACTCCTACGCGGCGGCTTGTCTGGAGACTGCGCCCTACCTCTTAGACATCAGCAGTAAGGATCGCGCCATCACCGCGAACATCCACAACAGGCCGCCGACCATGATCGCGCGACCGATGAATAGCACCGTGCGCGCGATGTAGATATCCTGGTCGAGGCAATCGAGTATCGTCAGGATGTTGTTCCAATCGTGTCCGTCGACCTCGCGGCCCGTGTGCCCACCAATCAAGGTCAACTGCAGCGAGCGGGCGTCGTTAATGTAGATCGAGGTATCGACCAGACTTTGCCCAGCCCACCAGAGGCCAAGGCCCGCCGCGTAGCAGTCGCGGTTTTTGATTAAAAACGCCCCTGCCAGAATCAGCGGCATCAGTAGTTGACCCAGTCCACCGCCAAGGAACATGAGCAGCTCGTTGCCGAATACGCCAAAGATCCAGTGCCCGGCCTCGTGGAAGATCAGATTCACGCGATTGAGCCAGAAATGGTGGTCATCGAGCAGTCGCAGCGGCAACTGGAAAAACGGGATACTCACCCACACGACCAGGCACCAAAAGGCGAAACGCGCTCCCGTGGCCCAGGAGTCGTCGGCCTTCGGCGCGCCGAGCAAGTGCTCCCCCGCCCAACTGCCGAAGCCTTGCCCGCCTGCCGCTGCGGGGACCGCTGGTGCTGAGGATTCGGTGAGCGGGCTCTGGCAGGCCGGACAAGCCAGTGATGCGCCATGTGCCTGAATCGTCGTTTCCTCAAACTCCCAGCTTTGCGAGCACGTGTTGCAGCGGTAATGGCGCATCGGGCGATAATCTGCTAACCGCATACCTCAGTAAAGAGGGAAAATGTGATTCTGCCGGAACGTTGGGTTGCATTGTGCCCGCGAAGTTCTACGCTGCTTCGTTTTGCCCGAATACAGGCACCCAACCAACAACCCGAAAAACCGCAGAAAAGACATGGCCCTTACTCCATTTTCCAGCCGCCTCATTGCCGACGTTGGCGTCAGCATGGGGGACGAAGGCAAGGGACGGCTCATCCCCGAGGTGATTGCCGAGATAACGGAGCAGACGGGTCATCATGACTCGGTGGGCATCGTCATGAAGGTCAACGGCGGTGCCAACAGCGGGCACACCGCAGGCGGCCTGAAGCTGAACCTCCTACCCGCGGGCGTGGTCGACGGTTCGGTGCGCTGGCTCGCCATCGGTAGCGGCGTCGTGGCCGACCCACGCAAGGCCCTCTGGGAGCTGAAGCCCCTCGAAGCCCGTGGCTACAAGCTCTGGGAACGCCTCGTATTTGACGAGCGCACGATGGTCAGCGACCTCTCCCACCGCCTGCTCGACCTGGCTTGGGAAGACTACCGCCAGAACGTCCTCAAGGGCGAACCACGCGGCTCGACCGGCCGTGGCATCACCCCGGCCTACTTGGACGAAGTCGGCCAAATGCAGATTTTCTACGGCGATATCGAGGACACCTCGGACAACCTCGCCAAGCTCTTCCGCGAGCGCCTGGAGCGCGCGGTATGCGTCATCCGCCACGTCTGCCAAGTCTCACCCGAGGCCTGGAGCGGCTTCTTCGACACCCTGACCAACGCCGAGCAACGCGCGAACCAGGAAAGCGTCGATGCCGGCATTTTCCCGGCCAGCGAGTTTGACTTCACACAGTTCCGCGGTGAGGGCGATTACGGGCTCAACGTCGACCGCGTCATCGAGGTTTACATCGACGCGCTAAAGCAGCTAAAGAACAACATCGCCGACGTGCGCGAGCTGGTCATCCAAAACCAGCAGGCAGGCAAATACCTGGTCGGCGAGTTCGGCCAGAGCTACTGGCTCGACAAACGCGCCGGCTTCTCGCCCAACGTCACCGCCTCACACACCTTTACGCCCGAGCTCTTCCTGAGCGCCGGCATCCCCGCGCAGCCCGTCCACACCATCGGCTGCTGCAAGGCATATGACACCAAGGTCGGCACCCACATTTTCCTGACGAAGATGGACGACGAGGCACCGCTGACCATCGCGCTCAAGAAGCTCGAGTTCGGCGTCAGCACCGGCCGCCAACGCATGGTGGGCTGGTTCGACGCCGTGGAAAAAGGCGACTGCCTGCGCTTTGGCGGCTATCAGGACCTCGTCATCAACAAGCTCGACGCCCTGACCCAGCCCGATGGCGGAACCCTCAAGGTCTGCGTGGCCTACCAGGACCCGCAGGGCAAGCGCATCTATGGTGTGCCGCGCGAGGACGCCATTCGCCGCAATTTGACCCCGGTTTACGAAGAGCTCGAAGGCTGGACGAAAGACATCTCCAGCGTCCGCAGCTTTAAGGATTTGCCCACCGCCGCTCAGCGCTACGTCGCCTTCTGCACCAAGGCCACGCTCGACGTTGCCGGCCGAGGCGGCTCTCACCCGCCGCTCAACGTGCGCTACGTAGGCGTGGGTCCCGATCCGTCGCAGATCATCAAAGATATCCCCGCGACGGCAGACCTGCTCAAGCTGGCGTAGCAAAGTAGCATAGGCGTCTCGCCTGTGCTCTGCTCTACTCCAACTAAAATGCACAGGCGGGACGCCGATGCTACAAGATTAAGCCATCGTCTGCGCAAGCTTGTGGTTCAGCTCCCACTTTACGGGCTGGCCGCTGATCATGCGGTCGTATTCGGCAATCATGTAGTGCGCCATGCGGCGGCATTCGCCGTTGATCGAGCCTGCGATGTGTGGCGTGAGCACGACGTTCGGCAGCGTGTAGAATGGCGATCCTGCTTCGGCAGGCTCAGGGTAGGTTACGTCCAGCACAGCTGTAATGTCCGGGCGCTCCTTCAGCACGCTGATCAGGCCATCTTCGTCCACCACCGCACCACGCGCGGTGTTGATGAAGCTCGCACCGGGCTTCATGGCGGCAAAGTGCTCACGCTTCAGCATTTTTACGGTTTCCGGCAACCACGGGGTGTGGCAGGAAACCACATCGGCTTTAGCAAAAACTTCCTCCAGCGAGCAAATTTTAACACCCAAAGCCCGAGCATCCTCCGGTTTAATGAAGGGGTCGTAGGCGATCACATTGACATCCAGCGTGCGCAGCCGCTCCACAACGAGTCGACCGATCTGCCCCAGCGAAAGCAGCCCAACGGTCGTCCCGAATGTGCCGGGCACATTGTCGCGATCGTACGTTTCGTAGGTGTGTGTGTGGTTAAACCATGTGCTCCGAATCGGCTGATAGGCATGCTTCAGGCACATGATAACCTGCGCAAAAGTAAACTCCGCCACCGGCAAAGCATTTGCGCCCCAGGCGCTGAATAAACGAATGCCACTCTCCCAGAAAGCCCCAGTCGTGAATGCCTTGACCGAACCGGCCGCATAAAAAACCGCTTTCAAATTTGGAGTCTGCGCCAGGAAATCAGCATCGAGCACCGGCATACCCCACGTGCCAAAAATGTAGTCCGCCTCCGCAAATTCTGAAGCTGGCGGCGGTATCCGATTCACACGACGTGCCTTCGTAATGCTGAAACGCTCTTCCAGCATCGCGCATTCCTGCGGCCCGTAGACCACGTCTATTCGGTTATCAACTCCGGTGATGACAGCTTGTTGCATTCGGGGGACTATGACAAAACGCGGTAGGTATGCGAAGCCGGAAATGCGTTAATCGTAGTGAAATAGGTTGATTTATTCAGTCGGCAATACTGGCAAGACGCCCGCCAATGCACCCCAAGGCAGTTCGTGCGGGTGGACCCCCATCTTGGCCGACAACGCCGCCGCCAGGCCTGCTGCCTCGCCCATCGTTACAGCCTCCCCCGTCACCCGGTAACTCGCAAACGAAAGCCAATCTCCGCTAATGCAACGACCCGCCATCAAGAGACCATGGACATCCCGCGCGATCAGCGCCCGCAACGGGATGTCGTAGGGAATGACCTTCTGCGTCTTTAGACCCTTGCCCTTCTTGGGATCGCTGGAGTGGACATCCACATTGAAGCGCACACGACAAATGGCGTCCTCGTGCCGCTTGCCCGCCATGAGGTCATCGATCGTCACTTGGTAATGCCCTGTCAGGCGTCGCCCTTCGCGCACCCCGATGTGCTCGGCCGAAGCGACCAGAAACGCGCCCTTAAACGGCGAGCCCGCGCCATTCAGGCCGTCCACCACGCGATTTAGCTCGGCTCGCCCACGCATCGTCGCCTGGCTGACTTGACGCGCATTCGTGGCGTCGACCTTGTATTCGTGGTTGACCATCAGCGCCAGCAGGTTGTCCCGCACTTGGAAGAGCGTCGGGTGGCCATAGCTGGTTTCGATGTTCAGTTTGCGCAGCGTCTCGTGAAAGCGCGGATAGGCGTCGAGGTGGTTGTATTGCCCGCCGAAGAACGACACCTGGTCGCTCACTGCCGCCAAGTCCGGCACAGCAAACATGCCCATATAAGTCATCGGCTGCAGCGCGCCATTTTCCTCGGAGCCCATCTGGAAGGCATTGCCCGCCAGTGCGCCCAGATCACCGTCACCCGTGCAGTCAATAAACACCTTAGCGCGCCAGGCTTCGCGGCCGGATTTCGACTCCGTCACCACCGCCTCCAGCGCGCGCTCCTGGTTAACCGACGCCGCAACGACCCGCGTATGTAGGAGCACGTCGATACCGGCCTCCAGGCACATTTCGTCCAGCACGGCCTTCATCGATTCGACGTCGTAGGTGAAGTTTGTCATCGTCTCCCCATTGGCGAAGACGTACGCGCGGCGCTTGCCCAGGCGTTCCAGAATCTCACCGCCGAGGTCGGTTTTCTCGATATCAAAGACCCAGGTGAGAATACCCGCGGTCCACACACCCCCGAGGCAACCGTTGGACTCAATTAAAAGCACCTTGGCCCCTTGCCGGGCGGCGGCGACTGCCGCGGGCACACCAGCCGGCCCGGCGCCCGCAACGATGACGTCGTATTGGCCGGAAAAGGGCGTTTCTAAAGATTCTTTTAAGACGGGGGATACAGGGGTCTTCATTAAAAAGCAAAAATAGCCTAATTATTTTAGGCATTCAAGCTCCGAATGCCAATACGATCTAAAACCTCAATTCCGGATTATATCTTCAATTTATAATATTCTTGATTAACCATCCATTCTAAGGAATAACCTAATTTTATTAGGCAACCCATCATCACACCTCGAAGAAAGCATACCATGAAATACAAACTCACCCTACCCGCAACTTTCTCCATGCTGGCCGCGTCGATCTCCGCCCAGGCAACGGTCCTCGCCTATGAGGGCTTTGCGACAGACGCCAGTGGCTCCGGCACGAACTACGCTGAAAATGCCAACCTTGAAGGTGTTGACCAAACCCGTACCGGTTTCCAAAGCGCCTGGTTCAACGACTCCAACCAAACCTCAACCCGCAACGTGCGCGCGGAACTAGGCAACCTGACCTACGACGGCTTCCTGACCGGCACCCCCGGCGTGGGCGTCCCTTTCAACGATGGAACCGTGCAATCCACTTCTGTGCTCGGGCGCAGTCTCGACATCAGTAACGCGGCCGTGACGGATGGTTACTACGTCGCGCTGCTCATTGACTTCCAGGGCTCCGAGGGCGGTTTCACATTTTCAGGCGCATCTTCCGCCAACTCCTTTGTCCGCAATGGCGGCAATGTCTCCTGGTCGCCAGCGGGTGGATCAGCCACTGGAGGATTCACCGACACAGCGGCCAATCTGGGCATTAGTGACAGCCAGCCCAACTTGATCGTGGTTAAATACACCACGGATCAAGTCGGAGCCCCCAGTACGATTTACTCGCGCTGGAATCTGTGGATCAATCCCGATCTAACCGACGGCGAGCTGGGCACCGTGACCGCCACCGGCATGGGCATCGGCCTCTACAACGGTTCCTCCATCGAGGCCCCCAGCTCGTTCGGCATCAGTAATGCACGCATCAACAGCGGCTCATTCACCTACGTGGACGAAGTTTATTTCACCACAGAAGTCGCGGACTTCGTCCCCGAACCCGCAACCTACTTTCTAGTTGGCCTCACGGGTGCCGCGGCGCTCCTGATCCGACGCCGTCGATCGTAAGCCAGCGGTGCGTTTTTTGAGGCGCGGCAGGCAGCGTAACCGCCGCGCTTTTTCATGCCTGGCGCTCCCGGCCATCTCTGTCGTTTCAAATAAAAGCTTGTGAAACCAACCCACCCGTCCCGATGATCCGCAATGTGCCGAAAAAGCCCAAAGTGACGCTATCGGATGTCGCCAAAGAATCCGGCTATTCGACCTACACCGTCTCGTCCGTGATCAATGACAAGGGCGACATCGGTGCCGAAGCAACGGAGCGCGTGCTGGCGGCCGCCAAGCGCCTGGGTTACGGATACTATGGCACGCATGCCCGGCAGTTAGCGGTGCATTCCATTGGCATGGTTTTGCCCGATCCCGACTGCCTGCACGACGGCTTTTACAGCCGCGGCCTGTCTACTTTTCGCAAAGCGGCCTCCAACGCCGGCTACGACTGCAAGCTCTACACCGAAGCGGATTTCCTCGTAAAAAAGCTTCGCGAGCCGATCGCCGGGAACCACCCCCCGGCGCTCGACATGGAAGCCCTGGGCTGCAAAGGCCTCATCTTCTACTGCCCCTGGCTCGACTACGAATACACCGTGGCCAATTGCCTCAGCAAGGGCGTTGCAGTCGCGCTGATCCGCCGCAACATGGCGACCATGCCGGGGCTTTTCCTCGCGCTGGATCACGATGAAAATGGCATGCAGGCCCTCTTGGATTACCACGTAGGCCAGCACCGCAACCACCGCCTCGCCTTCGTTTACACCGGCGATATTCAACGCACTTTCGTGGACCGTCGCTACTTGGCCTTTACCGAATATTGCCAGACTCATCCTGCCGTTTCCGCCAGCATTAAGCTGCCAGAGATCGCCAAGAAAATCGACATCAAGGCGCTGGTTGACTTCATCCGCCAAGGAACCAAGCAGGGACAAACCTGCTCCGTTAGCTGCGCGACGGACGCTATTGCCAACCGCGTGATGACGCTGCTCTTCCAGCACGGCTTCCGCATCCCCGAGGACGTCCGCGTAACAGGCTATAACAACGACCCCATTGCCAGTGAGCTTTCACCTAGCCTCACCACGATGGAAATTCCCGTGGAGCGGATGGTTAAGGCAGCCTGCGATTACATCATCCAAAGTAGTAACGGTCTGCCCCCAACAAAATCCCGGCGTTTTAGCCATAAGCTGATTCAGCGCGACTCAGCATAGGCACCGCCTGCGCTTACGCCCGCCGCAGCGTGTGGAGCGTAATTTCTGGTCGGCAGTTAAAGCGCGCCGCCAAGCCACTGGCCCCCGCCCCGCGCGAAGTGTAGCCGTGCATGGCCCCAATTTGCCAAGCGCCTTTGAGGCGTTCACGCGGGCAGTCGGCATGCGTCACCAGCGCCCTCCCGCCCGGCAAACACATTTGCCCGCCATGCGTATGGCCGCAGAGCATGGCGTCGACGCGGCCACTCGCCGCCGCCTTTTCTGCAAAGGCCGGAGTGTGTGCCAGTAGCAGGGTTGTCGGGCGTAAACCGGCGGTCTGCGGAACATCCCGTAACGCGTGGGCAAGGTCATCGCTCTCGAAAAAATGCGGGTCGTCCACGCCTGCGAGCCATAGCTCCTCGCCATCACGCGTCAGCTTGACCGATTCGTTGAGCAGTAACCGGTGACCGGTGGACTCCAAATCCGCCACAAAGCCCAGCGAATCATGGTTACCTAAAATACCATAGTGCGGCACCGGGACCGCCGCATGGATCTTGCGTATCGGCTGAAACGCGGTGGACCACTTCCGGTGAGCGATCACGTAATCGCCGGTGTTCACGCAGAGATCGCACTCGACGGATTCCACAATCGCGAGCACGGCGGGCGTTAGCAATTCTGGTCGCAGATCGATGTGCAAATCCGCCAAATGCAGCACCCGATAGCCGTCGAAAGCGGTCGGCAGATTGGCGATTGGCATTTCCCGGCGGACTAGTTCGATATCGTGGAAGTTCGCCAGCCCACGCTGCATGAGCCCGGTCATATTCAGGCTAAAGCGCATCAGCCGATGCAGGATACGGCTACGGCGCTGGCGAGAGCTTTGTCGGCTGTTGGGCCGTTTACTTTCAGTCTCCACCGCAAAGCGACGCGCGAAGGCCGCCTGCCCCATGCGCTCTGCGTATCGCGTCAATGCCGCATCCTGTCGCTCATCGCTTATCATCCCGGTTGTCAGGAATCATCCGGCGGGCCGATGCCCACGCAACCGAAAAAGCCGCCTCCTAAATCGCAATGACTCGACTTTACAGCGCGCCTTTGCCGTGCCAAGGTGCCGGTATGGAAAACTCCCCCGCAGATGCACATTTTGACTCGATTGACAGCGCGCTGGCCGACGTCGCCAATGGCGTGCCCGTGATCGTGACCGACGACGAGTCCCGCGAAAACGAGGGAGACCTAGTCATTGCCGCCGCCAAGGCTACGCCGGAAAACATCAACATGATGATCCGCCACGCCCGCGGCCTGATCTGCGTGCCCACCATCGCCCCGCAGTTGCGCCGCCTCGGCATCCAGCGCATGGTGGCGGAAAACCGCGAATCGCACGGCACGGACTTCACCGTGAGCGTCGACGCCTCCGAGGGCATCACCACCGGCATCAGCGCTTACGACCGCTGCGCAACGATTAAGATTCTCGCCGATCCCAAGGCAACCTCCGACATGCTCGTGCAGCCCGGTCACGTCTTCCCACTCCAGGCGCGCCCGGGGGGCGTGCTCCAACGAGCTGGCCATACCGAGGCCGCCGTCGATCTGGCTCAACTGGCCGGCCTGCACCCCAGCGGCGTCATCTGCGAGATTCTTAATGAAGACGGCTCCCTGGCCCGCGTGCCCGACCTGATCGAATTTAAAAAAGAGCACGGGCTGAAGATGGTCTCCATCGCCCAGCTCATCCACTACCGGCACCAGCGGGACAAGCTCGTGGAGCGCGTTGCCCAGACGCAATTTGACAGCGAATACGGCGTCTTTGACCTGCATGTGTTCCGCAGCATGCTCGACGACCGCCAGCACATCGCGCTGACCCTCGGCAAGCTCGGCCCGGAGCCGACCCTCGTCCGCGTCCACAGTGAAAACCTGCTCGGCGATCTCTTTCGCGGCAAGGGCATGGGCGGTTTCAACTCGCTCAACTGCTCACTGGAGCGCATTGCCAACGAAGGCCATGGCGTGGTCGTTTACCTGGAGCAGCCCGGTGGCGGCGTAAAGGTGGAATCCGAGGCCGGCCAACTGGCCGTCCAGCGTCGCGGCATGGACTTCCGGGACTACGGTATCGGCGCGCAAATCCTTTCCGAGCTGGGCTTGGAAAAGATCCGTTTGCTCTCCTCAAGCGGCAAGCCACGCGTCGTCGCGCTCGACGGCTACGACTTGGAAATTGTCGAAATGGTCGGGCTCTAAAGAGCCTTCCCAAGCGGCCTACCGACGGCGGCGTACGTAAGTGATGCCCAACACTGCAACACCTAGCAGCATCGCGTAGGTCGAGGGCTCGGGAACGGGCGTCACGGTCAAGCGCGCAGCGGCCAAACCGGCCCAACCGCCTGAGCTGGCGTCATTCACGCGGACATCGAGCGTGCCAGCCCCACCAACGGTCAATCCGCCCATATTCATGTAGCGCGCGGCATCATTACCATCCTGTACTGCGCGGAAAACCTCGGTCTGCGTGTTGTTGCCTACCCAGTAGGTAGCAGAGGTGGCCGTGCCATCCTTTTCCAATACATTCAGCCCAAACCAGGATGTGCCGCCATCGAGAGAATACTCATAAAAGCCTTCGGAATTCGACGTGCTATTGCGCGACATCCACAGGTCAATATCTACCGTATCGCCCGGTGTCAGATTACCAAAAGTGATGGTAAAATCCGTGTCCGCACTGGTGCTGGTAAAGAAGTAGTCCGCAGCGGCGGCGGTATTGGCCAAAGAGCCATCCGTCGTCACCCACGAAGGGCCACCAGTGGCGTTATTAAAGGTGTTCGCATTACCATTGGTGGAGTCCGTCATCGTCCCCGAGTGGTTGAGCGTCAACCCCATGCCGGTGGAGCCAGTTGTATCCGAGATTAGGCTGCCATTCACACCGCTGGGAGCCGTGTAGGCATTCCACGCACTGGCACCGCCAGGGTAGCCGTTGGAGTTGGCCACGTTGTTAAAATCGATGAGGAACACATCTGCTTGGGCCGAAGCAGACAGCAAGGCAACGCTCACCAGAGAAACGGAAAAGAGCTTGGTGTAGGGCATAAAGTTACCCTACTTTTTCCAAACATCGCTGTAAAGTGCATTCAAGGTAGAATTTTACAACGGTGCGTCGTGCCGTGCGGAGGCTGATTTTCTTATCGCCAAAGCAAACATCGATGCCCACTGTCACCCCTTGCCCAATTGCCAGAATCATGAGCGAGCACCAAGCACAGTTTGAGGACCTGGACGCCAGCGACCTGTATTTTTCCATCATCGCAGCCCGTTACAACGGTGAGCTGATCGATGTGCTCATCCAGCGCGCCGTCGATACACTCGTTGAGCACGGAGCGAACCCGGAAAATATCGACATCAACCGCGTTCCCGGGTCCAACGAAATCCCGTATCTCGCCGGCATGCACGGCCTCACGGGGCAGTATGACTGCATCATTGGCCTCGGCGTCATCATCAAGGGCGGCACCGCGCATGACGAAGTCATTGCGCACTCCACGGCCAACGCCCTGCACACCGCCGCCATGAGCGCCGAAACGCCGATCATCAACGGCATCATCACCGCCAACACCGAGGAACAAGCCGTCGAACGCATCAAAGGCCCGATGGACCGCGGAGCCGAGTTTGCCCGCGCGGCGATTGAGATGGCCCGCCACAAACTGGAAGTCGTCGAGACCCTTGACGAGTTGGAGCAAGCCGAGTTCATCGAGGATTTTTCCATCGAGGACGACGATGATGACGACGACCTGAAACGACTTTTCCGCAAAAACTAGTTTTTACCGACCATGAGCGACCAGCCTTCCAGCAAGCCGCCCAGCGCCCGCCGCCAAAACCGCGTCGCCGCGATGCAGTTCCTATACATGTGCGAGTCCAACGACCCGCAAAACCTCGGCCAGGCCCTACGCCTGTTTTTCGAAAATCAGGAGAAGGAGCGCGACTTTTACTCCTTCGGCGAAGAGCTCGCCGCCGAGGCCTGGGAAAAACACGAGGATGTCGACAAGATCATCCGCGAATACGCGCTGAACTGGAAGTTTGACCGCATTGCCAAGGTCGATCTGGCCATCCTGCGCCTGGCGATTTTTGAGCTGGTTTACCGCCTGGACATCCCGCCGATCGTCACGATCAACGAGGCTATCGACCTAGCCAAGGAATACTCCGAGCCAGAGGCCCGCCGCTTCATCAACGGCATCCTCGACCGCTTCAAGGAAACGCTCCAACGCCCGCTGCGCTCCGCCGCAACGAAGTAGAAGCAAGCTGCCATGGCGATGAAATCGTTCCTCAGCCGATTCAACGAAGGCCTCAAGCGCACGACGCCCACCTTTTACAAGGCGTTCGGTAAAGTCGGTGGCGTGTTCAGCGGCAAAAAGCTGGATGACGACGCCATCGATGAGCTCGAAGAGGCCCTCTACGGCGCGGACTTCGGCGTCGAAACGGCGACCGAGATCATGGACGAAATTCAGGCCGCCTACAAGAAGGACAAGTCCCTTCGCGGGCAGGACGCCGCCGCGATCGGTGCCTCCGTGCTGCGCCGCGTGCTTGATGGCGCCGAGCCGCCGGAAAACTTTCTCAGTGGTGCCAAGCCAGAGGTGATCTGCCTGATCGGCGTCAATGGCTCCGGCAAAACGACCACCACCGCCAAGCTCGGCTGGCGCTTTACCGAGAATGGCCAGGGCGTCGTCCTCGGCGCGTGCGACAC